>NZ_JBHWJQ010000098.1:0-1102 GCF_042731435.1 Streptomyces sp. NPDC059861 | reverse complement strand
GGAGTGGGTCGCGGCCCTCCCTGGCGTCGAGGTCGGCGGCCTGGCCCTGCGTCGCCAGAGCGCCACGCACACGAGCCCATCGGAGCTGACCTCCGCCCGCACACACCGAAGCCCCCGCCGATCCGAATTCGGCGGGGGCTTCGTCGTGCCAAGTCCCGAACGTACCGGCACACGGCCTCCCGTGAGCCTCTGAGCGTCGTTCTCCCGCTCCTGCGACTCTCGGTCCGCCGGAGCGCTCACGAGCCCTCAGGCGGGCGTACAGGCCGCCTGAGGCCCGTAATCCTCCGTGGCCTACCGCATACGCGTCTGCGGGTGCTCCGGACGACCAACGACGGCCAGCGGGAAGGGGGGTGGGGTTGCGCGGCTTGAGCGGCCGTCTGCCGGGCCCGGATTGGGGCGGAGCGCCGTACCCCCGCCGTCACGGATGCGGGTGCGTAAGGCGACCTGGAGGCACTCCGCGGCTGAGGGGGAGCAGCTGCTGCCGCGATGTGGCCGAGCGACGCGTGGGCGCTCCGCTAGGAATCGGTCCGTGGTGGCTGATCGTCCGGCTCTCCGTCATCCGCCGGCGGCCACAAAGGCATGGCGGACGCAGTCTGTGCGGACCTGCGGCGAGCCCGTTTCAAGGGAGGCAAAGGTGCGGGGGGTGACGGGGAATTCGTGGCGTTGACCTGCGGTGATTGAGTTTCGACAACAGACGTATTGGAGGGTTGCGGAGTTTCGGCTGTTGTCGAAAAGAAGCGTTCGTCGGCCCGGCCTTTGGAGTAGGCCCGGAACCGGATCTCCTGGTCCCGGCGAGCCCTGTACGCGTACTCCTTGTGCGTGCGCGTGCAGTAGTCCCGGCTGCGGCCGACGCCCTTCTGCTGGATCGGGCCGCCGCACCAGCCACAGAGCTTGTTGCCGTCGGCGTCCCTCGGTGTCTCAGTGCTCATGGCCGACGACCGTACGCGGCGCGTCCTCTGGCGCGGCGCGTGGGCGCAGTTGTTACAAGTTTCTCTACTGGTTCAAGGCCGTCGCTGCGCGCCGGGGGGGGCCGGGGGTGGGGCGGGGCGGGGCGGTGTTATCGACCCGGGCCGGCGGGGCGCGCGGCGCCGGGGGGGCCGGG
>NZ_JBHWJQ010000097.1:0-1134 GCF_042731435.1 Streptomyces sp. NPDC059861 | reverse complement strand
TCGCGGCCCGAGCGGGAGGAGCCGGCCGGTGACCACCCGTGGACGCTCAACGCACAGGGCACCCTCACCGCGGGCGAGACCGTCGAGGGCGAACCACTGACCGCGTGGCCACCGGCGGGCGCCGAGGAAGTTCCGCTCGACGGCGCCTACGAGCGCCTGGAGGAACTCGGCTACGCCTACGGGCCGGCGTTCCAGGGACTGAAGCGGGCCTGGCGCGGCCAGGATGAGATGTTCGCGGAGGTCGTCCTACCGGACGGCCCCGACGCCGACGCCGGACGCTACCTGCTGCACCCCGCCCTCCTCGACGCCGCCCTCCACACCCTGCTGCCTGGAGTGGTGGACCCGGACCGGCAGGCCCTCGTGCCGTTCGGTTGGGAAGGCGTCACGGTCCACGCGGTGGGCGCGGACACGGTCCGGGTGCGCTTCTCCCTCGAAGCCTCGGACATGGTCGGAATGACGGTGGCTGATGGGGCGGGTGCTCCGGTGGCGACGGTGGAGTCGCTGTCGCTGCGCCCGCTCTCCAAGGACGCCCTGCGGACCGCAGCCGCCTCCGGAACCGGCGACGGTCTTCACACCGTGCGGTGGACGCCCCTGCCGGACACCACCCCCACCACCACACCCGAAGCCGCCATCCCAACCGCCGCTGTCGACGTCCTGGAAATCGTCTCCGGCGGCCGCACCCCCCGCGACGTCACCACCGACACCCTCCACGCCGTCCAGACATTCCTCACCGACGACACCAAACACGACACCACCCTCCTCGTCATCACCCGCGGCGCCCTCGCCATCGGCACCGAAGACATCACCGACCTCCCCGCCGCCGGCGTCACCGGCCTCATCCGCGTCGCCCAGACCGAACACCCCGGACGCATCGTCCTCGCCGACCTCCCACCCCACACCCCCATCGACACCACCACCCTCCTCACCACCGGCCAACCCCAACTCGCCCTCCGCGACAACACCCTCCACACCCCCCACCTCACCCCCTACAACCCCACCACCAGCACCAGCACCCGCGACACCGGCCCCCACTGGGACCAAGGCACCATCCTCATCACCGGCGCCACCGGCACCCTCGGCACCCACCTCGCCCGCCACCTCGTCACCCACCACCACGCCAAACACCTCCTCCTC
>NZ_JBHWJQ010000096.1:0-1176 GCF_042731435.1 Streptomyces sp. NPDC059861 | reverse complement strand
TGTGCTGCGCCAGAAATCCTTAGGGTTAGTTCTGCTCTGTTTGCTGGCCGGTGGTTCCGACCTTGGTGAGGTAGTCGGCGAGGGAGTTGAGGATCTCGTCGGCGGTCTTGGTCCAGGTGAAGGGCCGCGGGTTCTCGTTCCAGGTGTCGATCCACGCGGTGATGTCGTCCTCCAGGGCCTTCACGGAGGTGTGGACACCGCGGCGGATGAGCTTGTCGGTCAGCAGGCCGAACCACCGCTCGACCTGGTTCATCCAAGAGGAGCCGGTGGGGGTGAAATGGACGTGGAAGCGGGGGTGTTTGCCGAGCCACGTCCTGATCTCGGCGGTGTTGTGGGTGGCGTAGTTGTCGCAGACGAGGTGCACGTCGAGCCCGGCGGGCACCGCCTTGTCGATCCGGATCAGGAACTTCTTGAACTCGATCGCCCGGTGGCGGCGGTGCAGTGCCGATATGACGGTGCCGTCGGCGATGTTGAAGGCGGCGAACAGGCTGGTGATGCCGTGCCGCAGGTAGTCGTGGGTGCGCCGTTCGGGCATGCCCGGCATCATCGGCAGCACTGGCTGGGACCGGTCCAGCGCCTGTATCTGGGACTTCTCGTCCACGCAGAGCACGACCGCTTTCTCGGGCGGGTGGTGGTACAGGCCCACGACGTCGACGACCTTGGCGACGAACTGCGGATCGGTGGACAGTTTGAAGGAGTCCTGCAGGTGGGGCTTGAGGTCGAACCGCTTCCAGATTCGACCGATCGTCGACTTCGACAGGCCGGTGCGCTGGGCCATCGAGGCCCGCGACCAGTGCGTGTCCTGGCCCGGGACGGACTCCAGGGTGGCCACGATGACCTCCTCGACCTGGTCGAGGAGGATCGAAGGCGGTCGGCCCGAGCGCGGCTCGTCCTGCAGACCGTCGAGACGTTTTGCGATGAACCGGGCCCGCCAGCGGTCCACGGTCGACCTGTCGATACCGAGGTCGGCCGCGGCCTGCTGGTTCGTCCCGCCCTCCGCGCAGCGCAGCACGATCTTGGCCCGCAACGCGAGGAACTGGGCGGTCTTCGCCTGCCGCGCCCACTGCTGCAGCTGCCGGCGCTCAGCGTCGTCGAGGATCAGATCGGCTTTCGGCCGACCGATCCAGCCGGCGTCCTCAAGCCCGGCCATCCGTTCCGCGGCGAATGCCCGACGCC
>NZ_JBHWJQ010000095.1:0-1223 GCF_042731435.1 Streptomyces sp. NPDC059861 | reverse complement strand
ACCTCGACGACGACCGTCTCGCGGTCCAGCTCCTCCTCCGCCTCCGCGTCGGCGGGTGCGGTGAAGGGTTTGATGTCGTTGGCGAACTCGGTCTCGATCCAGCGGGTGTGGACGGTGAAGGGGTCGGTGGAGCCGGTGAGTTCGGGTGCGAACGCCGGGTCCTTGACGACCGCGCGGTGGAAGGGGATGGCGGTGGCCATGCCCTCGACCTGGAACTCCTCCAGGGCGCGTGCGGCCCGCTGGAGGGCCTCGGCGCGGGTGCGGCCGGTGACGATCAGCTTGGCGAGCAGGGAGTCCCAGGCGGGGCCGATCACGCTGCCGGACTCCACACCGGCGTCCAGGCGGACGCCCGGGCCGGACGGCGCGGCGAAGGTGGTCACCGTGCCGGGGGCGGGCAGGAAGTTGCGGCCGGGGTCCTCGCCGTTGATGCGGAACTCGAAGGAGTGGCCGCGCAGCGGCGGGTCGTCGTAGCCGAGTGCCTCGCCGTCGGCGATGCGGAACATCTCGCGGACCAGGTCGATCCCGGCGACTTCCTCGGTGACGGGGTGTTCGACCTGGAGGCGGGTGTTGACCTCCAGGAAGGAGATCGTGCCGTCGACGCCGACGAGGAACTCGACGGTGCCTGCGCCGACGTAGCCGGCTTCCTTGAGGATGGCCTTGGAGGCGGAGTACAGCTGGGTGACCTGGGCCGGCGAGAGGAACGGTGCCGGGGCCTCCTCGACCAGTTTCTGGTGGCGGCGCTGGAGCGAGCAGTCGCGGGTGGAGACGACCACGACGTTGCCGTGGGTGTCGGCCAGGCACTGGGTCTCGACGTGGCGGGGCTTGTCGAGGTAGCGCTCGACGAAGCACTCGCCCCGGCCGAACGCGGCGACGGCCTCGCGGACCGCCGACTCGTACAGCTCGGGCACCTCCTCCAGCGTCCGGGCGACCTTCAGGCCGCGTCCGCCGCCGCCGAAGGCGGCCTTGATGGCGATCGGCAGCCCGTGCTCCTCGGCGAAGGCGACGACCTCGTCGGCACCGCTGACCGGATCGGGTGTTCCCGCGACGAGGGGGGCACCGGCGCGCTGGGCGATGTGCCGGGCCGCGACCTTGTCACCCAGGTCACGGATGGCCTGCGGCGGCGGCCCGATCCAGATCAGACCGGCATCCAGCACGGCCTGCGCGAACTCGGCGTTCTCCGACAGAAAGCCGTAACCCGGATGGATGGCGTCCGCCCCCGACTC
>NZ_JBHWJQ010000094.1:0-1459 GCF_042731435.1 Streptomyces sp. NPDC059861 | reverse complement strand
CGTCCTGGTCGGCCTGTTCCTCGCGGTCGCCCTGGTCGCCGTCGCCGTGACGGTCGGCGGCTGCGTGTCGTACCTGCTCATCCGCGAGATCCGGAAGGGGAAGTGACCATGCCCAAGCGCAACTACACCGCCGCACCGGCGGTCGCCATGACCGCCGTGTCCATGGTCCTCACCCTGGCCGTGGTCGTGATGTGGCTCGGGGACTCGATGCCGTGGCCCGTCGCCCTGGTCGTCGGACTCGGCATCGACGGCGGCTGGCTCGCGACCCTCGCGTACGACCGGCGCCTGGCCGCTCAGGGTGACCACAACACCACGGTCACCGTGGTCGGGTGGGCGTTCGGCGCGGTCGCGACCGGCGTCCTGGTCGCCCACGCGCTCACCGCCGACGGATCCGCCGGCGCATGGCTCGCCGTCGCCTGGCTGCCGATCGCGGCCAAGGCCTTGTGGCTCGTGCACGGTCTCTGGGAGCGGACCGCGCTCACCAAGACCGCCCTCGACCGGATCGCCACGATCCAGCAGGGCGCCCGCGATCAGGCGGCCATCGCCCGCGCCGAACTCCGTGCCGAGGCGGGCACCGAGGAGACCCGCCTCGACGCCGTGACGGGCGCCGGGAAGCGCGTCGCGGAGGCACAGGCCAAGGCGGCCAGGAGGCTCTCCGGCGCCTGGTCGGAGCTGGACGGAGTCCGGCAGGGCGACGGCACCGGTAGGGCTCTGACCTGCGTGACAGAGCGCGTCGCACCCGCGTCACAGGACGCGTCACAGCCCCGCTGGCAGCTCCCCGTCTGGGGCTCCTTCGAAGAACTGGCCGCCATCGAGGCACCCGCCCTGACGGACGACCAGATCGACGCGATCGTCGCGGAGCTCCGGGCCAGCACCAACCCGCCGATGTCGTACAACGCCCTCGCCCTCGCCTTCCGCAGGGCGGGCCACAGCGCCGGGGAGACCCGGCTCCGGGCGGCCTGGAAGCGCGTCACGACGTCTGAGGCGGTGGGCTCGTGATCGCCCTCGCCTACCTCGCCACCGTGGTGGTTGCCCTCGCGGTCCTGGCGGTGGCCCTGCGCCGCCGCCCGGTCCCGGCCCCCGCGCCGGTCCCGCCGGCGCCCGGACCCGACCGACTCCTGACCGACGGCACACCTGAGGTCCGGTTGATCCTCGCGGCCGCCACCCAGCTCGCCGACCTCGCCCACCGGATGGGAGCCGCAGCATGACCCGCCGACCCGCCATCCACGACGCGGCACCGAGCCTGGTCGTCTCGCACGGAGCCGACTTCTTCGGGCAGGACCACCACCTCCGCAAGGAGGTTGCCGCCCTCGCGTCCTGGGTCCAGACCTCCGTGCCGTACAACGACCGGAAGGCCGTGGCCTCACTGGTCGACGCCCTGGAGTTCCCGAAGCCCCGAACCTTCCCTGCTGCCGAAGCCGCGCTCGTCTCCGAGCAGCTGCTCACGGTCTCCCGGACC
>NZ_JBHWJQ010000093.1:0-1539 GCF_042731435.1 Streptomyces sp. NPDC059861 | reverse complement strand
CGTTATCTTTTTCGCGGTCCTGCAATGGGGCCGCTGGCCTCCGGGCCCGGTATGACTGTGTCCCCTCTGTCGAACGGATGACCTGGGGGGTGGTGTCGCCGGGTCCGGCAGGCGCCGTCGGAGCCGCTGATGAGAGACCCGGCCACCGCCCGGTCCGGCGCAATGCCGGACAGTTCGCGGGCGGCAGGTCTGCATAACGTGGATGCGCGAGCACGGTGCCACCGCCGAGGCCGGCACGGTCAACACCTGCGGAAGGGTGCGATGTTAGACACCGAAGGCATAGGCGTCTTCCTCGGGATGGACGTCGGCAAGACCGCCCACCATGGTCACGGTCTGACCCCGGCCGGGAAGAAGGTCTTCGACAAGGCGATGCCCAACAGCGAGCCGAAGCTGCGGGCCGTGTTCGACAAGCTCAAAGCCAAGTTCGGCTCTGTCCTGGTGATCGTGGACCAGCCCGCCTCCATCGGCGCCCTTCCCTTGACCGTGGCCCGCGACGCGGGCTGCGAGGTCGCCTACCTGCCCGGACTCGCGATGCGGCGGATCGCTGATCTGTATCCGGGGGAGGCGAAAACGGACGCGAAGGACGCGGCGGTGATCGCGGACGCGGCCCGGACGATGCCGCACACCCTGCGTTCGCTGGAGCTGACCGACGAGATCACCGCCGAGCTCACGGTGCTGACCGGCTTCGACCAGGACCTCGCGGCCGAGGCCACCCGCACCAGCAATCGAATACGCGGCCTGCTCACCCAGTTCCACCCCAGCCTCGAGCGCGTGCTCGGGCCCCGGCTGGACCACCCCGCCGTCACCTGGCTCCTCGAACGCTACGGATCCCCGGCCGCACTGCGGAAGGCCGGCCGGCGCAGACTCGTCGAGCTGATCCGGCCCAAAGCCCCGCGCCTGGCCGCACGGCTGATCGATGACGTCTTCGACGCCCTCGACGAGCAGACCGTCATCGTTCCGGGCACGGGCACCCTCGACATCGTGATCCCGTCCCTGGCCGCTTCGCTCGCCGCGGTCCACGACCAGCGCCGGGCCCTGGAAGCCCAGATCAGCACCCTGCTGGAGGCCCACCCTCTTCACCCGGTCCTGACCTCGATGCCCGGAATCGGAGTCAGGACCGCCGCCGTCCTGCTGGTCACCGTCGGCGACGGCAGCGGCTTCCCCACCGCCGGTCACCTCGCCTCCTACGCCGGCCTCGCTCCCACGACCAAGTCATCGGGGACCTCGATCCACGGCGAACACGCACCCAGAGGCGGAAACCGGCAGCTCAAACGCGCCATGTTCCTCTCCGCCTTCGCCTGCATGAACGCCGACCCGGCCTCCCGCACCTACTACGACCGGCAACGAGCACGAGGCAAGACCCACACCCAAGCCCTCCTGCGGCTTGCCCGCCAGCGCATCAGCGTCCTGTTCGCCATGCTCCGAGACGGCACCTTCTACGAGTCCAGAACCCCCACCATCACTCTCGCCGCCTGACTATCGCAAACACCCGCATACCAGGCACCACGTCCTTGACGAAGGACATAGAGACACCCCCCC
>NZ_JBHWJQ010000092.1:0-1557 GCF_042731435.1 Streptomyces sp. NPDC059861 | reverse complement strand
CTAGTGCTGCTCCGCGGAAGTTCGTGGAGGGGTGTTGATCAGGGCGTCGGGTCGCCGAGGTAGAAGCCGCAGGCGCAGTCCAGGGCGTCTTCGGGTGAGCCGAAGGGCAGTCCGGTGGGCAGGAAGTTGTCCTCGTACTTGCCTCGGCTGGCGAGGTAGAGGGCGAAGCCCCAGGTGTGCAGGACGCCGGTGAAGCGCAGGCGGCACAGCGGCAGCGGTTCCTCCTCGCCCGGCAGTTCCCCTGCCACGTAGGCGAATCCGGAGCGGAAGCGCACCTGGACGCGGACGAGCTGGGGCCAGCGTTCCTTGGCGCGGACGTTCAGACGGTGGCGCAGGTGATCCTGCATGGACTCGGGCGGATTCTTCGGCACGGGTCCATCCTGCTGGGTCACCCCCGCATACGCCATGATCATCACTTTGGTCGGGGCGGGCGAGGGTGTGGCCGGGATGGTCGAGGCGGTCGTGGTGGAGTTGGACGAGAGGGTGCGCGAGCGTCTGATCCGTACAGCGGTTTCCCTGAAAGCGCAGGTGCGGGCGGTGCTCCGGGCGCGGATCGTGCTGGCGGCGGCTGAGGGCCTGAGCAATGGGGCCATCGCGCGGGACCTGGCGGTCAGCGTGAACACGGTCCGCAAGTGGCGCGGACGGTTTGCCGCTCTGGGCCGGGACGGGCTGAAGGACGCCGCCCGCTCGGGCCGGCCCAAGGCATACGGGCCCCAGGTGACGGTGGCGATCGTGGCCGCCGCCACCAGTGCGCCCCCGCACCCGGAAGCGACCTGGTCGCACCGCACGATCGCCGCCCGGGTCGCCGGCACTGTCTTCGCCACCATCTCTGCCTCCCAAGTCGGCCGGATCTTGGCCGACTTGGACCTCAAACCACACCGGGTCCGCGGCTGGCTCACCCGCCGAGACACCCCTGACTTCTGGGACCGTGTCGCGGACGTGTGCGACCTGTACCGCGACCCACCTGAAGGGGCGGTGGTGCTGTCCATCGACGAGAAGACCGCGATCGCCGCCCGCGCCAGGCGCCACCCCGGTCGTCCCGCCAGGCCGGGCGAGCCCGCTCGCGAGGAGTTCGAGTACCGCCGCCACGGCACCGCCTCGCTGGTCGCCGCCCTGGATGTGCGCACCGGAGAGGTCCTCACCGAGATCATTGCCCGCAACGACGCAGCGACGTTCACTGCCTTCCTCGACCAGCTCGACACGGTCATCGCCCCCGACCAGGACATCCATGTCGTGCTGGACAACGGCTCCTCCCACACCGCCAAACACACCAAGGCGTGGCTCGCCGACCACCCGCGCTGGCACGTGCACTGGACCCCGCCGCACGCCTCCTGGCTCAACCAGATCGAGCTGTTCTTCTCCGTCCTGACCCGCCGCGTGCTGCGACACGGTGACTTCTCCAGCCGCGATGACCTCATCGACAAGCTGGAGAGTTACGTCATCGGCCGCAATGAGACCGCGAAGCCGTACAGGTGGACCTATGACGGCAGCCCACTCAAGACCGCCTGATCAGACCCAACACCCCTCCACGAACTTGCGCGGGGCAGCACTAGTAGG
>NZ_JBHWJQ010000091.1:0-2655 GCF_042731435.1 Streptomyces sp. NPDC059861 | reverse complement strand
AACCCCCACCATCACTCTCGCCGCCTGACTATCGCAAACACCCGCATACCAGGCACCACGTCCTTGACGAAGGACATAGAGACACCCCCCCCCGAAGCGAGCACGCAGCCGGCCTACCCTGACCTCGGGGGCATGGCGGCCGAGACAGCCAACATACGGCACATGTGGGAGTCCGAAGGAGGACCGGACGAGGTCGATGCCGGACCTGATTCTGTCGTCGCTTGGGGCGTCGGCTGCGGAGCCGACATCCTCGGCTGGCTCACCGTTGACCACGACCCCGACAAGTGGCCCAGGGAACGGCACGGCTGGCCCCACTGGAAAATCTACGACTGCGGAATGGCGGAGTTCCTTCGGCGCCTGTTCACCAAGGGCTTTGACGAGTGCCCACTCAGCGACGCCTCCCTCTGGGGCGAGCCCTCTCCGCACTTCGTCCACTGGCGCGAGGAACGACGACGGTGGGAGTCCGGCGTCGACCCCTACACAGGCAAACCCGACCCATACTTCGGCATGAAGTTCGACTGATTGCGCCTCGGCACCTTGCCGACGACCGCGACACCTCACCAACAAACGCCCCGCTGGGACCACCCCGGTGGGGCGATCTCGTTCTCAGTGCTCGGCACCTTCAGTGCCGGACCCGTCGGCATTTTCAGCGTCGGCCAAAGACGGGGTGCTGCGCATCTTCGAGGTGCGCACCGGGAGCATCGCGCTCGCGCTGCGCATCTTCGAGGTGCGCACCGGGAGCATCGCGCTCGCCGCGTTCGTGCGCGCCGCGCTCGCGGTCGAGCTGGGGGACTTCGCTCCGGCGGATCGGCTCTTGCAGGAGAAGGAAGGACTGGCCGGGCCTGCCCGCCGCCGCGAGGAGAACCAGGCCGGCGGCGGCTAGACGCCCCGCGGGCGGGATGGCCTCACGGGTCTCCTCGGCGAGCCACTCGTAGGTGGCCTCCTCCTCGCCGTGCCGCTTCTGCAGATCTTCGATGCCTCCGTTGGTGAAGTACATCGGACTCCATGTCCTTCGTCAGTTGGTGTGGGCGGACCACGGACTTCGTGTCCCGCACGACTTGGGGCGAGACGATTCGTCTTGCTACGGTGAGGGCATGGCTTTCCTCTTCTTCGTCTGAGTCCGGGCACGGCCCCTGGGGCCGCTTCTGCTGCCCGTAGACCCTTCGTATGCCCGGGGAAAGCCCTATGCGCGACCGCGCTCATACCACCTTGCCCACCACCGTCCACGCTGTGGCGCAGCTGTCTGTCAAGTCCGTCACCAAGTCGTATGGCACCCGGACTGTCCTTGACCAGGTCTCCTTCACCGTCCGGCCGGGCGAGAAGGCCGCCGTCATTGGTGAGAACGGTTCCGGCAAGTCCACCTTGCTGCGGCTGCTCGCCGCGGTCGAGATCCCGGACGCCGGGGAGGTCACCGTCCGCTTTCCCGGCGGAACTGGCCACCTCGCCCAGACCCTCGACCTCGATGCGGACTGCACCGTGCAGGATGCCGTCGACCTTGCTCTGACCGAACTGCGCGATATGGAGCGAAGGCTCCGTGCGGCAGAGGAGTCCCTCGCCGACGCGTCGGACGAGGAGCTTGCCGCGTACGGCGAGCTGCTGACCGCTTTCGAGGAACGGGGCGGCTACGAGGCGGACGCCCGTGTGGATGCCGCCATGCACGGGCTCGGGCTGGCCCGGATCACCCGGGAGCGCCTGCTCGGCTCACTGTCCGGTGGCGAGCAGTCGCGCCTCGCGCTCGCCTGCGTCCTGGCTGCCGCCCCCGAGCTGCTGCTCCTGGACGAACCGACGAATCAGCTCGACGCGGCGGCCGTGTGCTGGCTGGAGGAACACCTGCGCGCACACCGAGGCACCGTCGTCGCGGTCACCCACGACCGCGGCTTCCTGGAGCGCATCGCCACCACGATCCTCGAGGTCGACCGGGACGAGTGCACCGTGCGCCGGTACGGCGACGGCTGGGCCGGCTACCGCGCCGCGAAGGCCGCCGCCCGGCGCGGAGCGGAGCAGCGGTACGCGGACTGGGTCGCGGAGGTGGCCCGCACGGAGGAGGTGCTGGAGGCTGCAGGCAGGAGGCTAGCCGCCACCGGCCGCGACCCGAAGCAGGGTTTCGGCAAGCACCGCCGGTCCAGCGAGGCGAAGCTCGGCGGCCAGGTGCGCTCGGTGCGGGAGCGCCTGGATTGGCTGCGGCGCAATCCCGTGGCGGAGCCGCCGGTACCACTCAGATTCACCACGGCGCTGCCGTCGGCAGCAGGCGGCCCGGTCCAGGGCACACTCGCCGAGCTCGACAACGTACGGGTCGGGGAACGGCTGCGCCTGGACGGGCTCCTGGCGATCGAGCCCGGAGGGCGCCTCCTTGTCACGGGCGAGAACGGAGCGGGCAAGACGACGCTGCTTCGCGTCCTGGCTGGTGACCTGCAGCCGGACGCGGGCACGACGCGCCGCCCCGCCCGGATCGGCTACCTCACTCAGGAACTGCACGCGCACGCCACGCGGCTGCCGCTGCTCGCCGCGTTCGCCGCAGGGCGGCCCGGGCTGCCGGACGAGCACGCCGAACAGCTCCTGTCTCTAGTAGGACTCCGTTAGGTCTGTGTGTCTACCTTGTTCAGGGGCACGGTGAGTGTGTGGACGCACATGAAGTGAACCGTGTTCGGGCGACGT
>NZ_JBHWJQ010000090.1:0-2821 GCF_042731435.1 Streptomyces sp. NPDC059861 | reverse complement strand
CGGCTTGGCCGTCGCGTCCGCGAGCTCCTGAGCCGCGGGTTCCAGAACAGGCTTGGTCATCACTGCACTCCCTTGCGTCGGCGGGCCCCTGCCCGTTTTCACACTAATGACAAGGAAAGTCCGCATTGTGTGACAAGGCCCACTTCCGGACGGCATCCTGCCCTACCCGTCACTCTCGGTTGAGAAGCTGTCGCGGGCGGGCGGCAACGGTGCGAGGCGGGCAGTAATGGTCCGTCGTCCCCACAATGGGGGGAGGCGCGGGCCTCGCCCACCGCCCCTGCGGGGGCCCAGGTGACCGCGCCTCAGGCGGAAGGATCATCCTGTGCGACCTGTGCGACCCGTTCGGCCGGACGGCGAGGGTGAGCCGGGACCGCTCCGGTCGGAGCCCGGCTCTCTGCTCGAACATGTGTCCGTGGCAGTCTTCGGCATGGACGACGAGGACCGGATCTGCTTCTGGGGACCCGGCGCACACGACCTCTTCGGGCACACCCCTTCGGGAATCCTTTCCCAGCCCGCGGCCTCCCTCTTCCCGGGACCGCCCCAGGGCAGCCCACGCGCCGCTGAGAGACTCGCGAAGCGCGCCCGGGCCCTCGGCTACTGGCGCGGCCGGCTGCCGGCGCTGCATCGTGGCGGTTCCGTCTTCGACTGCGGGTTCCGGGTCTTCCCCGTGACCGGGGCCATGGGGCGGTCCGTGGTCATGGGCCTGGCGGCCAGGAGCGACGAACTCGACAGGGTGAAAACCAACCTCGCGTTCCTCGACGCCCTCTTCGAGACGTGCCCCATCGGCCTGGTGATGCTCGACGAGGACCTGAGGTACGTACACCTCAACCAGGCTCTGGCCGAGATGGACGGCCTGGCCATCGAGAACCATCTCGGGCGCCCCGTGGAAGACATCTGCTGGCCACGGGGCCTGGCGTCGAGGCCTCGTACGACAAGATCCATCTGTACGGTGCCTTCGCATTCGCCGAGTCCGAGACCGTCGCCCCGGGCTCCGAGGTTGTCACCATCGACGTCGACGGCGTCCGTATCGGCCTGGCCACCTGCTACGACGTCCGCTTTCCCGAACTGTTCCGCGCCCACGCGGACGCCGGAGCGGTCGTCTCCCTCCTGCCCGCCTCCTGGGGCGCCGGCCCGGGCAAGCGCGACCAGTGGGAACTGCTGACCGGAGCCCGCGCGCTGGACGCCACCCTCTGGCTCGCTGCCGTGGACCAGGCCGACCCGGCCGTGTCCGGCACGCCGATGCCCTCGAAGGCTCCGACCGGCATCGGGTAAGCGCGGTACCCCTGGTTGGGCGCGGGAGGGTGCACTTCGTTGGTTCGCGTGACGAACCGCTGCTGCCCGACAGGCGCGAGCGCGGGTAACGTCGGGTCCGTGCCGATGCCTTCCTCACTCCGGGTCGTCGTCTTCGACGTGAACGAGACGCTGAGCGACATGAGCCCGCTGCGTCTCCGCTTCGAGGAGGTCGGCGCGCCGAGCGAGCTGATGCAGACATGGTTCGCCGGCGTGCTGCGGGACGGCTTCGCGCTGACGGCTGCGGGCGGCTTCGCTGCATTTCCCGACATCGCGAAGGACGGGCTGCGCGGGCTACTGGAGGGCTTGCCAGGCTGGTCCGGCGGCGCGGAGGACGCGGCTCGGTACATCCTGGCGGGCTTCGGCACGCTCGACGTACACCCGGAAGTTCCAGGTTGCGTACGAACGCTCAGGGCCCGTGGCCTGCGGCTGATCACCATGACCAACGGCACGACGGCCACCACCGAACGCCTGCTGGCCCGGGCCGGCCTGCTGGACTGCTTCGACGCCCTGCTCGACGTCCACGGACCCGGCGCCTGGAAACCCGCTCGTAGTGCCTACCACTACGCCGTCGGTCGAGTCGGCGTTGCCGTGACGGAAGCCCTCATGGTCGCGGTGCATCCCTGGGACATCGACGGCGCCCGCCGTGCTGGGCTCAATGCCGCCTGGCTGCGCCGTGGTGCCGGGCACTATCCCGCGACGATGACGCCCCCGTCGCTGGCCGCCGACGACCTCACCGCGCTCACCACCATGCTTACAGAGGTGTGACGCAGTCCCGTGCCTCCGCGCGCCCGGGCCTGACCACATCGACGGGCCGCAGAAGTGCCACGTCCGGCGAACCATCACCGAGCGATCTGCCGCACGCTCGGCCTGCGCTCGTTGCCTTCGCCGGCACGCGTCGCCCGGAGGGAGCCGCGCGGCAGCGGCACTGTCTGCCTGCATCTTCGTCGTCGCGGAGCACTTCTTGGCCGGCCTCCCGCCGCCCACCCTGTTGAGCGCCTGCGCCAACCTGCGCAGCGGATCGGCGGTCCCCGTCGGCCCACTGGCCAGTTTGTGAGAGGCAGTCACTCCCGTGACGCGTTGATCTTGCCGTTGGCCGACGGGCATTTCAACAGCGTGGGCCACAGGCCGCGGGGTACATGAGAAGCCTCTGCACATGGCAACGGAGGGAACGGACTGATGACGCAACGGGGGGCGGATCACACGTCCGGACTTGGGGACCTGGAACCCGGCACCACACAACGGGCACAACTCCGCACGCGTATCGGAGACATCGCCTGGAGCGCCTTGTGCGTCGTCCTGTTGTTCTGGGGCATCTGGAGCGCCGTCGGCGCGGCACGGGGCCTGACCGCGTGGGTCTACTGCGCCGCGGCCTGGGTCCTTCTGGCTGTGGCCCTGGGCCTGCGCGCCGCGGCGGCCCGGCGCAGGACCCGGATCTAGTGCTGCTCCGCGGAAGTTCGTGGAGGGGTGTTGATCAGGGCGTCGGGTCGCCGAGGTAGAAGCCGCAGGCGCAGTCCAGGGCGTCTTCGGG
>NZ_JBHWJQ010000089.1:0-2867 GCF_042731435.1 Streptomyces sp. NPDC059861 | reverse complement strand
TCGTCCGCGGGCGGCGACGAGTGTGGCGGCGTCTTGGAGGGTGAAGACGCCGGCGATGTGGGCGGCGGCGAGTTCGCCGATGGAGTGGCCCGCGACGTGGTCGGGGGTGATGCCCCAGGACTCCAGGAGGCGGTAGAGGGCGACTTCGACGGCGAAGAGCGCGGGCTGCGTGTACTGGGTGTCGTCGATGAGGGCCGTGTCGGTGTTCGCGTCGGTGTCGGTGTTGTCGGTGAAGAGGACTTCGCGCAGGGGTGTGTCGAGGAGTCCGTCGAAGGCGGCGAGGACCTCGTCGAGTGCCTCGGCGAAGACCGGGCTGGTTTCGTACAGTTCGCGGCCCATGTTGGTGCGCTGGGCGCCCTGGCCGGTGAACAGGAACGCGGTGCGGTGTTCCGGGGTGGCCTCGCCGGTGACGACGTTCGCGGTCGGTGTGCCGTCGGCGAGGGCGCGCAGGCCGAGGCGCAGGTCCTCGGTCCCGGTGCCGGTGATGACGGCGCGGTGGTCGAAGGTGACGCGTTCGGTGGCGAGGGCGTGGCCGATGTCGGTGACGGGCAGGTCGGGGTGCTGCTCGATGTGGGTGAGCAGTTTGGCGGCCTGGTCGCGTACGGCCTGTTCGGTCCGTCCCGACAGCACCCACGGCACCACGGGGACGGACGCGGGTGCCCCCGAGCCGTTCTGCTCGGACTCCTCGCTCTGCTCGTCCACGATCGAGGGCTCTTCGATGACGACGTGCGCGTTGGTCCCTCCGAAGCCGAAGGAGGAGACGCCCGCGCGGCGGGGTCGGCCCTCGGTCGCCGGCCACTCGCGGGCCTCGGTCAGCAACTCCACCGCTCCGGCGTCCCAGTCGATGTGGCTGGAGGGGGTGTCGGCGTGGAGGGTCTTGGGGAGGGTGGCGTGGCGCATGGCCTGGATCATCTTGATGACGCCGCCGACGCCGGCTGCGGCCTGTGCGTGGCCGATGTTGGATTTGAGGGAGCCGAGGTAGAGGGGGTTGTGGGTGGGGCGGTTCTGGCCGTAGGTGGCGAGGAGTGCCTGTGCTTCGATGGGGTCGCCGAGGCGGGTGCCGGTGCCGTGGGCTTCGACGGCGTCGATGTCGGCGGGTTCCAGCCCGGCGTTGGCGAGGGCCTGTCGGATCACGCGTTCCTGCGACGGCCCGTTCGGCGCGGTGAGCCCGTTGCTGGCGCCGTCCTGGTTGACGGCGGTACCGCGGATGACGGCGAGGATGCGGTGGCCGTTCCTGCGGGCGTCGGACAGCCGCTCCACCACCAGCAGGCCGACACCTTCGGACCAGCCGGTGCCGTCCGCGTCGTCGGAGAACGACTTGCAGCGTCCGTCCACCGACAGACCGCGTAGCCGGGAGAACTCGATGAACGCCGTCGGCGTCGACATGAGCGCAGCGCCGCCCGCGAGGGCGAGGTCGCACTCTCCGTTGCGCAGGGCGCTCGCGGCCATGTGCATCGCGACCAGCGACGACGAGCAGGCCGTGTCGACCGTGACGGCGGGGCCCTCGAACCCGAAGGTGTACGACATCCGTCCCGAGGCCACGCTGCCCGCGCTGCCGCTGAACAGATAGCCCTCGTTGCCCTCGGGGGGCAGGTCGGGGCGAGAACCGTAGTCGTTGTACATCACGCCCGTGAAGACACCGGTGCGGCTACCGCGCAGGGTGGCCGGGACGACACCGGCGTTCTCCATCGCCTCCCACGCGGTCTCCAGGAGCAGGCGCTGCTGCGGGTCGATGGCGGTGGCCTCGCGGGGGGACATGCCGAAGAACTCCGGGTCGAACAGGTCGGCTTCGTGCAGGAAGCCGCCTGAGCGCGTGTAGGAGGTCCCTGTGTGGTCCGGGTCCGGGTCGTAGAGGTCCTCCAGGTCCCAGCCGCGGTTGGAGGGGAACTCACTGATCGCGTCCACACCGTTGGCCACCACACGCCACAGGTCCTCGGGAGAGGACACCCCGCCCGGATAGCGGCACGCCATGCCGACGATCGCGATCGGCTCCTGTGCCTTGTCCTCCACCTCGCGCAACCGCCTGCGCGCGTCGCGTGCGTCGGCGATCGCCTTCTTGAGGTAGTCACGGAGTTCCTGCTCGTTCGCCACTGCTGTCAGCTCCCCGAAATGATCTGGCTCGTACGGTGAAAAGGTCGGTGATGGTCGGCTGCGCCGCGCGCTCAGTCCAGTTCGTCGATGAGCGCGAACAGCTCCGCGTCGCTCGCGGCTTCCAGGTCGCTGTCGGACTCCACCTCGGCCGGCGCCCTGCCGTTCGCCTCGTCCGCCACGACCAGCAGCTCTCGCAACTGCTCGGCGAGGCTTTCGTACGCGACCGGATCGGCGGCGGCCGACTTGATGACCGCCTTCAGGCGGCCGAGCTCCTTGACGACCGCGTCGGCCGGCGACACCTTCTCCACCTTGATCTGCTCCCGCAGGTACATCGCGAGGGCGGTGGGGTTGGGGTGGTCGAAGACGAGGGTGCTGGGGAGGCGGAGGCCGGTGGTGTTGTTGAGCTGGTTGCGGAGTTCGACGGCGGTGAGGGAGTCGAATCCGAGGTCCTGGAAGGCGCGGTCGGCGCCGATGGTGGTGGGGTCGGAGTGTCCGAGGACGGCGGCGACCTGGGCGCGGACCAGATCGATCAGAGCCTTCGCCCGCTCCTCGTCGGACAGTGCCCCGAGGCGCTGTGCCAGCGAGGAACCGGAGTTCTGGCCGCCCGCCGAGGCGGCCGAGCGGCGGCGGGCGGCCGGAGCAAGGCCGCGCAGCAGTGGCGGTGCGGCGTCGCCCGCGTCTCGCAGTGTTGTGTGGTTGAGGTGGGTGATGGCGAGGAGGGGTTCGGTGGTGTGGGTGGCGGTGTCGAAGTGGGTGAGTGCTTGGTGGGTGGTGAG
>NZ_JBHWJQ010000088.1:0-3169 GCF_042731435.1 Streptomyces sp. NPDC059861 | reverse complement strand
CCTCCACCGTGTCGCCCTGCGCGTCGACGTACACGTTCCGGCTCAGCAGAACGGGGGCGCCGGGCTCGACGCCAAGCAGAGTCGCCTGTTCCTCGGTTGCTGCATCGGCGGCGCTGGCTTCCTCGGAGGCCACGGCGCGTCGACCGGTGACGGCCTCGATGGCTGATGGGGTGCCGCCCGGGATCCGCTCGCGCTGCAGCAGAGCGGGCACGGTCTCCGCGAGTTCAGCGACGAACCAGCTCGTGCTCGCGGAGACCGGCTCCGCGTCGGCGTTGTGCGTGACCCGCTGGCGACGCAGCGCCTGGCCGCCGTCCTCGACGCCCAGGAGGTCCGCGACCCACTCGGGGGGAGTGGTCAGGTCGGCGCCCGTGATCACGGCGTACTCGCCGTCGGCGTAGATCCGCCCGGTAGTGAGCGCCGCCTCCAGGCGGTCGGCTGCGGTGCGGTGCAGGGTCCGGCGCGTGCTGACCGTGGTGGCCGCACCCTGCCGGCCTTCCGCGAGGCCTTCCGCCCTCAGCGTGCGGTGGACCTTCTGCGCGGTCGCAGTCGAGATGCCGTACTCCGCCGCGAGTTCGCGCACGGACGGCAGCACGTCGCCGTGCGCGAGTTCGCCGCTGACGATCTTCGACTTCAGCGTGCCGACGACTTGGAGATACGGAGGCGTGCGCTCCAGCGAGGACATGGCGGGGCTCCTTCGACGGGTGAACGGTGCGGTGATCTATCACAGCATCCGGAGTAGTGATCTAGCACAGTGTATGGCTTGACACAGCAACTGTGCCCCCACAGTATGGGTCTTGTTCGGCGGCGCCTCCCGAGGGGTCGCCGAACGGCTCGAAAATCCGGGGCCCTCGCGCGCACACGCGTAGGGGCCCCACCCCGGAAACCACCGCAACACCGAAACTCGCAGGTCACAGGCTTGCGGGGGCGCAACCGCCCGCAAGGGAGGTTGCGGCCCGGGGGTTGCGGGCTCAACCGCCACAAAACAGGCGGGCCGGAACGCCGCGCGAACGGCAATCCCGGCCCTGATCCACGACCACCCAAGGAGCGACTCGTGGACTACGCAGCAGCATGGAACAAGATCGGTACTGGTACCAAAACGGCCCGCGTGATCACGGCGGACCGGATCAACAAGACGACAGCGGCGGCGAGCCAGGCACTCGACGGCGCCGCCCCGATGTGTGCCCCGCTCGCGCACCGCTGGGACACGGAGGCCGAGCGCAGGGCGAAGCTCCGGACCCCGGAGAACCTGAAGGCGTTGATCGCTGCTCAGCGGGCCAACACGTCGGCGCGGTCGACGGCTGCGACCGCCGCGAGCCAGCGGAAGGCCGCACGGGCGGCGAGCAGCAACCCGTTCAACGGCGGCCGCCGCGCGGCCCGGACGGCGGACAAGGCAGGTCGCGCTCACGCCAAGGTCGCGCGCCGCGACCTGAAGTCGGCTCGCCGGAACTACCCGCTGACGCTCAACCAGCTCGCGGTCCGCGCCCACGCCGCGCACCTGATCCCGGCTGGGATCACCTCGTACGCGATGTCGTCGGCGGAGCACTGGGCGATGTGGCCGGCGGGAAGCTCGCTGAGCCTGATCGCCCTCAACGCTGCACTGCTCGCCGTCGGCCGCCGCCAGGTGCGGGTGCCGCTCGACGACGACGCCACGGCGGAGGAGCGCCGCCTCCTGGAGCGCCTCGACCCGTCGTACTGGGTCCAGCACGCCGACGAACGAGGCCTGTCGGGCACCGTGCCCGCACCGACCGAGCTGACCCCGGCCGGTCTGGTCACCACGGTGCGCCTTGATGGCCGGTGGAAGCCGTCGGCGTTCAAGGCCAAGCACGAGGAGATCCGGGCGATGCTCGGGGCCCGCACCGCCCTGCGTATGGAGATCAGTTCGGGATCGCATGGCGACCGCGCCACGATCACGCTGCGGACCCGCAGCGCTGCCGACGGCATCGACCTGACCGGCTGGAAGCCGGGCGACCCGTGGGGCGTCGACACGGTGACCGGCGAGCCGGTCATGGTCCCGCTCGGTCGCCGGATGCTGATCGCGGGGACCTCCGGGTCGGGCAAGAGCTGGAGCACCCGGGCCCTGCTCGCGGAGGCGTCCGAGGAGCCCAACCACCGCCTGGTCGTCATCGACCCCAAGCGAGTGGAAGGCATCAACTGGGAGCACCGCGCCCGCGTCGCCATCTACGCCGAAGACGTCCTCGGCGTGACGGACGAACTGGTCGCTGAGATGTACGAGCGGCTGGAGGAGATCCCGCGCGGCCGGGACACCATCGAGATCAGCACCCGCCGCCCCCGGATCACGGTCTTCGTGGACGAAGGAGCCGAGGTCATCTCCATGGCGCGCAAGAAGCGCGCCAAGGGCGGCGACGGCGACCCGGGCGACCCGGACTGGTCCCGGATCATGGAGAACCTGTCGACACTCGCCCGCATGGCGCGCGCCGCCGAGATCATCCTGATCTGGGCCACGCAGAAGCCGACCATGGACGCCAAGGGCGGCATCGACCCGCAGATCAGCGCCCAGATCACTTACCGCGCCGCCCTCGCCCTGAGCACGTCCGGCGAGAGCCGCGTCGTGTTCGGCGAGGACGCCACCGAGCGCGGCTGGCACGCCCACGACCTGCCGATGCCCGGCGTGGCCATGCTCCGCTCCGGACCCAAGGCGGCACCGCACCCGATCAGCACCCGGGCGTTCTCCCCGGCCGACGTCATCGCCCTCCCTGACCGCCCGGTCTGGCAGCGGTCGGCCAAGGCGCCGGCGCCTGTCCCGGCCCCGGCGTCCGAGCCGCTGCGTCTGGTGAAGGACGCCGCCCCCGCGGCTGCCGTCCCGCAGGACCTGACCGACAACCAGAAGGCCGTGCTTCAGGCCGCGATCGACGGCACGTCGACCAACGCCGCCATCGCCAAGGCGACCGGCATCAACCCCGGCTCGGTCACCCGCGCGGTCGACGCGCTGGTCAAGCGCGGGCTCCTCGCCAAGGACGGCACGACGATCCGTACGGAGGTCGCCGCATGAGCGCCAACCTCGCCCAGGCCGTGGCCGACGCCCGCGCGGCGGAGACCAACACCGAGCAGATCGCGCAGATCCTCGCCGTGGTCCAGGCCGTACAGGCGGCCACCCCCGCCCCGGCCGCGCACGCCGCCTGCAGCTGCTCGACGCAGAAGGCCAGCGGAT
>NZ_JBHWJQ010000087.1:0-3213 GCF_042731435.1 Streptomyces sp. NPDC059861 | reverse complement strand
GTGTTACCGCCGTGAAAGGGCGGTGTCTTAACCACTTGACCAACGGGCCAAATATTATAAATTCCTTATGGCGGAGAGCAAGGGATTCGAACCCTTGATACGCTTGTGACGTATACACGATTTCCAATCGTGCTCCTTCGGCCAACTCGGACAGCTCTCCACATGGCTCCGCAGGTAGGAATCGAACCTACGACCGATCGGTTAACAGCCGATAGCTCTACCACTGAGCTACTGCGGAATAATATTGCCTGGCAACGTCCTACTCTCACAGGGACAAAGTCCCAACTACCATTGGCGCTAAAGAGCTTAACTTCCGTGTTCGGTATGGGAACGGGTGTGACCTCTTCGCTATCGCCACCAAACCTGATGGAGAGAATGTTCTCTCAAAACTAGATAACAATGTTCATTTTTCACATTAGAATATAGGTTAAGTCCTCGATCTATTAGTATCCGTCAGCTCCACATGTCACCACGCTTCCACCTCAGACCTATCAACCTGATCATCTTTCAGGGATCTTACTAGCTTGCGCTATGGGAAATCTCATCTTGAGGGGGGCTTCATGCTTAGATGCTTTCAGCACTTATCCCGTCCGCACATAGCTACCCAGCGATGCCCTTGGCAGAACAACTGGTACACCAGCGGTGCGTCCATCCCGGTCCTCTCGTACTAAGGACAGCTCCTCTCAAATTTCCTACGCCCACGACGGATAGGGACCGAACTGTCTCACGACGTTCTGAACCCAGCTCGCGTACCGCTTTAATGGGCGAACAGCCCAACCCTTGGGACCGACTACAGCCCCAGGATGCGATGAGCCGACATCGAGGTGCCAAACCTCCCCGTCGATGTGGACTCTTGGGGGAGATAAGCCTGTTATCCCCGGGGTAGCTTTTATCCGTTGAGCGATGGCCCTTCCATGCGGAACCACCGGATCACTAAGCCCGACTTTCGTCCCTGCTCGACTTGTAGGTCTCGCAGTCAAGCTCCCTTGTGCCTTTACACTCTGCGAATGATTTCCAACCATTCTGAGGGAACCTTTGGGCGCCTCCGTTACACTTTAGGAGGCGACCGCCCCAGTCAAACTGCCCACCTGACACTGTCTCCCGGGTCGATAAGACCCGTAGGTTAGAATTTCAATACAGTCAGGGCGGTATCCCACCGACGCCTCCACCGAAGCTAGCGCTCCGGTTTCAAAGGCTCCCGCCTATCCTGTACAAACTGTACCAAAATTCAATATCAGGCTACAGTAAAGCTCCACGGGGTCTTTCCGTCCTGTCGCGGGTAACCTGCATCTTCACAGGTACTATAATTTCACCGAGTCTCTCGTTGAGACAGTGCCCAGATCGTTACGCCTTTCGTGCGGGTCGGAACTTACCCGACAAGGAATTTCGCTACCTTAGGACCGTTATAGTTACGGCCGCCGTTTACTGGGGCTTCAATTCGCACCTTCGCTTACGCTAAGCGCTCCTCTTAACCTTCCAGCACCGGGCAGGCGTCAGCCCCTATACTTCGCCTTACGGCTTCGCAGAGAGCTGTGTTTTTGCTAAACAGTCGCTTGGGCCTATTCACTGCGGCTTTCCGTTAAGAAAGCACCCCTTCTCCCGAAGTTACGGGGTCATTTTGCCGAGTTCCTTAACCAGAGTTCTCTCGCACACCTTAGGATTCTCTCCTCGCCTACCTGTGTCGGTTTGCGGTACAGGCACCTTTTATCTCGCTAGAAGCTTTTCTTGGCAGCGGGGAATCAAAGACTTCGCTCCATAAGGAGCTTCCCCATCACAGCTCAGCCTTCACGATAAGCGGATTTGCCTACTTATCAGCCTAACTGCTTGGACGTGCACAACCAATCGCACGCTTCTTCTATCCTTCTGCGTCCCTCCATTGCTCAAACGATAAAGAGGTGGTACAGGAATATCAACCTGTTGTCCATCGCCTACGCCTGTCGGCCTCGGCTTAGGTCCTGACTAACCCTGAGCGGACGAGCCTTCCTCAGGAAACCTTAGGCATTCGGTGGACGGGATTCTCACCCGTCTTTCGCTACTCATACCGGCATTCTCACTTCTAAGCGCTCCACCAGTCCTTCCGGTCTGACTTCACTGCACTTAGAACGCTCCCCTACCACTGATACCATTGGTATCAATTCGCAGCTTCGGTGGTGTATTTAGCCCCGGTACATTTTCGGCGCAGAGTCACTCGACTAGTGAGCTATTACGCACTCTTTAAATGGTGGCTGCTTCTAAGCCAACATCCTAGTTGTCTAAGCAACTCCACATCCTTTTCCACTTAATACACACTTTGGGACCTTAGCTGGCGGTCTGGGCTGTTTCCCTTTTGACTACGGATCTTATCACTCGCAGTCTGACTCCTAAGGATAAGTCATTGGCATTCGGAGTTTGACTGAATTCGGTAATCCGATGAGGACCCCTAGTCCAATCAGTGCTCTACCTCCAAGACTCTTACACTTAAGGCTAGCCCTAAAGCTATTTCGGGGAGAACCAGCTATCTCCAGGTTCGATTGGAATTTCTCCGCTACCCACACCTCATCCCCGCACTTTTCAACGTGCGTGGGTTCGGGCCTCCATTCAGTGTTACCTGAACTTCACCCTGGACATGGGTAGATCACCTGGTTTCGGGTCTACGACCACGTACTAAACGCCCTATTCAGACTCGCTTTCGCTGCGGCTCCGCCTCTTCAGCTTAACCTTGCACGGGATCGTAACTCGCCGGTTCATTCTACAAAAGGCACGCCATCACCCATTAACGGGCTCTGACTATTTGTAGGCACACGGTTTCAGGATCTATTTCACTCCCCTTCCGGGGTGCTTTTCACCTTTCCCTCACGGTACTGGTTCACTATCGATCACTAGGGAGTATTTAGCCTTGGGAGATGGTCCTCCCAGATTCCGACGGAATTTCACGTGTTCCGCCGTACTCAGGATACATTCAAGAGAGAACGAAGTTTCGACTACAGGGTTGTTACCTTCTGTGACGGACCTTTCCAGGTCGCTTCGTCTACCTCGTTCCTTTGTAACTCCGTATAGAATGTCCTACAACCCCAAGAGGCAAGCCTCTTGGTTTGGGCTAGATTCCGTTTCGCTCGCCGCTACTCAGGAAATCGCATTTGCTTTCTCTTCCTCCAGGTACTTAGATGTTTCAGTTCCCTGGGTCTGTCTTCCATACCCTATGTATTCAGGTAAGGATACCATACCATTACGTAT
>NZ_JBHWJQ010000086.1:0-3307 GCF_042731435.1 Streptomyces sp. NPDC059861 | reverse complement strand
GGTGTTGTTCGTGGTTTCAGAACCAACACAGTGGACGCGAGCAACTGAGGACAAGCCCTCGGCCTATTAGTACCGGTCAACTCCACACGTTACCGTGCTTCCATATCCGGCCTATCAACCCAGTCGTCTACTGGGAGCCTTACCCTCTCATGGAGGTGGGAGCCCTCATCTCGAAGCAGGCTTCCCGCTTAGATGCTTTCAGCGGTTATCCCTCCCGAACGTAGCCAACCAGCCATGCCCTTGGCAGGACAACTGGCACACCAGAGGTTCGTCCGTCCCGGTCCTCTCGTACTAGGGACAGCCCTTCTCAAGACTCCTACGCGCACAGCGGATAGGGACCGAACTGTCTCACGACGTTCTAAACCCAGCTCGCGTACCGCTTTAATGGGCGAACAGCCCAACCCTTGGGACCGACTCCAGCCCCAGGATGCGACGAGCCGACATCGAGGTGCCAAACCATCCCGTCGATATGGACTCTTGGGGAAGATCAGCCTGTTATCCCCGGGGTACCTTTTATCCGTTGAGCGACGGCGCTTCCACAAGCCACCGCCGGATCACTAGTCCCGACTTTCGTCCCTGCTCGACCCGTCGGTCTCACAGTCAAGCTCCCTTGTGCACTTACACTCAACACCTGATTACCAACCAGGCTGAGGGAACCTTTGGGCGCCTCCGTTACTCTTTAGGAGGCAACCGCCCCAGTTAAACTACCCATCAGACACTGTCCCTGATCCGGATCACGGACCCAGGTTAGACATCCAGCACGACCAGACTGGTATTTCAACGACGACTCCACCTGAACTGGCGTCCAGATTTCAAAGTCTCCCAGCTATCCTACACAAGCCGAACCGAACACCAATATCAAACTGTAGTAAAGGTCCCGGGGTCTTTCCGTCCTGCTGCGCGAAACGAGCATCTTTACTCGTAGTGCAATTTCACCGGGCCTATGGTTGAGACAGTCGAGAAGTCGTTACGCCATTCGTGCAGGTCGGAACTTACCCGACAAGGAATTTCGCTACCTTAGGATGGTTATAGTTACCACCGCCGTTTACTGGCGCTTAAGTTCTCAGCTTCGCCCCACCGAAATGGAGCTAACCGGTCCCCTTAACGTTCCAGCACCGGGCAGGCGTCAGTCCGTATACATCGCCTTACGGCTTCGCACGGACCTGTGTTTTTAGTAAACAGTCGCTTCTCGCTGGTCTCTGCGGCCACACCCAGCTCAGAGCGCGAAGCTCATCACCGGACATGGCCCCCCTTCTCCCGAAGTTACGGGGGCATTTTGCCGAGTTCCTTAACCATAGTTCACCCGAACGCCTCGGTATTCTCTACCTGACCACCTGAGTCGGTTTAGGGTACGGGCCGCCATGAAACTCGCTAGAGGCTTTTCTCGACAGCATAGGATCATCCACTTCACCACAATCGGCTCGGCATCAGGTCTCAGCCTTGTGTGCGACGGATTTACCTATCGCACGGCCTACACCCTTACCCCGGGACAACCACCGCCCGGGATGGACTACCTTCCTGCGTCACCCCATCACTCACCTACTAACCGCTTGGTCCGGCGGCTCCACCACTCCCCTCAACTCCGAAGAGATCAGGGCGGCTTCACGGCCTTAGCATCACGATGCTCGATGTTTGACGCTTCACAGCGGGTACCGGAATATCAACCGGTTATCCATCGACTACGCCTGTCGGCCTCGCCTTAGGTCCCGACTTACCCTGGGCAGATCAGCTTGACCCAGGAACCCTTAGTCAATCGGCGCAAACGTTTCTCACGTTTGTATCGCTACTCATGCCTGCATTCTCACTCGTCAACCGTCCACAACTCGCTTACGCGGCTGCTTCACCCGGCAGACGACGCTCCCCTACCCATCACAGCGG
Organism: Streptomyces sp. NPDC059861; assembly: GCF_042731435.1. NCBI lineage: Bacteria > Bacillati > Actinomycetota > Actinomycetes > Kitasatosporales > Streptomycetaceae > Streptomyces > Streptomyces sp. NPDC059861. The sequence goes on along the minus strand of NZ_JBHWJQ010000086.1, from coordinate 1,429 downwards.
GCGTTGGCCCTCATGCTGCAATGACACGACTTCGGCGGTACGCTTGAGCCCCGCTACATTGTCGGCGCGGAATCACTAGACCAGTGAGCTATTACGCACTCTTTCAAGGGTGGCTGCTTCTAAGCCAACCTCCTGGTTGTCTGTGCGACTCCACATCCTTTCCCACTTAGCGTACGCTTAGGGGCCTTAGTCGATGCTCTGGGCTGTTTCCCTCTCGACCATGGAGCTTATCCCCCACAGTCTCACTGCCGCGCTCTCACTTACCGGCATTCGGAGTTTGGCTAAGGTCAGTAACCCGGTAGGGCCCATCGCCTATCCAGTGCTCTACCTCCGGCAAGAAACACACGACGCTGCACCTAAATGCATTTCGGGGAGAACCAGCTATCACGGAGTTTGATTGGCCTTTCACCCCTAACCACAGGTCATCCCCCAGGTTTTCAACCCTGGTGGGTTCGGTCCTCCACGAAGTCTTACCTCCGCTTCAACCTGCCCATGGCTAGATCACTCCGCTTCGGGTCTTGAGCATGCTACTGAAACGCCCTGTTCGGACTCGCTTTCGCTACGGCTTCCCCACCCGGGTTAACCTCGCAACACACCGCAAACTCGCAGGCTCATTCTTCAAAAGGCACGCAGTCACGAGAACAAGGCAAGCCTTGTTCCGACGCTCCCACGGCTTGTAGGCACACGGTTTCAGGTACTATTTCACTCCGCTCCCGCGGTACTTTTCACCATTCCCTCACGGTACTATCCGCTATCGGTCACCAGGGAATATTTAGGCTTAGCGGGTGGTCCCGCCAGATTCACACGGGATTTCTCGGGCCCCGTGCTACTTGGGTGTCTCTCAAACGAGCCGCTGACGTTTCGACTACGGGGGTCTTACCCTCTACGCCGGACCTTTCGCATGTCCTTCGCCTACATCAACGGTTTCTGACTCGTCTCACGGCCGGCAGACCGTAAAAGAGAGATCCCACAACCCCCACGACGCAACCCCTGCCGGGTCTCACACGTCGTAGGTTTGGCCTCATCCGGTTTCGCTCGCCACTACTCCCGGAATCACGGTTGTTTTCTCTTCCTGCGGGTACTGAGATGTTTCACTTCCCCGCGTTCCCTCCACTTGCCCTATGTGTTCAGGCAAGGGTGACAGCCCATGACGACTGCCGGGTTTCCCCATTCGGAAACCCCCGGATCAAAGCCTGGTTGACGACTCCCCGGGGACTATCGTGGCCTCCCACGTCCTTCATCGGTTCCTGGTGCCAAGGCATCCACCGTGCGCCCTTAAAAACTTGGCCACAGATGCTCGCGTCCACTGTGCAGTTCTCAAACAACGACCAACCACCCATCACCCCGGGACCACATCCCGAGTTCACTGGGGCCGGCACTGAAGGCGACCATACGGCCGAACCCTCAGACACCCAACAGCGTGCCCGGC
>NZ_JBHWJQ010000085.1:0-4423 GCF_042731435.1 Streptomyces sp. NPDC059861 | reverse complement strand
ACCCCGGACAGCTTGGGAAAGAAACAACAGAGTTTCCCGCACCCCGCCGACCTGCGGTTTCTCCGGACGGGGTGGATGGGGAGAGCCCGAGAGGCGACAGCCTCTCGGAAGGGCAGTCGCGAAGCGACGCCGCCCGCTTGCGCAAAGCGGCGCGGTACACCCGGCGCCGGACCCTATGGCGGATCACCGGCGACTCCGCGTGCAAGGGCTGCGGCCGGGCCCTGATGGACCCCGCGTCCGGCGTGATCGTCGCCCAGACCGCTGCCGGAACCTCCGTGGTCCTCGGCCTCATGCGGTGCGGGCGGATCTGGCTCTGCCCGGTCTGCGCCGCCGTGATCCGCCACCGCCGCGCCGAGGAGATCACCCAGGCCGTGGTCACCTGGCTCCAACAGGGCGGGACCGCCTACCTGGTGACCTTCACCGCCCGCCACGCGTACAAGGACGCGCTCGCCGACCTCATGGACGCTCTCCAGGGCACCCGCAAAACCGAGGACACCCCCCGGCGCCCCGGCGCCTACCAGCGGCTCATCACGGGCGGCACGTGGGCCGGACGGAAGGTCAGCGACGGCTGCCGGGCGAAGGACCAGGAGGGCATCCGCGACCGGATCGGCTACCTCGGGATGATCCGCGCGACGGAGGTGACCGTGGGTCAGGCCCACGGCTGGCACCCGCACATCCACGCGATCGTCCTCGTCGGCGGCCGGACCACCGGAGAGAAGGCGGCCAAGAGGATCACGGGCGCCTTCACGCCTGCCGAGGACCGGCTCACCGAGTGGGAAGACCACTGGCGCGCGACCTGGACCCGCACCCTCCAGGGCATCAATCCGAAGTTCCGGCCGACGGACGACTGCGAACGGGCCGACTGCCCGTGCGAGGGCAAGGGCCACGGCGTCGACTTCAAGCGGCTGCACACCGAGCGCGACGCGAACGACCTCGCCGAGTACATCGCCAAGACGCAGGACGGCAAGGCGCCGGCGCTCGAACTCGCCCGCGCCGACCTGAAAACCGCGGGCGGCGAGAACGTCACGCCGTTCGAACTCCTCGGCCGGATCGGAGACCTGACCGGAGGCGTTCCCGAGGACGACGCCCAGGGACAGGGCTCGCTGGAGTGGAACCTGGCGAAGTGGCACGAGTACGAGCGCGCGACCAAGGGCCGCCGCGCGATCGAGTGGACCCGCTACCTGCGCTCGATGCTCGGCATCGACGGCGGCGACACCGACGAAGACAACCTCGACTTGCTCGCGGCGGCCGACGCCGAGGGCGGCGAACTCCGCGCGGGCGTCCGCGTCACCGAGGACGGCTGGCACGCGGTCGCGAGGAAGGCCCTCGACCTGGAGGCGACGCAGGCCGCCGAGGGCACCGACGGCAACACCGACCCGGCCGCCATGGCTGCCCGCGTCCGTGAGGTCCTGGCGCTCGCCGACGTCGCCGACGAGGTCGTCGTTCTCGGTCCGCAGGACGTCGTGGACGCGTACGCCGAGATGCTCGAAGCCCTCGCCCGCCGACGCGAGGAAGCAGCTGCACGACGTCGCCGCGAAGCCGAGGAGAACGACGACCAGGAGGACGACGCCGACGACCGCGAACGTGCCGTCTGGCACATCGCCCGACGCCTCGCCCAGCCGCAGAACTGATATCAGTCCGGCATAACTCGCTGCCGGAATCTGATGCCGACACGGGTCCGGGGCGCCGGCGCTTTCGCGCGACAGCGAGGGGCGCCGGATCCCCTCTCCGGGCCGCCGCGCGTCACCGTCCCCACCGCCAATTTCAGGTGGGGACGTGACGGAGGCGGGCAGTAGAGGGGATGTCAGCGAAAACGGACACCCCCACCACGCGTGGTGACCTGCACAGACGGGGTCGGCCGGAATCCGGTAAGGGCAGCAGAAGTCGCAACAGATGCCGCAGCAGATGCCGCAGGAGATGGCGCAAGAGCTGTCGCAAGCCGCCGCCCGGCCGACCGCGAAACTGGGCCCAATGACCCACAACTCGCTGCCGGAATCTGCGCCCCGCAGGACACGCCCAGCGCAGCGACCGACCGGCACGGCGGACCGATCAGATATCTGATCGCTTAGCTTGCTCCCCTGCCCGTGCCCGGGCCCGACGTCGCCCCCGACGCTCGGCCTAACGTTCCAATAGGCCACAACTGGCTGCCCGGATCTGATGTCAACGACGGCCGCCCGCGACCGGTCGGTAGCGACTCAGAGCTTGCCGTCGTCCTCCTCGCCGGCGCCGACTTCGGCACTGAGATCGAGGACAAGGTCTAGTGCTGCAAGAAGAACTCGGAGATGTTCTTCGCGAAGCAGGTCCAGTACCTGAGGTACCGGAAATCGGACCGCAGCCGTTTCGCTCCAGGGGCGAAGATGTATCTCAGGCGGCGTCCCCTGCCAGGTGAGTTTCGAGGGTGTCCTCCGCGGCCCGTTCACCAGCGCTTAGACCGGCCGAACGACCTGCTCAACGTCCTAGAGACGGACCCGAAGTTCGACTGCTCGATGTTCGTCGACAGGGCCGGTCAGCGGAAGTATCCGTCCAGTGACCCTCGGTCACGTGGTGCGCGTCACCGAAGGGTTCATGTGAGGACTTTCGATCTGCTGGCGGCCTCATGACCCCCCTACATGAAGTGCCTGTCACCAACCTCGTGAGCTGAGCATCCGACATGAAGCAGCAGGTCAGGGCCACTTAGGCGCTTTTATGCGTGTGCGTGATTCCGTTGGCATTGTGGCGGCTCCGCTCGCGCTGCGTAGGCTTCTCCCTGACCGGCAGCACCGGAGTCCGAACGAGGCCCTTCGAGGACGAGTTCGACGCCGACCGCGCCAACGGGTTTCCGGTCGCCGTGTAGTCCGACAGCCCTCGAACACCTGGAGGCAAAAAAACAGCGGTCCCCTGCGCCAACAGGGGACCGCCTGTGTAGTCCGACAGCCCTCGCCCGACCGAGTTGGATCTCAAGTACAAGGAGAAGAACCATCAAAGACGTTCCCGAGCCTAAGCTCCGCGACGGCCTGCCGTCGAGCGGGCTCACGCGACAAATGGCGCATTACGAAGCTTGTGCGACATTCATTCCGGCTCCGTTCGACAGGCGAGCGCAGGGTGTCACGTACGGGGTGACGGGCCGATGACCCTGTTCACGATCGTCGCGATGTCCCTCGCGGGCGTCGCCGTGTACTGGGCGTACAAGAACCCGAAGCTGGGTGCGTCGCTCCTGGTTGGTGCCGGGATTCTTGCCGCGGTCTATCTGATCGGACAGCAGGATGCCTCGCAGGCTCCGCTTCAGGCGCCGGCGCCTGCCGCGTCCTCTTCTGTTCCGGCGGTAGCAGGCCCGCCCCCCAGCCCGTCCGTCAGTTCAAGCGGTCAGGCCCCCTCCGCGCGGCCGGAGGTTCAGTCTCTGGAGTGAACGCCCCGTCGTGTCCCGCATCCGCAACCGGGGACGCCGACGGCGACCAGCCCAGCTCACGTGAGCGGCAGGTCGCCGTCTCCTCTCGCTGCCCCGATCCGTCGCGAAACTGGGCCCAGTTCGCTCCACCTTGCTGCCCCGGTCTATGCCGCCGGACCCGACCCGAGCGTCCGTCGGTCGGGCCGCGCGGCGGCCACCTCCTGGTGCTCCGCGTCGTCCTCGAGGAGCTGTTCGCGGTCGACGTGCTCAACGGGCAGCAGCCGCGGGGCGGTCGACGTCGTCGTGCTCCTGGCGGTGGTCGACGGACCGGTGCCCAGTGGGCGGCGCGTGGTGCTCATGCCGCCAGTCTCCCGGTCGGCCACCCTTCGCCGACGCCATGCCGGGGCGTCGGCGCTTTCGCCGCACGGCGCGAGCCGGGCGGACGGCCCACCGCCACGCACCCGATCCCCTCGCCCGGCCGCCGCCACCACCCACCCCCCACCCTTCTCTTTCGTCTTGCTTGGGGCGGCAGGGGGCCGTAGAGGGGATGTCGGCACAAGTGGAAGCGCCCGACCACGCGGCTCTACCTGCGACAACGCAGGCCGTCGGAATGAGGAGTGCGCAACCTGGTGCGCAACCTCCCGTGCAACCCGACCACGGGGCGACCGCGCACCCGACCACAGACCCGACCACGGACACCGGTGGCCCCGTTGGTGGGCCCCACCGAAACCCCCACCACTGCCCCCACCGGTGCCGCGACAGGGACTTGCGAGGCTTGCCCACCGGTCCGGCACAGTGATCCCGGGCTGTTCCCCCGGGGAACACCCCGCCGCGATCTGTTCCCCCGGGGAACACCTGCGGATCGGAATGCAAGGGTGTGCCGCTCGATCACTGATAGCGCTTCGTCACGCACTGAGGTACCAAGCCCCCCTCCGGACAACGGACGGGGGCTTTTCTCTGCCCCGGTCCTGTCCTTCTTCGCCTGAGTCCGGCGAAGGAGTGAGGACTTGCGCGGCTTGGGCCCCGCTCCCTCAACGTCACCACCGCCCCGGCCTGTCC
>NZ_JBHWJQ010000084.1:0-4541 GCF_042731435.1 Streptomyces sp. NPDC059861 | reverse complement strand
ACACCCTCCACCACCTCGCCCACCAGAACACCGGCACCTACATCGAAATCGGCCCCGACGCCCACCTCACCGCCCTCACCCGACGCACCCTCGACAACACCACCACCACCGCCCTGCTCCGCCGCGACCACGACGAACCCACCACCCTCATCACCGCCCTCGCACAAGCCTTCACCCACGGCACCACCATCGACTGGAGCGCCTTCTTCGGCTCCCCGCCCTCCACCCCCGTCCCCCTGCCCACCTACGCCTTCCAGCACCAGCGCTACTGGCTGGAGCGGCAGGCCGTCGGCCGGGCGTCGGGCGGCGGGGACCTGTTCGGTCATCCGCTGCTGGACTCGAAGGTGGAGCTCGCGAGCGGCGAAGGGGTGCTGTTCGCTGGGCGGCTGGCGGCGCGGGAGCATCCGTGGCTGGAGGCGTACGCCGTCCTGGACGTCCCGGTGCTGCCGACCGCCGCGCTGGTGGACCTCGTCGTGCGCGCCGGTGACGAGCTCGGAGTGAACGCGCTGACCACCTTGACGGTCCACACCCCGCTCGTCCTGTCCCGGTCCGGTGCCACGGAGCTCCAGGTCGTGGTGGCCGATGCCGACCAGCTCGGGGCACGTGGCTTCACGCTGTACGCGCGTCCCGCCGACGACGGCGTGCCCTGGACGACGTACGCGGAGGGCGTCCTGGCCACCGTCTCCGGCCCGTCCGGGACATCGGCCGACGGCGGCGGCACGGAGGTGGAGCTCGCGCGGGAGCTGCTGCCGGAGGCGGCCCGCTACGCGCTGCACCCCGCGCTGCTGGAGGAGGCGCTCCGTGCGGCCGAGCTCGCCGGCGCGGTGGCCCCGGCCGACGCGGGCGCCGTCGCCGTCCCGGCCGAATGGCAGGACGTGCGGCTGCACGCGAGCGGCGCCACGACCGTGCGCGTGCGGTGGCAGTCGCTCGGAGAGGGGGCCGTCGCCCTGCAGCTCACCGACGCCGTGGGCGCGCCGGTCCTCACGGTCGGCCGGGTGGCCTTCCGGGGCGTACCGGCCGAGCGGTTCACCACCGGTGGTGCGGCGGCGTTGCCGTTGTACCGCGAGGAGTGGAGCGCCGCCGGTCTGCCACCGGCCGAGACGCCGCTGCGCTGGGCCGATGTGGGCCCGGGTGAGGGCGCCGGGACCGGTTACGCGGTCCTCGTCGAGGCGGCGGAGGCCGTCGCCTCGGGCGCTCCGGTGGACGCGCTGCGCGTGTGGGTGCGCGCCGGAGCAGGTCCGGACGTGGTGGACGCGCTGCACTCGCGTACCCGCGAGGTACTCGCCCTGGTCCAGGAGTACTTGTCCGACGAACGGCTCGCACAGGTCCCGCTGGCGGTGGTCACCCACGGCGAGGACGGTGCCGGACCGGTGGGCGCCGCGGTGCGGGGGCTGCTTCGCTCGGCGCAGGCCGAGGCACCGGGCCGGATCTTCCTGTTCGACCTGCTCGACGGGGAGCCGGTGGCGGGTGGCGACGACCGCGATCCGCGCCGGCTCGACGCGCTGTTCTCGGCGGTCGTCGCCGCCGACGAGCCGCAGGCCGCCGTCCACGGTTCCGAGATCCGCCTGCCGCGCCTGCGGCGCGACGGTGCCGGGGACGGTCCCGGGGCGGTCCGGTCCCGGGACGGCGGGACCGCCTGGGATTCCTCGGGAACCGTTCTGATCACCGGCGGCACGGGCGCGCTGGGCAGGCTGGTGGCCCGTCACCTGGTGACCTCGCACGCTGTGCGGCATCTTCTGCTGGTCAGCCGCCGGGGCCCCGACGCGCCCGGGGCCGGGGAACTGGTCGCCCAACTCGCGGAGGCGGGCGCCACGGCGACCGTGGTGGCCGCGGACGCCGGGGACCGCGCCGCGCTCGCCGCGGCCCTGGAGGCCGTACCGGCCGCACACCCGCTCACCGCGGTCGTGCACGCGGCGGGAGTCCTCGACAACGCGCTGTTCGCCGATCTGACGCCGCAGAGCCTGGACGCGGTCCTCGCGTCCAAGGCGGACGCCGCCTGGCACCTGCACGAACTGACAAGGGACAGGGAGCTGTCCGCGTTCGTGCTCTTCTCGTCGACCGCGGGCGTGATCGGCGCGCCCGGACAGGCCAACTACGCGGCGGCGAACGCGTTCGTCGACGCGCTCGCCGGGCTGCGCGGCGCGCAGGGTCTCCCGGCCACCGCCATCGGCTGGGGGCTGTGGGACGCCGACGACATAGGCGGGGGCATCAACGCCGGTCTCGCCGACGCGGGCCGCAAGCGGTATCTCATGGAAGGGTTCCGGTTCATCCCCTCGCGGGACGGCCTCGGGCTGCTGGACGCGGCGCTGGCCGGCGGGCAGCCTCGGGTGGTCGCGGTGCCGCTCGACGTCGCCGTGCTGCGGGCGAGCGGTCAGGTGCCGGGCGTGTTGCGGGACTTGGCCCGGGTGCCGGGCCGGCCGGGGGCCGCGAACGCGGTCGCGGCGGGCGGCGGCGAGACGCTCGGGACGCGGCTGGCGGCGCTGCCCGGCGAGGAGCGTGAGCAGATCGTGCTCGACCTGGTCCGCGACGAGATCGCCGCGGTGCTCGGCCACACCGGAGCCGGCGAGGTCGGCGCCGACAGGGCTTTCCAGGACCTCGGTTTCGACTCGTTGACCGCGGTCGACCTGCGCAACCGGCTGATGTCCAGGACCGGACTGCGGCTGCCGTCCACCCTGGTGTTCGACCACCCGAACCCCAAGGAGCTCGCCGTCCACCTGCTGGGCCGACTGGACCTGGGCGCCGGCGCGCCGGCGCTGGACGCGCTGGAGCGTCTGGAGGCGACGCTGCTCGGCGCGGACGCGCGGGGCGACGCGGAGGCACGTTCCGAGGTCGCCGTCCGGCTTCAGACGCTGCTGGCGCGGCTCACGGAGGAGCCCGGCGACGACGGCGCGGCGGACATCGCCGACGCGATCGAGACAGCCTCGGCGGACGATCTCTTCGCCTTCATCGACAACCAGCTCGGACGTTCCGCCAACTGAACTTCGGCGGGGGCCCGGGACCGGGCCCCCGCCCGGACTGAGGAGAGACGAACCAGCATGGCTACTGCGTCCGGCGACCGGGCCCCGCGCAACTCCGATGCCGCCGTGGGCCGAAGCGGCGCCACCGGGCAGACCAGCGAGGAGAAGCTGGTCGAGTACCTGAAGTGGGTGACGGCCGATCTGCACAAGGCCAGACAGCGGGTCACCGAACTGGAGAACAGCCGGAGCGAGCCCATCGCCGTCGTCGGCATGGCCTGCCGCTACCCGGGCGGGGTGTCCTCGCCCGCCGACCTGTGGCGGCTCGTCCGCGACGGGGTGGACGGCATCACCCCGTGGCCCACCGACCGCGGTTGGGACGTCGAGGGTCTGTACGACCCGGAGCCCGGCAAGGCGGGCAGGTCCTACACCCGTGAAGGCGGGTTCCTGCAGGACGCCACCCGGTTCGACGCGGCGTTCTTCGGCATCTCGCCGCGCGAGGCCCTGGGGATGGACCCGCAGCAGCGGGTGCTTCTCGAAACGGCGTGGGAGGCGCTGGAGAACGCCGGTCTCGACCCGGCCTCTCTCCGGGGCACCCGCACCGGCGTGTTCGCCGGCCTCGTGGAACAGAGCTATCTCGACCGTGAGGGCCCCGAGGAACTGGAGGGCTACCTCATGACGAGCAAGCTCTCCAGTGTGGCGTCGGGCCGTATCGCGTACACCTTCGGATTCGAGGGTCCGGCCGTCTCCATGGACACGGCCTGCTCCTCCTCCCTGGTGGCCCTGCACATGGCCGTGCGGTCGCTGCGCTCCGGCGAGTCCACGCTCGCCCTCGCGGGCGGGGTCACGGTCTCGGGCTCGCCGAACGGCTTCGTGGACTTCTCCCGTCAGCGCGGTCTGTCGGCGGACGGACGCTGCAAGTCGTTCTCCGAGGACGCGGACGGCACCGGCTGGTCCGAGGGTGTGGGCCTGCTGGTGGTGGAGCGGCTGTCGGACGCCCTCAGGAACGGCCACCGCGTCCTCGCGGTCGTCCGCGGCACCGCCGTCAACCAGGACGGCGCGAGCAACGGGCTCACCGCGCCGAACGGGCCGTCGCAGGAGCGCGTGATCCGCGCCGCCCTGGCCGACGCGGGACTCGCCGTCAACGATGTGGACGCGGTGGAGGCGCACGGTACGGGGACGCGTCTGGGTGATCCGATCGAGGCGCACGCGCTGCTGGCGACGTACGGTCAGGGGCGCTCGGAGGGGCGGCCGTTGTACCTCGGCTCACTGAAGTCGAACATCGGCCACTCCGTCGCGGCGGCGGGTGTCGGTGGTGTGATCAAGATGATCGAGGCCATGCGCCACGGCACCCTGCCCAAGACCCTCCACGCCGACACCCCGTCCAGCCACATCGACTGGGACGCCGGAGCGGTGCGGTTGCTGACCGAGGCCCGCGAGTGGCCGGCGACCGAGGGCCGGCCGCGGCGCGCGGGTGTCTCGGCGTTCGGCGTCAGCGGCACCAACGCGCACGTCGTCATCGAGGAGGCCCCGGCGTCCGCTCCGGCCGAAGGCGACACGGATCCAGAGCAGGTCCGAACCGCGCCG
>NZ_JBHWJQ010000083.1:0-5564 GCF_042731435.1 Streptomyces sp. NPDC059861 | reverse complement strand
CTGGTATTGGTCTATCAGAGCCCGCCGCCCGTCGGCGCCCCCCGCCACCCGGGCGGTGCGCGCCGAGGGCCTTGTGCCGGGTGACCTTGCCGCTCGCGACCAGGGCCTGCTCGTCGATGTCCGCGAGGGAAACAGGCGACGGGGTAGCGGCCCGGTTCGTGGAGCAGCGTCACCTGCTCGCTGTCGGCGATCCAGGCGTCGTCGAACCTCACGCGCACACGGTGGCCCAACCGCTCGGCGAACAGCAGACGTTCGGGGAGAGGGGCCGGGGTGAGGAAGTGTCCGACGGCGCCTGGGGAGAGGGGGTCTCCTTGTCACGCGCTTGACGTCATGCGAGGACCCGTGCGAGGAAGTCGCGGATGTGCTCGGTGATGGTCTCGAGGTGGCTCTCCAGGGCGAAGTGCCCGGACTCGAGCAGGTGGACCTCGGCATCGGGCAGATCGTCGCGGAACGCCTCCGCACCGGCGGGGCCGAAGATCTCGTCGTTCGCGCCCCAGACCGCCAGCAGCGGGACCTGGGAGTCGCGGAAGTACTGGTGGACCTGCGGGTAGAGGTCCACGTTGGTCGGGTAGTCGCGGAAGAGCTTGAGCTGGATCTCGTCGTTGCCCGGGCGGTCCAGCAGCGCCTGGTCGTGCACCCAGTTGTCTGGGCTGACCAGACTGGGATCGGCGACACCGTTCACGTACTGCCAGCGGGTGATCTCGAGGGTCAGCGCGGCCCGCATGGGACCTTCGGTGTCCGGCCCCGGGGCCTGGGCGTAGGCGAAGGCGCCGTCCCAGAAGGGCTTGACGAAGCCCGCCTCGTAGGCGTTTCCGTTCTGGGTGATGATCGCCGTGATGCGGTCCGGGGACTGGAGGGCCAGACGCCAGCCGATGGGGGCGCCGTAGTCCTGTACGTACATCGCGAACCGGTCGACGCCCAGCTGCTGGAGCAGGCCGGCGGTGACGTCGGTGAGGGCGTCGAAGGTGTACGGGAAGTCCTGCGGGGTGGGCATCGCGGACTGGCCGAACCCGATGTGGTCGGGTGCGATCACGCGGTAGTGGTCGGCGAGGGCCGGGATGAGCCCGCGGAACATGTGTGAGCTGGTCGGGAAGCCGTGCAGAAGCACCACGACCGGCGATCGCGGATCGCCGGCCTCCCGGTAGAAGACCTCGAGGCCGTTGACGGTGGCGGTGCGGTGGTGCACTGAGGCAGCCATGTTTCTAACCCTTCTCTCGCACTTCGCTGGTTATGTTTCCAGTCGAGCACACGCGACATAACCCGTCAAGTCTTCCCATGGGGTTAGATGGGGAGGGAGACCGTCCAGCGGCGGGACCGTTCATGTAACCTGCAAAGCAGATCGAATCGGTTAGGAGGCGTGGCGGTGGCCGACCGAGAACCGCAGGAGACGCTGTTGGAACTTCTCAACAGCACACCCTTGATCAGCGGTGCCGTGCAGGACGAGCTGGCGGACCCGGAAGCGGCCGAGCGCTGGCAGCAGGCCCACGGCGGCACCGGAACCGTGGACGAGCTCCGCAACCTCATGCAGGCACGCGACGCCCTCCAGGACGTGGTGCGCGGCACTCGCCCCGCGACGTCGCTGGCGCCGCTCCTGGAAGGCGTGACTTCGCGTCCGCGCCTCTCCTGCGAGGGGGTGTCATGGGAGCTGGACGCCCCTGCGGAGCGGCGGCTGGCCGTGGAAGCCGTGCTGGCGTGGAGCGAGGCGCAACAGGCGCTCCCGGGCCGGCTACGACCGTGCGCCAACCCCGAGTGCCGCCTTTTCCTCATCGACCGCAGCAAGACGAACAAGGCCCGCTGGTGCTCCATGGCGGTCTGCGGCAACCGCATGAAAGCAAGGCGCCACTATCAGCGCACCAAGGGCGCCACGTCCGCATAGCGGCTCCGGCCGCCGTCTCACCGGTCGGGAACCAGGATCGGGCTGAGCGCACAGATCACCGCGCCAGTGGAGCTGCCCCGGCCGGCCGTCCCACAGGAGGTCCGCAATGGCGACGCTGCTCTCCGTGAACGTGGGCATGCCCAAGGACGTGTCCTGGCAGGGCAGGACCGTCCACACCGGAGCCTGGAAAGCCCCCGTCCAGGGCCCGCGTATGGTTCGCCGTTCGAATGTCGAGGGCGACGGTCAGGGAGATCTCGCCGGGCACGGCGGCGAGATGCGAGCCGTGCTCGTCTACCAGCTTCAGTCCTACCAGTACTGGCAGAAGCAGCTGGGCCGCGACGACTTGACCTTCGGGAGCTTCGGGGAGAATTTCACCGTCGACGGTCTGCCCGACGAACAGGTATGCATCGGCGACCGGTACCGGATCGGCGAAGCCGAGTTCGAGGTCACCCAACCCCGTGTGACCTGCTACCGCGTCGGCATGCGGCTGGGCGAACCGGCCATGGCCTCTCTACTGGTCGCCCACCACCGGCCCGGCTTCTATCTGCGAGTGATCACCGAGGGCCGCGTGCAGGCCGGCGACGCCATCACGCCGGCCCGCAAGGGCCCCGAAGAACTCAGCGTCGCCGAGACCGACGCGCTGCTCTACCTGCCCGGTCGTGACCCCGCCAAGCTGCGCAGAGCACTGAACATCCCGGCTCTCAGCCCCGGATTGGCAGCAGTCCTTCCGCGACCTGGCCGCCGCCCAGCAGCCCGGGCAGGAACCGGGATGGCCGGACGAACGCGTCGGCACCGGGCAGTCCAGGCAAGAGCCGGGATGGCCGGGCTTCAAGACCATGCGCGTGGCCCGCATCGTCCCCGAGACCCCCGCCATCTCGTCGATCTACCTCGACACCACCGACGGCCCACCCCTGCCCGAGGCCCGCCCGGGCCAGTATCTGTCCATCCGCCTGGCCGTCGGCGACCCCGCCCCCGCGGTGCGCAGCTACTCCTTGTCCTCGGTTCCCACGGCCGGCACCTACCGCATCAGCGTCAAGCACGAGCCGCACGGAAAAGTCAGCGGCTACATCCATTCCGCGCTCCACGCCGGTGACTTCGTGGACATCGCGAGTCCCCGCGGAACGTTCGTACTCGAAGGAGGCGACCGTCCCGTCGTCCTCGCCTCCGCGGGGATCGGTGTGACTCCCGTACTCGCCATGCTGCACCACCTTGCCGCCGCACGGGACCCGCGGCCCGTCTGGTGGATCCACACCGCTCGCAACGGGGCCCAGCACGCCTTCGCGGAGGAGGCCCGCGGTCTCCTGGCGCAACTCCCCGACGCGCACGAGCACATCTTCTACACCGCCGAGACCCCGCATGACGGGGAATCACACATCACCTACGGTCACCCGACCACCCTCTCGCTCAAAGCCATCGGCATTCCGGCCGACGCCGACGCGTACCTCTGCGGGCCGACGTCCTTCATGGACGGTCTCAGCGGCCTCCTGCACGAGCACGGCCTGCGCCCCGAGCGGATCCATGCGGAACAGTTCAGCGCCCTCACCGCCGTCAACCCCGGCGTCACCGCCACTGCCGCGGTGCGGCCGCACCAGCCACCCGGGCCCACGGGGACCGGCCCCCTCATCACCTTCGCCCGAAGCGGCATCACCACCCCCTGGTCAGCCGCCCACGCCTCACTTCTCGACCTCGCCGAAGCCTGCGACATCCCCACCCGCTGGTCCTGTCGCACCGGCGTCTGCCACACCTGTGTGACCCGACTCGTGGCAGGCGACGTCACCTACACCACCCCACCGCTCGAACTCCCCGAGCCGGGGACCGTCCTCGTCTGCTGCAGCGAACCGACCACCGAAGTCGTCCTCGATCTCTGATCGACGGCAACGAGGCGACGCGGCGCGCTCCGGCGCCCGCCGTCCGTCAGGCCGAAGAGTCGGCCGAAGGGCCGGCCGGAGAGTCGGTGAGGTTCAGACGCGGCGGAGGCGGATGCGGCAGGGTACGGGCGTCGGCAGCGAACAGGCCGTCGAAGGCCAGCTCCAGGTAGCGGCGCCAGGCCTGTGGTTGCGCGGCCAGCAAGGGCTCCGCCGTCTGGTGAATACCGCCGAGGAGCAGGACGATGTCCGTTCCCGTGATGTCGCAGCGGATCGCGCCCCGGTCCTGGGCGCGGACGGTGAGTGTCTCCACGATGGCACAGAGACGGTCGATGGCATCCCGCACCTCGGCATGCTGCAGCGAAGGCCGTCCGATCACCTCGCAGAACGCGCGGTCGGCGGCAAGCGTCTCGACACCGGCCGTCATGAACTCCCGTAGCGCCTCGCCCGCGTCGTCGGCCGACTTGAGCCGGTCCGCCGTGTCGAGCAGCTGATCGATCACCTGGAGCATGATCGCCGCGAGCAGGTCCTCCTTCGAGGCGAAGTGCCGGAACACGGTGCCCTTGGCGACGCCGGCGCGCTGGGCGATCTCACCCATCGACACCTCCATCCCGCGCTCGGCGAAGGCCGAGGTGGCGGCGGCCAGCAGGAGACGCCGGTTGCGCACCATGTCCGCCCTCGGACTCGAAGGCGTCGTCGTCTCGGTCATGTCTTCCTCCTCCGCGAAGAGAAGCCTACCAGCAACATGACCAGCCGGTCACGTTGGGTGCTACGGTCAACATGACCCATCGGTCATCTTCTGCTGCGCCGCTTCGGCCATCGAATCGGCCGCCCGCGGCATCCACGCACCCCGGAGGAAAAAGTGAGCACCCTTGAAGGAAAAGTCGCCCTGGTCACCGGCGCGTCGTCAGGCATCGGCCAGGCGACGGCACTCGCCCTGTCGAAGGCGGGGGCCAACGTGGTCGCCGGCGCACGCAGGACCGACCGGCTCGAAGCGCTGGCGAAGGACGCCCCCGGCGAGACACTGCCCCTCACGCTCGACGTCACCGACCAGCGGTCGGTGACGGACGCGGTCGCGGCGACCGTCGGGCACTTCGGCGCACTCGACATCGTGGTGAACAACGCGGGCGTCATGCTCAGCGGCATGATCCTCGGCGCGGACACCAGGGAGTGGACGCGCATGGTCGAGACCAACCTGCTCGGCTCGATGTACGTGGTCCACGCGGCGCTGCCCCACCTGCTCCGTTCCAAGGGCGCGGTGGTGCAGATCTCCTCGACGTCGGGGCGAACGGCATCTCCCGCCAGCGGCGCGTACGCGGCGACCAAGTTCGGCATCAACGCCTTCTCCGAGGCGTTGCGGCAGGAGGTCACCACCCAGGGCGTGCGCGTCGTCGTCATCGAGCCCGGATTCGTCTCGACAGAGCTGACCAGCCACATCACCGATGAGGCGATGCAGGCCGCGGCCAAGAACATGGCCGAGTCCATGCGCACCCTCCAGTCCGAGGACATCGCCGCCGCGGTTCTGTACGCGGTCACCCAGCCCGAGCACGTGGCCGTCAACGAGATCCTGGTCCGCCCGGCCGATCAGACCCAGTGAGGACGGGAGGTGCGGGCTCGGCGGGCGACCACTGGGCCCGCATCTCTCGCTCAGCGTTGCCCGGAAGGGCCGCGAGTGATGCAGGCCACACCGCGAGTGATGCACGCCACACCTCTCGGTGTCACAGGCGGCGGGGCTGTCCGGTCTGGAGTGCGTATCCGGAACCCGACCAGGAGATCGCCATGGAACCGCGTCTGAACTTCTTCGGCAACGCCTTCGCCGGCAA
>NZ_JBHWJQ010000082.1:0-5917 GCF_042731435.1 Streptomyces sp. NPDC059861 | reverse complement strand
GGTTCGCCCTCGACGGTCTCGCCCGCGGTGAGGGTGCCCTGTGCGTTGAGCGTCCACGGGTGGTCACCGGCCGGCTCCTCCCGCTCGGGCCGCGAGTAGATCTCCACCGTGCGACGGCCGTCGTTGTCGGCCTCCCCGACGACCACCTGAAGCTGCACGCCACCCCGCTCCGGCAACACCAGCGGAGCCGCCAGCAGCAGTTCGGCAAGCCTGTCGGTGCCCGCCTGCTCACCGGCGCGCAAGGCCAGTTCGACCAGGGCGGTACCCGGCATCAGGACGGTGCCGTTGACGGCGTGCTCGGCCAGCCAGCCGTGCGTGCCCAGCGACACCGAACCGGTGAAGACGTGGGTGTCCCGGTCGGCCAGGCTCACCGTCGCGCCCAGCAGCGGGTGCAGGGCCGGGTCCAGTCCGAGGCCTGTGGCGTCGAGCGGGGCGTCGGGGCCGTCCAGCCAGTACCGCTCGTGCTGGAAGGCGTACGTCGGCAGCTCGACCCTCCGGGCACCGGGGAAGACCCTGGACCAGTCGGGGGTGGCGCCGCGCAGCCGCAGCAGGGCCAGTGACGCCGCGACGGTCTCCGGCTCGGACCGGCCGCGCCGCAACGCCGGAACGAGAACCCCGGGCACCTCGGTCAGGCAGGCCCCGGCGAGCGCCGTCAGCACGCCGTCGGGCCCCAGCTCCAGGTACTCGGAGACGCCCTCGGACTCCAGGAACCGCACACCGTCGTGGAACCGGACGGCGCCACGGACGTGGCGGACCCAGTAGTCGGCAGAGGTGAGTTCCTCGTCGGTGGCGAGGACACCGGTGACGTTCGAGACGACGGGGATGTCGGGGGCCTTGAAGTGCAGCTCCGACACGATGTCCCGGAACTCGTCGAGGATCTCGTCCATGTGCGGGGAGTGGAAGGCGTGCGAGACGGCCAGCCGCTTGACCGGAGTGTCCCGCCTCCGCCAGGCCGCCATGATCTCCTCGACGGCGTCCCCGTCACCCGAGATCACCGTGGCACGCGGCCCGTTGACACCCGCGACGGCGACGCGCTGCTCGCCGTACGCGAGCAGGGACTCGCGTACGTCGTCCTCGCCGGCCTGGATCGCGGCCATGGCACCGCCTTCGCGGGCCGCCTGCATGAGCCGTCCGCGCTCGGCGACCAGGACGCACGCCTCGGCCAGGTCGACAACCCCGGCCAGATGAGCCGCGGTGACCTCGCCCAGGGAGTGGCCGAGCAGATAGTCCGGACGGACTCCGTAGTGCTCGAAGAGACGGAACAGGGCGACTTCGACCGCGAACAGCGCGGCCTGCGTGAACGCCGTCTGGTCGATGAGCGCGCCGTCGGCCGACGTCTCCGGCGCGAACAGCACCCACTTGACGGGACGCACCAGCAGCGGATCCAGATGCGCGCACACCTCGTCCAGCGCCGCGGCGAACACCGCGCTGCTCTCGTACAGTTCGCGTCCCATGCCGAGGCGCTGCGCGCCCTGGCCGGTGAGCAGGAAGGCGACCTTGCCGGCACGTGCGGTGGGGGTTCCGACGACCGACGCGACCTTCTGCCCGTCAGTCGAACCGGCCAGTGCCGCCAGGCCCTTGAGCAGGTCCGCACGGCTCTCGCCCAGGACGGCCGCCCCCTGGTCCAGCAGCGCGCGACCGGTGGCCAGCGAGTACGCGACGTCGACCGCCGCCAACTCCGGCCTCGACTCCACGAACCGGTACAGCCGATCGGCCTGGTCACGCACCGCCCTCTCGTCCTTGCCCGTGACGATCCACGGGACCACGCCGGAGGGCGCGTCCGGCCGTGCGGCGGGCTTGGCCGGCGCCGGGGCCTCCTCGATGAGGACGTGGGCGTTGGTGCCGCTGATGCCGAAGGAGGAGACGCCCGCGCGGCGTGGCCGGCCGTCGGTCGCCGGCCACTCGCGGGCCTCGGTCAGCAGGGACAACGCTCCGGCGTCCCAGTCGATGTGGCTGGAGGGGGTGTCGGCGTGGAGGGTCTTGGGGAGGGTGGCGTGGCGCATGGCCTGGATCATCTTGATGACGCCGCCGACGCCGGCTGCGGCCTGTGCGTGGCCGATGTTGGATTTGAGGGAGCCGAGGTAGAGGGGGTTGTGGGGGGGGCGGTTCTGGCCGTAGGTGGCGAGGAGTGCCTGTGCTTCGATGGGGTCGCCGAGGCGGGTGCCGGTGCCGTGGGCTTCGACGGCGTCGATGTCGGCGGGTTCCAGCCCGGCGTTGGCGAGGGCCTGTCGGATCACCCGTTCCTGCGACGGCCCGTTGGGGGCGGTGAGTCCGTTGCTGGCGCCGTCCTGGTTGACGGCGGTGCCGCGGATGACGGCGAGGATGTGGTGGCCGTTCCTGCGGGCGTCGGAGAGTCGTTCGACGAGGAGGAGGCCGACGCCTTCGGACCAGCCGGTGCCGTCCGCGTCGTCGGAGAACGACTTGCAGCGTCCGTCGACCGACAGACCACGCTGACGCGAGAACTCCACGAAGGTGTGCGGGCTGTTCATCACGGTGACACCGCCGGCGAGGGCGAGGTCGCACTCTCCGTTGCGCAGGGCGCTCGCGGCCATGTGCATCGCGACCAGTGACGACGAGCACGCCGTGTCGACCGTGATCGCCGGGCCCTCCAGGCCGTACGTGTACGAGAGGCGGCCGGACAGCACGCTGGAGAGGTTGCCCGCGAGCAGGAAGCCCTCGAACTCCTCCGGCATGGCCTCCAGACGCGACGCGTAGTCGTCGTACATGGCACCGGTGAACACGCCCGTGTTGCTGCCGCGCAGGGTGGCCGGGTCGATGCCCGCACTCTCGAAGGTCTCCCACGCGGTTTCCAGGAGCAGGCGCTGCTGGGGGTCGGTCGCGGTGGCTTCGCGGGGGGACATGCCGAAGAACTCCGGGTCGAACAGGTCGGCTTCGTGCAGGAAGCCGCCTGAGCGCGTGTAGGAGGTCCCTGTGTGGTCCGGGTCCGGGTCGTAGAGGTTCTCGAGGTCCCAGCCGCGGTTGGAGGGGAACTCGCTGATCGCGTCGGTGCCGTTCGCGACGAGGTTCCACAGGTCCTCGGGGGACGACACCCCGCCCGGATAGCGGCACGCCATGCCCACGATCGCGATCGGCTCGTCGGCGCGCACGGCGGCGCGGCCAGGGGTTGTCGTGGGTGCCTCGGCCGGTGTCACCTTGGTCAGCAGGTAGGCGGCCACCGCCGTCGGCGTCGGATGGTCGAAGACCGCCGTGCTGGGCAGCCGCAGACCGGTGGCCGCCGAGAGCCGGTTGCGCAGGTCCACGCCGGCCATCGAGTCGAACCCGATGTCCTTGAAGGCGCGGTCCGGATCCACGGCACCGGCGCCGGAGTGACCGAGCACCGAGGCGACCGTGGCACGTACCAGCGCCAGGACCGCGTCGCGGCGTCGCGCCTCGGGCAGCTGAGCGGTCTGCCGGGCCCAGCCGGACCCGCCGCCGGCCGAGCCGGTCTGCGCGACACGACGCGGACGTGGACGCACCAGGCCCCGGTAGAGCGCGGGGACCGGCCCGTCACCGGCCGCCAGCCGGCCCGTGTCCAGCGCGACCGGCACCAGCAGCGACTCGCCGGCCGTCAGCGCCAGGTCGAACAGGGCGAGGCCCTGTCGCGGGGTGAGGGGCGTCATGCCGAGTCGCGCCCAGCGGGCGAGGTCCGCCTCGGTGAGGGTCGCGCCCATGCCGGCCGAGCCGTCCCACAGGCCCCAGGCGAGGGACGTGGCGGGCAGGCCGTGCAGGGCGCGGTGCTGGGCGAGCCCGTCCAGGAAGGTGTTGGCCGCCGCGTAGTTGGCCTGGCCGGCCGTGCCGGTGAGGCCGGACACGGAGGAGAACAACACGAAGGCCGTCAGGTCCAGGTCACGGGTCAACTCGTGCAGATGCCGGGCGGCATCCGCCTTGGGCCGCAGTACCGCGTCCAACTGCGCCTCGGTCAGCGACTGGACGGTCGCGTCGTCCAGGACACCGGCGGCGTGCACCACCGCGGTCAGCGGGTGCTCGGCGGGGATCGAGGCGATGAGGGCCGCGAGGGCGTCCCGGTCGCCGACGTCGGCCGCGGCCACCGTCACCGCGGCGCCGAGCCCTTCGAGTTCCGCGCTCAGCTCGGCGGCGCCGGGCGCGCCGAGGCCCCGGCGGCTGACCAGCAGCAGGTGACGTACCCCGTGCTCGGCCACCAGGTGGCGGGCGAACAACGCGCCGAGACCCCCCGTGCCGCCGGTGACGAGGACCGTGCCGTCGGTGTCGAGACGGCGGTCGGGCACCCCACCCGGCGCGTCGGCGCGAGCGAGCCGGGGCGCGAGCAGCCGGCCGTCGCGCACCGCGATCTGCGGTTCGTCGGCTGCCATCGCGGCGGGCAGCAGAGTCCCGGCCGTGGCGTCGTCGGACCCGTCGACGTCGATGAGGACCAACCGGTCGGGGTGCTCGGACTGGGCCGAGCGGACCAGCCCCCACACGGAGGCGCCCGCGAGGTCCACGTCGTCTCCGGCGCGCGCCGCGACGGCGCGCTGTGTGACGACGGCGAGCCGGGAGCCGGCGAAGCGTTCCTCGGCCAGCCACTCCCGCACGAGTCGCAGCACCCGCCGGGCGGCGGGCGCCGGGTCACCCTCGCCGTCCGCGTCGCCCGGCACCCGCACGACCACGACGTCGTCCGCCGCCACGGAGTCGAAGGAGCCGTCGGCCTCCGACCACGTAAGGGCGGCGTCCGCCGCGGGCGCGGGCAGTTCGGTCCACTCCACGGCGAACAGCGAGCCGGCGTCGCCGCCCGCCGCCGCGAGGCGCCGCCGGGGCACCGCACGCAGGGTGATCTCCAGGCCGGCCACCGCGGAGCCGGCGGCGTCGGCGACCGTGATCGTGGCCCGCCCGGGACCGGTGGGTGAGATGCGTGCGCGCACCTCCGAGGCGCCCACGGCGTGCACGGCGACGGCGTTCCAGCTGAAGGGCAGCCGGATCTCGGCCGGATCGCCGTCGGCGCCCGCGTCCAGCACCAGCGGGTGCAGCACGGCGTCGAGCAGCGCCGGATGCAACCGGAAGTCGTCCGCGACACCGGCCTGTGCCTGCGGCAGGCGCACCTCCGCGAAGACCTCTTCACCGCGGCGCCAGACGCCGCGCAGGCCCTGGAACGCGGGACCGTACTCGTAGCCCAGGGCGGCGAGCCGGTCGTGGACGCCGTCCAGGACGTCCGCCTCGGCACCGGACGGCGGCCACACGGCGAGATCTTCTTCCACGGGGGGCACGGCCGCCGCGGGGGCCAGGACACCTGTGGCGTGCCGGGTCCACACGGGGGCGTGGTCGTCGCCGTCCGGGCGGGCGTGCAGGCTGAACTGCCGGTGCCCGTCCGCGTCCGGCGCGCCCACCGTCACCTGCACACGGACGGCGTCGCGCTCGGGCAGCGGCAGCGGCGCCTCCAGCATCAGCTCCGTCACCCGCGGGACACCGACGTGCTCGCCCGCCGCGACGGCGAGTTCGAGGAACAGCGTGCCTGGCGCGATGACCGTACCGGCGATGGTGTGATCGGCCAGCCACGGCTGGCCCGCGCGCGAGATGCGGCTGGTGAACAGGGCGTCGGCGCGCTCGGCGAACTCCACGGCCGTGCTCAGCAGCGGATGTCCCGCAGGGTCGAGGCCGAGGCTCCGGGCGTCGGTGCGCGGGGCGGCGTTCAGCCACAGATGGGTCCGCTGGAAGGGATAGACCGGCAGGTCCGTGCGCTTGCCGCGGGGGAAGAAGGAGCCGGCGTCGAGCGGGGCGCCCTGTGCGTACGCCGTGGCCGTGCCGATGGCGAACGTCTGCGGCTCGGGGTGTCCGGACCGCAGCAACGGCACGGCGATGATCGTCGGTTCGTCGAGGGTGCGTCGGGTGAGGGCGGTGAGGTGGGCGTCGGGGCCGATTTCGATGTAGGTGCCGGTGTTCTGGTGGGCGAGGTGGTGGAGGGTGT
>NZ_JBHWJQ010000081.1:0-6458 GCF_042731435.1 Streptomyces sp. NPDC059861 | reverse complement strand
CAACGTCGCCCGAACACGGTTCACTTCATGTGCGTCCACACACTCACCGTGCCCCTGAACAAGGTAGACACACAGACCTAACGGAGTCCTACTAGAGCGCGCACGATCAGCCATGGAGAGACTCAACACGTTCCTCACCAAGCACCTATGGCTCCAGATCGTCCTGTCGATCCCCTGCGCCAGCGCAGTGATCCTGCTGATCAATCCGGGCAACTCCGCGGGGGCGGTACTGCTGCGGGTCGCCGTCATATCGATCGGTGGCGTACTCGTGATTGTCATCCTGCGGCGCAAGGAGAAGCGTGCCGCCGGCGGTTCAGCGTCCAGCCTGTTGTCCCTGGACAGGAAGCTGCGCAGGGGCGAGGTGCCCACGGAGCCGGCAGAGCGAGAAGCTATGCGTGCTCTTGTCGAGCAGCGACTGCATCGCACGCGTCACCGTGTCACTGCCACGGCCTTCCTCGCCTTCCTCTTCGCTTCCCTTGTCGCGGCGACGGCCGTCACGTCCGGACCGCGTCAGACAACCGGCTTCGCGCTCTTCTCCGCGCTCTTCGTCGGCTGGCTCATCGTCAACGGCAACCTGCAGAATCGACGCCTGCAACGTATGCATGACGCCCTGGACGCCTCTCATGGCGAGCCGCGTGCGGAACCCGAATCCTAGCGGGGGCTGCATCAGCAGTAGTCGGACAGCGTCGCGCGCAGCATGTGTGCGTTCCGAAACATATGACCGCAACCGCGCCATGCCGGGTCAGTGTGCCGGGAGTCGCAGGAGTCGGTATTCGGCGACCGTGGTGAATCCCATGCGGTCGTACACGGAGGCACCCAGGCCGCTGGCCTGGAGCGTGCCGATGCGCACTCCGCGGGCTCCGGCCATCTTCAAGGCCGTCGCCGTGAGGACGGCACCGATGCCCTGCCGGCGATGCGCTCCGAGGGCGGACATGAGGTCCGTCATGGCAACGCGGATCATGACTTCCGAGCGGGCAGGAGCGTCTCGCCGTCGCTCAAGGCGCCGCTGAACACAGCGATGAGAAACGTCACTACGGCGAGCCCCGGCGGCCGGCGCAGGGCGGCCCTGAGTGGCGGCTTTTTCGGGCGGAGAACCGGGTGGCCGTGCATGCGAATGCCGTTGAGTTCGGGATCAGACCACTCATCCAGAACGCCTGTAGTGACCTGTGGTACACCCTTTTGCACCTTGTTGTGCGTAACCTGGCTGACTGCTCTCGCACACGACGCCACAGCTTCGGGGCACGTCACATCGATCGTTCAGGAGACCCATGCACCCCCGGATAGCCTCCTTCCCTCCCGCCGCGCTGGCGGGCGGTGCGCTGACCGTCGGCATCGGCGGTCTGTATCTCGCCGGGCTGCTGCTCACCGGGGGTGAGATCGAGGCGGGCACGACGGTGCGCGGCGTGGACATCGGCGGCCTGACACGCGCGGAAGCCACCACCAAGCTGGAGCAGCACCTGGCGGCGACCGGCCCGCAGAAGCTGGCGGTGAAGGTCGGCGACCGCAAGGGCGCGGTCGACCCGCGGCAGGCGGGGCTTACCTTCGATATCCGGGCAACCCTGGATCGGGCGGCTTTCACCGGCGCTGGTCCGATCAGTGTGGTCGGCGGGCTCTTCCGCTCGGGGGGCGACGTCGAGCCGGTCGTACAGCTCGACGAGGACAAGGCCCGTGCCGCTCTCGGGAAGCTGGCGACGACGCTCGACCGGACGGTCCGCGACGGCGCTGTCTCTTTCAACAACGGCCGTGTCGAGCAGATCGCGCCGCGCACCGGATACGCGCTGGACGTGGACGCGGCGGTCGGGGCCCTGCGCGCCCCCTTCCAGCGCGGCGCGGCCGACTCGGTCACGGTGCTGCCCACTCGCGAGGCGAAGCCGAAGGTCACGGCGGAAGAGGTGCGCAGGGCGGTGCGCGAGTTCGCGCAGCCGGCGATGTCGGCTCCGGTCGCGCTCAGCGCGCGTGACAAGCGGTTCACCATCACCCCAGCCGTGCTGGGCGAGCACCTGACGTTGCGGGCGGACGACGCCGGTAGGCTCACGCCGAACCTCGACAGCAAGGGACTGCGCGCCACGCCCGCGGTGGCCGGCGCCCTTGACGCCCTCCCCGCCACGCCCGAGAACGCCCGGCTGAGAGGCGTGGGCGACAAGGTCGTGGTGGCCGCCGACGCCAGCCCCGGCGTAGAGGTCACCGACAAGGCCCTGAGCAAGGCCGTCATGCCCCTGCTCACCAGATCGGGCGCCGCCCGCACCGGCGAGGTGGAAACGCGGCAGATCCAGCCCGAGGTGACCCGTGAGAACGCGGCGCGACTGGGACTGACGGAGTCGATGTCCTCCTTCACCGTCAACTTCGAACCGGCCGCCTACCGCACGAAGAACATCGGCCGCGCCGCGGAGCTCATCAACGGCTCCGTCGTCATGCCGAACGAGACCTGGAGCTTCAACCGCACCGTCGGCGAACGCACCGAGGCCAACGGCTTCGTCGAGGGCATCATGATCCTCAATGATCAGTACACCAAGGCGCCCGGAGGGGGTGTCTCCTCCGTGGCCACCACGGTCTTCAACGCCATGTTCTTCGCCGGCCTCAAGCCCGTCGAGCACGGCGCCCACTCCTTCTACATCGAGCGCTACCCCGAGGGCCGCGAGGCGACGGTCGCCTGGGGCAGCCTCGACCTGAGGTTCGCCAACGACTCCGGCAACGCCCTCTACATCCAGGCCGAGTCCACCGACACCTCGGTGACCGTCACCGTCCTCGGCACGAAGAAGTATGACGAGGTCACGTCGGTCAAGGGACCGCGCACCAACGTGCAGCAGCCCGCCAGGAAGGTGAGCAACGACGAGGAGTGCGTACCGCAGACTCCGCTCGAGGGCTTCGACGTCACCGTGGAGCGAGTCTTCCGCGACGACGGCCGGGAAGTGAGGCGGGAACCGTTCCGCACGCACTACGACCCTCGTGACGAGATCGTCTGCGAGGCGGCGCCTGAGAAGCGTCAGCCCTGAGGCCGCGATCCCGTCAGAGTGACGGCGTCAACCGCCCGGCGGACGCCCGCGAGGAAGTTGCCCACAGCGCGGTACACGAAGGCCCACGTTCCCTCGCGGAGTGATCATGGCGAGAGCTTCGACGACCTGGGCGATGTCAGCGTCGGGGGGCGGGGCCCCGCTCGACGTCGATCGCATCGCTTTTCCCCTCGTCACATCGTCTCCGTGTCGAACAGATCAAGCAGCGAGGCGCTGTCCTGGTTCGTGTCCGGCAGGGTCTGCTGTGCCCAGATGATCTTGCCGTCGGCCGAATAGCGGGTGCCCCAGCGTTCGGCGACCTTGGCGACAAGGAAGAGCCCGCGGCCTCCCTCGTCCGTCGTGGCCGCGTACCGCAGATGCGGCGAAGTGCTGCTCCCGTCGGCCACCTCGCAGGTCAGGCCCTGGTCCTTCAGAAGCCTGACCCGGATCGCCCCGGAGCCGTGGCGTATGGCGTTGGTGACCAGTTCGCTCAGGACGAGCTCCGTACTGAACGCCAGCTCGGGCAGACCCCACTCCTCCAGCTTCGCAACGGCGGACGCCCGCAACCCCGCCACCGCGCTCGGGTCGCGCGGCACGTCCCACTC
This sequence comes from Streptomyces sp. NPDC059861, assembly GCF_042731435.1. NCBI lineage: Bacteria > Bacillati > Actinomycetota > Actinomycetes > Kitasatosporales > Streptomycetaceae > Streptomyces > Streptomyces sp. NPDC059861. The sequence goes on along the minus strand of NZ_JBHWJQ010000081.1, from coordinate 2,863 downwards.
GGCCACACGGTCGGGTCCCAGTACCCGGGTGCGGGCGATGAGCAGAGCCACATCGTCCTTGGGCCTGGCGGACAGCAATGCGCTCAGCACCGCCCGGCAGCTCTCCTCCGGCGGACGCCCGGGGTGTGCCAGGGCGCGACGCAGCTGCTCGATACCGACGTCGATGTCACGGTTGCGGTCCTCGATCAGCCCGTCCGTGTAGAAGACGAGCTGGCTGCCCTCTTCGAGCTCCAGCTCGGCGGCCTCGAAAGGCATGGCGCCGAGTCCCAGCGGAGGCCCGGCCGGGAGGTCGGGGAACTCGACAGTGCCGTCCGGGCGGACCAGGGCGGGCGGCACATGCCCGGCACGGGCCATGGCACAGCGCCTCGAGACCGGGTCGTAGATCGCGTAGAGACAGGTCGCGCCTGTCGTCGCCTGCCCGCCGTCCGAGTCCGACTCGTCCTGGTCGATGGCCCCGATCAGATCGTCGAGATGGCCGAGAATCTCATCGGGCGGCAGGTCGAGCGTGGAGAAGTTGTGCACGGCGGTGCGCAGTCGCCCCATCGTCGCGGCGGCGTGCAGACCGTGGCCGACGACATCGCCGACCACCAGCGCCACCCGGCTTCCCGGCAGCGGGATCACGTCGAACCAGTCGCCGCCCACGCCTGACTGCGCCGGCAGATATCGGTGTGCCACCTCCACGGCGCTCTGGTCCGGAAGGGCACGAGGAAGGAGGCTGCGTTGGAGCGTCACGGCCAGGGCATGCTCGCGCGTGTAGCGGCGCGCGTTGTCCACGGCCACCGCGGCACGGGCGACCAGTTCCTCGGCCAGCGAGAGATCCTCTTCCTCGAAGGGGCCCGGCTTCTCCGAGCGCCAGAAATTGGCCAGGCCGAGGATGGTGCCCCGGGCCTGGAGCGGCACCGTGATGAGCGAGTGAATGCCGTATTCGATGATCTGCTTGGTCCGCTCCGGGTCCTGTGCCTGCCAGCCCGGCGCCTGGGACAGATCGCTCACCACCTCCGCCCGCCCACTGCCGAGCCCTCGAGCCTGCGGTGTCGACGGCACGAAATTGATCAGTCTCTCCCGCGGATAGAGCGGGTGATCGTCACGGATGCCGCTCACGGCAGTGCGCCGCATGCCCATCGCGACATTCGATTCCTCCCCCTGCAGCACGGGGTCGGCGAGGTCGACGGTCACGAAGTCGGCGAAGCGTGGGACCGCGACATCGGCCAGCTCCTGGGCCGTACGCCTGACGTCGAGTGTGGTACCGATACCGACGCCGGCGTCGTACAGCAGCTTGAGCCGTGTACGGGCGACCTCCGCTCGGCCCGTCAGCGCATCGAGCTCGGTGGAGTCACGGATCGTGGCCACGGTGCCCATCGGGCCACCCGGCGCGTGGGTCGGGCGCTGGTTGACCACCAGCAGCCTGTCCCCGGCGAATCGGACCTCGTCCGTCGCCGCATTGCCGGAGGCCAGCAGACGGGCCGTGTCGGTATCGAGACCGGGCAGATCGGCCACGCGCTGTCCCTCACTGTCGGGACCCAGATTCAGCAGCCGCCTGGCCTCGTCATTGGCGAGCAGCAGCCGTCCGTCGCCCCCGACGATGACGACACCCTCGCGTACGGCGTGCAGAACCGCGTCGTGGTGCTCGTACATACGTGTCATCTCGGCAGGGCCGAGCCCATGAGTCTGCCGTTTGAGCCGTCTGGTCGCCCATGCCGTCCAGGTGGTGGCCAGGGCGAGCGCCAGGGCACCCGTGCCCAGGATGACCGGCAGTTGCTGGTACACAGCGCCGGTGACGTTCTCGACGGTGAGGCCGGCTGCCACCAGGGCCACGACGGAGCCGTCGGGCGCGGTCACCGGGACCACCGCCTGCACCTCTTGGCCGAGGGGACCGTCGACGCTCTCGACGAGGACCTTGCCGGTCAGCGACGGTCCGATCGTGCCCACGAAAGGCTGGCCGATCCGGTCCGGCTGCGGATGGGTGTAGCGGATCCCGTTGGTGTCCATCACGACGATGAAGTCGACGCCGGCGCGTTCACGGGTTTCCTCGGCGATCGGCTGAAGCACCCGGGCCGGATGGGGCGACTCCAGCGCCTCCATGAGACCGGGAGAGTGCGCAAAGGTTTCCGCCACCGCGACCGAACGGGCCCTGGCCTCCCGGTCCGCCTCGTACCGGGACTGCAGCACGAGCGCCAGGATCGCCCCGCACACGAGCAGGACCACGACCACGGCCTGAAGGACGAAAGCCTGCCCGGCGACGCTCCTGGGGCGTTTGTCGGAGCGTGGTTGAACCGACACACCCCGGAAGAGGGCGAAACGCCTGATCACTCCGTCCTTTCTAGCACCGCTGGGCCGATCGGGCGATATCGGACGCGATCGTTCACCGATCCCAGGCTCTGCGCGGCCATAGTCGACTGCATACCCTTGGGCGGCAACCGCAACACGGGCACCGACTCCTACCGCCTCGCCCCAACCGAAGCCCAGCGCGAGACGCCGGGGACGGCATCGCTGTGAACCGGTGTGACCGCACTTCACAGAGGTTGCGCCCAAGCCGAGACCGCGTCTTCAGCTCGGCACCGAGAACGGCCCTGGCGCTCGGGGTGCGCTTCTCGGCAGCGTGGACAGCCGGCTTCACCGCCTTCAAGGCGACCCACGTGCCCAGACGGTTCAGCGGAACGGACGTGCGGTGACTCGATCCTCTCCGGGGTCAAGCCTCCATCAGGCCCGTAGCGGCTCATCCGACGCCTGTCACACATTTAACACTTTCCTTGTCATGAGTGTGAAAGCGGGCAGGGGCCCGCCGACGCAAGGGAGTGCAGTGATGACCAAGCCTGTTCTGGAACCCGCGGCTCAGGAGCTCGCGGACGCGACGGCCAAGCCG
>NZ_JBHWJQ010000080.1:0-7559 GCF_042731435.1 Streptomyces sp. NPDC059861 | reverse complement strand
CTCAACTCCCTCGCCGACTACCTCACCAAGGTCGGAACCACCGGCCAGCAAACAGAGCAGAACTAACCCTAAGGATTTCTGGCGCAGCACACTAGTGACAGCACTTGTGCACGGGTTCCGACGGCAGTCGATGATCAGCTCGCCCCAAATTGTTGACGGAAAGGACGGCACTGCCGGCCGCTCACCGGCCTGCAGTCAACTCTTCGCTGTGCCGGGATAAGGACCGTCCGGACGCCGGCGCCGAGCGCGAGGCCCTAGTTGGCGGCGGCCCCCGGTGGGAAGTCGTATGGATGTCCTACGATGCGGCTGGTGAAACGCAAGCGTCGCGTCCGAATGCTGCTGGCATGCTGCGTCGTCGCCGTCGCTGCGTTCGGGTGGTACGCCAGCACGGCCGTACGTCCTCCTGACTGCGAGGTCGCTTTTTCCGCATTCGCCGATGGTGATGGACAGCCCCTCCCCGAGAACGGGGAGGAAGTGACCTGGGATGAACTGACCGAACGTGCCTACCAGGACATGGTTTCGTCAGGACGTTGCGAGCCGCCGGCAGCCCGCTGGCGCCACTGGGTCAGCTGACCAACCCGACGTGCAGGGCAGATCTGCATGCTGCTCCACCGCAATGCAGGACGCTCCAGGCACACAGTCCGCCACCGTCACGCCGTGCTTGCGCTCCATCTGGGCATGACCAGCACCTTTCACCAGGAGACCATCCCGATGCTGCCCTGGCAAGAGGTCCAGTACCGCCCCAACTCGAGTTTGGACAGCACTTGCAGCTCTGCAGAAAGCGAACAGTTCATGACTTCAGGCAGCACGAAGGCCCCTGCCGAGAGTTCAGCAGGGGCCCCGCTGTGGAGAACTGCGGTGTGGACCTGTCCTCCATGAGCGGCATGCCGCCGACATCAGCTACCGTCTGCTGCCGGTCTGACGGCCCGGCCTCACTTCAGATGTCGGGTGAAGAACTGGGCCGCGGCGTCTCCCGCGAACTGCGGAACGCCGGTGTGCCCGCCCATGCTGGCGTACAGGGACTTCTCCTTCGAGCTGAAGGCATCGAACAGGTCCAGGGCCGCCTGCCTGTCGTTCCCTTCATCGTCCCACTGCAGTAGGACGTGCAGCGGAATGGTGACCTGGCGGGCCTCCTCGAACATGGCGCGAGGCACGAAACTCCCGGCGAAGAGACCCACGGCCACGATGCGCGGCTCGACCACCGCCAGCCGGATGCCGACGGAGATCACTCCCCCCGAGTACCCGACCGGACCGCCGATCTCGGGCAGCGACGGGAGGGCGTCCAGAGCGGCCTGCCATTCCGGGACCGCCTTGTCGACCAGAGGCAGGATGAGGGCGTCGACGATCTCGTCGCTGACAGGCTCGCCGGCCTCCATCGCCCGGCGCAGGTCGGCGCGGGCCTGTTCGGCGGCCGGCCAACGGGGCCGGTCGCCGCTTCCCGGGAGCTCGATGGTGGCCGTGGCGAAGCCCTCCGCCGCGGAGTGCCGGGCCCGGTCCACCAGTCGGGGGTACATCCTGCGCAGCCCAAGGGGAGGGTGGCCGAGCAGGATCAGCGGCACCGGTGCGGATGCGGGTGTCCAAAGGATGCCGGGGATCTCGCCGAGGGTGAATTCACGTTCGAGGACGCCGTCGTCAAGGCGCTGCTCGGAAGTGAAATGCATGGTCGTGCCTTTCGGGAGTGCGCTGGAACGGCGCTCCCGGACGACCTGTCTATCGCCCGACCGTGACCCCGGAGGGAAGCACCCATGTCGATACTGCGTTCACGGGTACCACCTCCTCGATCTCTCGCACGGCCTCCGGAAATGTAGCAACGGTCGCCTCGTCCGCCTAACGGGTTTTTGCGGAGTCTCCGTGGCACCGACTGGGTCACGCCAGGCTGCGGGTGGGGGTGTCGGACAGGACGATGCGGGCGGTGATGCGTTTGCCGACCGGTTCCTGCTCGATGAACACGTCCTCGGTGATCGCTTTGACGATCTCCAGACCGTGCTGGCCGATCCTGCGGGGATCGGCGGCTCGGGCAGCGGGGACTGTGGGATCGCTGTCCCACACGACGACGTCCACGGCACGAACAGTGATACGCAGCTCCATCAGGACCGGGCCCGGGGCGTACTTGAGGGCGTTGGTGACCAGCTCGCTCACCACCAGCTGCGTGAGGTCCCTCGCGCGGGCGGTCACGGACAGGTAATGGGCGGTGTGGGCCTGGTCGAGGAAGGCGGCGGCGTGGTGGCGGGCATCGGCGATGCAGCCGCCGTCCCCGTCCAGGGCGTAGCCGGCCCGCATCAAATACTCGTCCGGTGCGGCGCAGTCGCGGCCGTCGGCTTGGGATCCCACCAACCTTGTCCTCATTCCCCGTTCCTGCGCGGGCCAGTACCCCTTTTCCCTGCCGCGCATGCCGTAAGGGTGGCGTTCGGCACATCCGGCCGGTGCTTTTAGCCGCGCTGGTGGGGCAGAATCGTCCGCGCACGCCCCGACCCGAGGGCAAGCCTAAGCGCAGCCGAGGAGACGGTGACCGACATCGAGAACGCCAGCCAGCCGGCCCGGCTTTTTGCCGAGCACCGCATGGTCGACGGCATCCATGTCGTGGCTCTGCGGGGCGAGATCGACCACGACGTCAAGTCCGTGCTCAGGGAAGCCCTGCGAGTCGGGGACGACGCTCAGCGGCCGCGGATCGTGGCGGACCTCGGTGAGGTCACCTTCCTGGACTCCAGCGGCATCAACGTCTTCGTCGCCACCCACCAGCAGGTGAGTGCGGCAGGCGGTTGGGTCCGGATCGCCGGCGCTCAGGAACCTGTCCTGCGGGTCCTGCAGCTGGTCGGCATCGACGCCATCATCCCCTGCCGTCCCACCGTCCAGCAGGCCCTGGCCGACTGACCACCTCAGCCAGCCCGCTCAGCGCCGGCCGGGCCCGAACGCCGGTGCACGGCATCCTGAAGCGCCCGGTCCACGGGTTCCGACAACTGCTCGCCCAGAGCCCAGCCGATCAACGACTCGGCGACCGTGTGCAGCTTGATGTTGGTGTGCTGGGACACCTCGCGGAGCACCTCGAACCCGGCCGCGGGCGGGATCTGGTGGATCGCGATCAGGACCCCGATGGCCTGGTCGACCGTCGCGTGGGAGCCGATCGCGTGCCGCAGCTGGGCGTTCTCCTGCTCCAGGCGGGCCGTCGCGCCGTCCTGGCTGTCCTCGGACAGGGACGGCTGCACACGGGATGTCGACATGACCGGCTCTCCCTCCGGGTGACGTTTCCAGTGCGCCTGCCCGTTACCAGAGCCGCAAGACACCCCGCCTGTCACGTAAAGATCACACGGTGCGCAGAAGGTTCTTCGCCGGCCACGGCCGGCGAAGAACCCGAGAGGCTGTCTCCCCAACCCCTCCCCCGACGAGTCGCCCTTCCCGTCCCACTCACACTCACGCATCCGGCAGCTGCCGCATCTCGATCACGTGCAGCCCGAGCGACTGACAGCGCAGCAACAACCCGTACAGCTCGGACGGCTCCCCCACCGAGCCGAACAGCACGCTCTGCCCACCCATGACCACATGATCCAGCTCCGGGAAAGCCTTCACGAAAGTCTGGGACATTTCACCATCGATACGCATCTCAAACCGCATCAGCTTGCCTGCTCCCACCGCGTCCGGGTACGCCACCCCGGACCTGTCCTGACCCTTGCCACCATGGCGTTATCCGCCTCTCCGAGCCTCACCCGGAGCAGGTGAAGACCACTTACGGCCAGACGACCAGCACGTGGTCGGTGTCGTCGTCGGCGAGGGTGATGCGGACGTCGGGCATGCTGCCGTACTTGCCGGAACTTGCCACGCGCGATCTCCTCACTCCCCCACCATCCGTGCTGCACCGGTCGGCCCCCCGAGGCGAGCAGCAGGTAGTAGCGGCCGCTGTTCATGCGAGGCGCATCCCTCTCCACCGTCCCGGCTCGCACACGATCGCCGCCTTCGCTTCCAGCTCGGCCAGCTGGTAGTGCACCGACGCCCTGCTGCGCATGCCGACGGCCGTGCCGATCTGCTGGATCGTCGGCGCGTGGCCGTGATCGGCGACGTGCCGGCGGATACAGGCCAGGACGCGATCCTGAGTGTCGGTGAGGTGGCCGACGCGGTGCATACTTTGATTAGAGCGCCTGTTCGAATAGATGGGTAGGCGGAGATGACACGGCAGCCGGGAGCAGCAGGTGAGTGGGCAGGAGCCGCTCTCGCGTCTCGACGCGCTGCGCTTTATCCGGCGCGTCGTCGAGCAGCAGGCCGTCCGACAGTTGCGGCTCATCGACGGCTGGATCGCCGATGAGGAACGACGCGAGACGGAGCGGCGCCAGGGTGAGGAGCGGCGGCCGACCCCGCCGGACTGGCTGGTGCAGTACGGCCTCAACCACGGGAACGTGGACGCCGTGCACACGGGTGACTGCTGGACAGCAGCCCAGAGCGGGCGGTGCCGACCGGCGACCCGGCAGCAGGCGGTCGACGCGCTGCGCCGGCAGGTACCGCCGTGCATCCACTGCCGGCCCGACACAGCTCTCGGGATCTTCGACTAGCTCAGGCCGAAGCGACGGCGCTGCCGGGTGACTGGCTGTGTCACATTCGACGAGAGTCATTTCGAGGTGACTTGGGGAGTCGTTTCGCAGCTGCGGGCAAGATCAATGTCGGTGACTTCTGATGTCACTCCCGGCTGTCAGTGCCGGGTAGGAGACTGCCCGGCGTGATCGAACCGAACCCGAAAGCGGACCTTCTCCGGTACTTGCAAGAGGCGCGTGACACCCTGGTGTGGAAGCTCGACGGCCTCTCGGAGTACGACATCCGCCGTCCGCTGACTCCCACGGGCACGAACCTGCTGGGGCTGGTCAAGCATGTCGCCGGCGTGGAGCTGGGGTACTTCGGCGACACGTTTGGGCGGCCGTTCTTCGACGGGGAGCCGCCGTCCTGGTGGTATACCGAGGAGTCAGAGCTCAATTCGGACATGTGGGCCACGGCGCACGAATCACGGGAACAGATCGTTGGGCTGTATCGCCAGGCGTCGGAGCACTCCAACAGCACGATCACAGCGCTGACACTTGACGCGATCGGTCACGTTCCGTGGTGGCCGGAGGAACGCCGAGAGGTGACACTGAACCACATCCTGGTGCGCGTGATCTCCGATACTCAGCGGCACGCCGGTCACGCCGACATCGTGCGAGAGCTCATCGACGGATCCGTCGGATATCTGCAGGGCAAGGACAACTTGCCACCAGAGGATCAGGCGTGGTGGGAGGACTACCGGAGCCGACTGGAGCGCGTGGCGCGGGAAGCCGACGGCTGACTCGCCATGCTGCCGACCCCGTTGGCTCCGGGGTCGGCCATGCGGCGCCGTTCAGCCGGCTGCCCTGGTCCGGCTCCATGCCCTGCCCGTCGCCAAAATCATCGACATCACCACGGACCGGTTCCACCAAGACGGCACCGGCTCCTGCCTGACCATCGACCGCCACCCCGTGCTGCTCCCGCCCAGACTGGGTCAGCTCATCAAGGACCAGATCGATCAGCCACGCACCACCACCCGCATGCGCCGGGCGCTGGACGAAGCCTCCCCCTACCTGCTGCCAGGCAAGTTCCCCCATCAGCCCCGCAACCGCCACAGGGTGGACAACCTGCTCAGACAGCACGGCCTGCCGGTCCTCATCGCCAGGAACACCGCCATGATCGAGGCCGTCACCACGCTCCCGCCCATCGTCGTCCCCGACCTGTTCGGCCTCAGCCCCGCCACAGCGCAGACGTGGGCCAGGTACGCCAACGACAGCTGGACCCACTACCTCGCCGCCCGGACATGACGAGGAAAGACCGCATGGACATCGCTACATCCTGCTAACGTCTGCGACATGAAGCGCGCTGCTATGACGACGACGCCGGAGAGTGTCCCGGCGCGCTGACAGACGACCTGATCCGAAGCCCCGGGGCAAGTGCCCCGGGGCTTCGTCATAGGCCCGGTCACTTGCTCCGCAACCAGCAGGGAGACCTCGATGACCACCGTGCACGACCACCGCAAGCTCGGCCGGGAACTGAGCCTGTTCGACACCGACCCACTGATCGGCGCCGGCCTGCCGTACTGGCTGCCCGACGGCGCGGCCGTGAGGCACACCCTGGAGGAGTACATCCGCACCGCCGAGCGGCGGGCGGGCTACCAGCACGTGTACTCACCGGTCCTCGGCAAGCGGGAACTGTACGACATCTCGGGCCACTGGGCGCACTACAGCGACGACATGTTTCCCCCGATGGACCTCGGCGGCGAGCAGGTCGTCCTGCGGCCGAGCCTGTGCCCTCATCACGCGGTGATCTACCGCTCCCGCTCCCACAGCTACCGCGAACTGCCCCTGCGCATGGCCGAACTGGGAGGCATGTACCGCTCCGAGCTCTCCGGCGTGCTCGGCGGGCTGACCCGGGTGCGGGCGATCCAGCTCAATGACGCACACATCTTCTGCACCCTGGACCAGGTCGCCGAGGAGGCGCAGGCGGCGCTGGAGATGATCCGCCGGGCGTACGAGGCACTCGGCATCATCCAGACCCGTTACCGGCTCTCCCTCCCGGGCCCTGGCGGCAAGTACGTCGCCGCTCCCCAGAAATGGCAGCGTTCCACCGCCCTGCTGACCGATGTCCTCGACCGCTCCGGCCTGCCCTACGAGGCAGCCGAGGGAGAGGCCGCCTTCTACGGGCCCAAGATCGACGTCCAGGTCACCGACGGCGCCGGCCGGGAGTCCACACTGTCCACCGTCCAGGTCGACTTCCACCAGCCCGAGCAGTTCGACCTGCACTACATCGGCGCCGACGGTGCCAAACACCGCCCGGTCATGGTCCACCGCAGCATCATCGGCAGTGTGGAACGTGCCGTCGCTCATCTCATCGAGCAGCACGGCGGTGCTTTCCCCGCCTGGCTCGCCCCTACCCAGCTGGTCATTCTCCCGATCTCCGACACCGAACTGCCGAACGCCGCAGCCCTCGCCCAACGCTGCACCCGTCTGGGACTGCGTGCCCAGACCGCGGGACCGGACCGCGGCAGTCTGGGCGCCCGTATACGGGAGGCCCGCCTGGTTCCCTACCAAGCCGTCATCGGGGCCAAGGAGGCCGCTGACGATCACGTCGCACTGCGCTTGCGTGACGGACGCCGGCTCGACCCACAGCCGGTCAGTGACGTACTCACCCACATCAGCGCTCTCATCGGGGCCCACAGCACCGACCTGTGGGCCGACGCCACCTCGTAACAGGCGTCGCGATCAGCGCCTGCTGCCGCCCGCGCGAGGAGACTGGTGATCTCCGCGATGGAGGGGGACGAGGGCTTGAAGTGACAGCCGACGTTCTCCGGCCTTCTTGTGTCTCCACTTGGCCATCAGCATCAGCAGGCTGGCTCGGGCCTCGCCAAGCTGTGCGAGGCCCGAGCGACGGCATTCGTCATTGTCGTCGGGGTACCGCGCTGTGTCGCGAAGGGCCCAGAGACTAAGAGGTCCTAACAAAGGCGTTGGACGTGTCGGTGGGTGATGAGGCAGGTGGCGAGGCCGAGGAAGGCCTCGTGGATGTCGTCGCGTCGTTCCCAG
>NZ_JBHWJQ010000079.1:0-7939 GCF_042731435.1 Streptomyces sp. NPDC059861 | reverse complement strand
GCGGTTCCCTGTCGGTCACTTCCGTCACCTGCCGGAGGGTGTGGTCGGGAGGGGGGCGGGGGTGCCGGCGAGCGAGCGGGGGGCCGCGGCCGCGGGAGTGCCGGCGAGCGTGCGGGGGGCCGGGGCCGCGGGGGTGCCTGCCCGGGGTGCCGTGCGGGTGGCCGGGGCCGTCGGGGTGGGGGTCGCGGCGGCCGTGGGGACGAAGGGGGTGGCCACGGGTGCGGGGGAGCCGGACAAGACGGGCGCGGGGCCGGTGGCCATCGCCTCGGGGGCGAGGACGAGAGGGTGGCGTGCGGAGGCCGGTTCGGCGGCGACGGCGGACGGGACGCCCTTGACGGTGCCGTCGGGATCGAGGAAGGCGGGGTCCGAGCCGGGGACCATGCCGAGTTCGCGAGCGCGCCGCTGAAGGGCGTCGGGGGCGGAGTAGGCGTCGATGTCGCGCTGCAGGGCCTGCTCCTCGTCGGTGAGGTTCTTGGTCTCCTTCTGGAGGTCGTCGAGCTGGAACGACCCTTCGCTGAGCGCCGAGTTCAGCACCAGCAGGCCGATGAGGCCGCCGCCGAGGAGCAGGACGACGAGGAGGACGAAGGGCGTCCGCGCGGCCTGCCCCCGTCCGGTGGGGAGAAGCTGCGCGAGCCGTGCCGCCCTCCCTCTCAGTTCGGGTTTCCTACTCACTCACCCTCCCCTGGCGCGGATGCCGGACCTGGTAGTGCGGCGAGGCGGGGTGGGGGACCCGCTGCGGATCCCGGAGCCGAAACCCCGCCCCGTCGGCTGCCTCACGCGACGTCCTCCCTGATCCGCTGGGCCGCGCGCAGTCGCGCCGGGGCCGCACGGCGGTTCTCGGCGACCTCTTCCTCGGTGGGAAGTTCGGCACCACGGGTGAGCAGCTTGAGCCGGGGCTGGTACTGCTCGGGCACCACCGGCAGCCCGGCCGGGGCCGTGCTGGTGGCACCGGCCGTGAACACCTGCTTGACCAGCCGGTCCTCCAACGAGTGGTACGACAGCACGGCGATCCGCCCGCCCACGTCCAGCGCCTTGACCGCCGCCGGGATCGCCCGCTCCAGCACGGACAGCTCGCCGTTGACCTCGATACGCAGGGCCTGGAAGGTGCGCTTGGCCGGGTTGCCGCCGGTGCGCTTGGCGGCCTGCGGCAGCGCGTCCCGGATCAGCTCCACGAGCCGCGCGCTGTTGCTGAACGGCTCCTTCTCGCGCTCGCGCACGACGGCGGCCACGATGCGCTTGGCCTGCTTCTCCTCGCCGTACGCGCGCAGGATCCGTACCAGCTCACCGGGCGGGTAGGTGTTGAGGACCTCGGCGGCGCTGACGCCGGTCGACTGGTCCATGCGCATGTCGAGCGGGGCGTCCTGCGCGTAGGCGAAGCCGCGGTCGGCCTCGTCGAGCTGCATGGAGGAGACTCCGAGGTCGAACAGGACGCCCTGCACGCGCGCGATGCCCAGCCGGTCCAGCACCTCGGGCAGTTCGTCGTACACGGCGTGCACGAGGGAGGCGCGCTCCCCGTACGGCGCGAGCCGCTCACCGGACAGGCGCAGCGCCTCCTTGTCCCGGTCGAGGGCGACGAGGTGGGCCTCGGGGAAGCGGGCGAGCAGCGCCTCGCTGTGGCCGCCGAGGCCGAGCGTGCAGTCGACGACCACGGCTCCGGGCCGCTCCAGGGCGGGCGCCAACAGGTCCAGGCACCGCTGGAGCATCACCGGGACGTGTCGACTCTGGCTCAAGGGGCCCTCTCAGGTCCGGCGGGCCGTACGTACCGCCGGGTCCCCGCCCTCCCCCAGCAAGCTGGGGGGACCCCCAGTGAAGGGGAGGCCTGCCGGCGCCGGAGGCGTCAGCCGGCCGGGAGCGGATGGAGGCCGAGCCGTACGTACGCGCCGCGCACGCGGGAGATCTCCGGCGGCCACGCCGGAATCCGGGGAATTCGCTGCAGCGGGGAGAGCCTCGCCTCCCGCTTCGCGTCACTTTAGTCCACCCTCTGTCGCGGTCAATCAACCGGCCTGCGCGTCGCGGCGGCGGTCGGCGATCAACCCGCGCACCAGGGAGGATCACTCGTAAGGGCGCATACGCGCCACGCTTGTGGGTTAGCTCACATCAAGGCCCGATGACGTTCTTTGTCCCGCCTCACAACAGGACCCGACCGCCGGTGACCAGTACCGTCATCACCATGACGACTTCTGCATCGGTTCCCGCCGGCTCCGAGGACGCCATAGCCGGCACCGTCACCGACCGTCTCGTGGACGCCAACGAGCGGTACGCGGCCGCCTTCCGCGACCCGGGCATGGACGCCCGCCCGGTCCTCCAGGTCGCCGTCGTGGCCTGCATGGACGCCCGGATCGACCTGCACGCCGCGCTCGGCCTGCAGCTCGGCGACTGCCACACCATCCGCAACGCGGGTGGCGTCGTCACCGACGACGTGATCCGCTCACTCACCATCAGCCAGCGCAAGCTGGGCACCCGCAGCGTGGTCCTCATCCACCACACCGGCTGCGGTCTGGAATCCCTCACGGAGGACTTCCGCACCGAACTGGAGGCGGAGATCGGCCAGCGCCCGGCCTGGGCGGTGGAGTCCTTCAAGGACGTCGACCAGGACGTCCGGCAGTCGATGCGGCGGGTGCGCACCTCGCCGTTCCTGCTCCACACCGACGACGTGCGCGGCTTCGTGTTCGACGTGCGGACGGGCCTGCTGCGCGAGATCGACCCCGCGTGACCGTCGCCCGGGGGTCTCGTTCTTCGGGATTCCCGGGCACAGGGCAGAACAAATTGCCGTAAGGCCCGACATATCGCTGCCAGTTGTCCACAGTCGAGTGACACGAATCGGTAACGGCGGCAAGAATGCGGGTGGTGGCGTCGCGCGGAACGATTCACGCGTGGTGTCCGTGTTTCGGGGTGGGCCGGATACGCATCGCAGAGCGTCGGCCCGTGAGAAAGAACGGGCCGAGGAGGGCCGGGTGACGACCTATGACGATCGAGCGAGCCTTACTGATCTGACTGCCACTGCGGATCGGGTCCGCAGTGCGGTGGAAGAAGTGATCGAGGGCAAGCCCGAGGTCGTGCGGCTTTCGCTGACCGTACTGCTCGCCGAGGGGCATCTTCTGATCGAGGATGTGCCCGGCGTGGGCAAGACAATGCTCGCCAAGACGCTGGCACGGTCCATCGACTGTTCCGTGCGGCGTATCCAGTTCACGCCCGACCTGCTGCCCTCGGACATCACCGGGGTGTCCATCTGGGACCAGCAGCGCCGGGACTTCGAGTTCAAGCCGGGCGCGATCTTCGCCCAGATCGTGATCGGCGACGAGATCAACCGCGCCTCGCCGAAGACCCAGTCCGCGCTGCTGGAGTCGATGGAGGAGCGCCAGGTCACCATCGACGGGCAGACCTACGAGCTGCCCAGCCCCTTCATGGTGGTCGCCACGCAGAACCCGGTCGAGATGGAGGGCACCTACCCGCTCCCCGAGGCTCAGCGGGACCGCTTCATGGCCCGTGTCTCCATCGGCTACCCGAGCGCGGAGGCCGAGCTGCAGATGCTGGACGTGCACGGCGGGGTGAGCCCGCTGGACGACCTCCAGCCGGTGGCGCACGCGCACGAGATCGTGAAGCTGATAGAGGCGGTCCGCGGCGTCCACGTCGCCGAGACCGTCCGGCGCTACGCGGTGGACCTGGTCGCCGCCACCCGCAACCACCCCGACCTGAGACTCGGCGCCTCCCCGCGCGCGACGCTGCATCTGCTGCGCGCGGCGAAGGCTTCGGCGGCCCTCAGCGGCCGGGAGTACGCCCTGCCGGACGACGTCCAGGCCCTCGCGGTGGCCGTGCTGGCGCACCGCCTGCTGCCCACCGCGCAGGCCCAGCTCAACCGCCGCACGGCGGAGCAGGTGGTCCAGGAGATCCTGCAGCGCACACCGGTGCCCTCGACACCCCAGCAGAACGCTTTCGGCGGCCTGGGCCACGGCGCACAGGCGTACGGCCAGCAGCCGCCCCGGAGACTGTGATGACCGCCGCGGCGGGACTCGCTGCCGCCGACGCCGACAAGGGCGACAAGAGCGGCCTGCGCACGGCCCTGGCCGGTCTGACCACCCGCGGCCGCTCCTTCCTGGCCGCCGGGATCGCCGCCGCCGTCTGCGCCTACGTCCTCGGCCAGAGCGACCTGCTCCGGGTCGGGCTGCTGCTGGCCGCGCTGCCCCTGGTGTGCGCGACGGTGCTGTACCGCACGCGCTACCGGGTGGCCGGCAGCCGCAGGCTCTCCCCCGCGCGCGTGCCCGCCGGTGCCGAGGCGCGGGTCCATCTGCGGATGGACAACGTCTCGCGGCTGCCGACCGGCCTGCTGATGCTCCAGGACCGGGTGCCGTACGTGCTCGGCCCGCGCCCCCGCTTCGTGCTCGACCGCGTGGAGCCGGGCGGCCGCCGCGAGGTGTCCTACCGCGTCCGCTCCGACCTGCGCGGCCGCTACCCGCTGGGCCCGCTCCAGCTGCGTCTGACCGACCCGTTCGGGATGTGCGAGCTGACGCGGTCCTTCTCGACGTACGACACCCTGACGGTGATCCCGCGCGTGGAGCCGCTGCCGCCCGTGCGGCTGACCGGTGAGGCGAAGGGGTACGGCGACGGGCGGCTGCGCTCGCTGGCGCTGGCCGGCGAGGACGACGTGATCCCGCGCGGGTACCGCTACGGCGACGACCTGCGCCGAGTGCACTGGCGCTCCACTGCCCGCTACGGCGAGCTGATGGTGCGCCGCGAGGAACAGCCGCAGCGCTCCCGCTGCACCGTCCTGCTCGACACCCGGGGCGTCGCCTTCGCGGGCGCGGGCCCCGACTCGGCCTTCGAGTGGGCCGTGGCGGGCACCGCGTCGGTGCTGGTGCACATGCTCGAACGGGGCTTCTCCGTGCGGCTGTTGACGGACACCGGTACCTCGGTGCCCGGCGAGGGCGCGGACGGCTTCGCCGGCGCGAGCCAGGAGTCGGCCGACGCGGCCGGACTGATGATGGACACCCTCGCGGTGATCGACCACTCCGACGGCACGGGCCTGTCGCGGGCGTACGACCTGCTCCACGGCGGGCACGAGGGTCTGCTGGTGGCCTTCTTCGGCGACCTGGACGAGGAGCAGGCCGCGGTGGCGGCCCGGATGCGCCAGCGCACCGGCGGCGCGCTCGCCTTCGTCCTGGACAGCGCAGACTGGGTGGGGGAACCCACGGACGTGCCCGGCCCGTTGACGGGGAAGGAGGACCGGCTGCGGATGCTGCGCGAGGCCGGATGGACGGCCGTGCGCGTCCCGCGGGGCGCCCCGCTGCACGACCTGTGGCGCCAGGCGGAGCGTGAGCGCACCGGCGTCGTGACGGCGGGCGGCACGGCCGGCGGGGAGGGGTGGTCATGAGCGGGCAGGCGCGGATGGCGCTGTGTGCCACGGCGGCGACGCTGATGGCCGCGTGCGCCCTGCTGCCACTGGTCGACCAGGTCTCCTGGTTCCTGCAGGCGGCCGTCCTGCTGGCGATCCAGGCGGGTGTGGGCGCGGCGGCCCGCCGGGTGCCGCTGGCGCGCCCGCTGACGGTGACCGTGCAGGCCCTGGTCACGCTGATGCTGCTCACCCTGGTCTTCGCCCGGGAAAACGCGTTCATCGGGATGATCCCCGGTCCCGACGCCTTCCTCCGCTTCGCCGACCTGCTCGAACAGGGCACCCAGGACGTCGGGCGGTACGCGATCCCGGCGCCACTGTCCGACGGCATCGAACTGATGCTCGTCGGCGGTGTCCTGGTGATCGGGCTGGCGGTCGACGTGCTCGCGGTGACCTTCCGCAGCGCAGCCCCGGCCGGGCTCCCGCTGCTCGCGCTGTACTCGGTGGCCGCGGGGCTGTCCGACGGCGCCGGCGGCTGGGTGTGGTTCCTGATCGCGGCGGCCGGCTATCTGATGCTGCTGCTCGCCGAGGGGCGCGACCGGCTGTCGCAGTGGGGCCGGGTGTTCGGCGGCGCGCGGCGCGGGCCGGGCGGGGAGCCGAGCGGTCCGGTGGCGCCGGTGCGCGCGGGGCGGCGGATCGGCGTGGTCGCGCTGGGCATAGCCCTGGCCGTGCCGCTGGCCCTGCCCACGATGAACGGCGGCCTGCTGGACCCCGCCGGGACGGGTGTCGGCACCGGCAGCGGAGGCGGCGGCACGATCTCCGCGGTGAACCCGCTGGTGTCCCTGCGCGACAGCCTGAACGTCGAAGAGGACCGCACGGTCCTGACCACGCGCACCAGCACGGGCGACCTCTCCGGCATGTATCTGCGGATCGTGTCCCTGGACGACTTCGACGGCACCACCTGGAAGCCCTCCCGGCGCAACATCGTCGCCGTGCCCGACGACCTCCCGACCCCCGCCGGCCTCGGCCCGGACATCCGGCGCGCCGAGGTGCGTACCCGCATCGCTGCCTCGGACTCGTACGCGCAGGACTGGCTGCCGATGCCGTACCCGCCGAGCGGCGTGAAGGTCGACGGCAACTGGCGGTACGAGCCGGTCGGCATGACACTCGTCGGCGACCACGGCCAGACCACACGGGGCGCCACCTACGAGGTGACCAGCCTCGATGTGCAGCCGACGGCGGATCAGCTGGCCTCGGCGCCGGAGCCGCCCTCCGCGCTCCAGCGCGAGTTCACCCAGGTGCCGGGCTCCCTGCCGGGCATCGTGTCGCGGACGGCCCGCCAGATCACGGCCGACGCGAAGAACCCGTACGAGCAGGCGGTCGCGCTCCAGGAGCACTTCGCGGTGACCGGCGGCTTCCAGTACGACACCGAGGTGCAGGCCGGCAGCGGCTCCCAGGCGATCGCCCGCTTCCTGCGGGACAAGCGGGGCTTCTGCGTGCACTTCTCGTTCGCCATGGCGTCGATGGCGCGCACGCTCGGCATACCGGCCCGGGTCGCCGTGGGCTTCGCGCCCGGCACGGCACAGGCGGACGGCACGGTCACGGTGGGGCTGCGGGACGCGCACGCGTGGCCCGAGCTGTACTTCGAGGGCGTCGGCTGGACCCGCTTCGAGCCCACGCCGAACCGGGGCTCGACGCCCACGTACACCCAGCCCGAGGTGCCCAGCAGCATCCCCGACCTGCCGGAGGCCTCGCGTCCCGCGGACACGGCCCCCTCGGCCGAGCCGTCCACGAGCGCGAGCTGCGCGGACCAGGACCGGCGCCTTCAGCTGTGCGGCGGGGCGCTCCCGCTGGACCCGGGCTCCTCGGACGACGGAGGCCGGCCCTGGTACCAGACGGCTGGCTGGACGCTCCTGGGCGTCGCGCTGGTCGTCCTGCCGCTGCTGCCCATGCTGTGGCGGCTCAGACGGCGGTCGGTGCGGCTGGCCTCGGCCGGGCACACGGGCGCCGCACCCCCGGGTGCGCTCGGCCGGGGACGCGGCGGTGAGGGCGGTGGCGACGGCGTCGCGGTGACCACCCTCGCCGTGGAGCCGGACGAGCGGCATGCCGCCGAGGTGGCCGCCGGGCATGTGCTGGCCGTCTGGCGCGAACTGACGGACACCGCCTGGGACTACGGCATCGCCCCCGACGACGCTCTCACCCCGCGCAAGGCGGCGGCGCGGATCGTGCGGCTGGGCCATCTGGACGACCAGACGACCCGGTCGGTGCACCGCGTGGCCGGTGCCGTGGAGCAGGTGCTGTTCGCACCGGACCCGCACGCGGAGGCCGGGCTGGCCGACGAGGTGCGCCGGCTGCGGGGGGCGCTGCGCGCCCGGGCCGGCCGGCGGACCCGGATCCGTGCGGTCCTCGCACCGCGTTCGGCCGTTCGCGCGGTGTGGGACCTCAACGACCGGTGGCTGGCCATGAAGGGTCGCGTGGCGACCGGCTGGGCGGCGGCCCTGGCACGCCGCCCGTTCGGTCAGCAGAGCGGCTGAGAGGGCCGAGAGGGCCGAGAGGGCCGAGCCGGACACGGCGAGGGGGCCGATACCCAGCTAGGTATCGGCCCCCTCGCCG
>NZ_JBHWJQ010000078.1:0-8074 GCF_042731435.1 Streptomyces sp. NPDC059861 | reverse complement strand
TGGCCGAGGCGGCCTCTCCCGGCCGTCCGGCGCGCCGGACGGCCGGGAGAGGCGTCCGGCGCGCCGACCGCCCCCGCCGCCGGTTCCGGCCAGGGGCTGGACAGCACCGGCACGGTGGCCGACGTCAGCCGCTGGGCGGGCGGCATGGAGACCTGCGCGAGGTGATCGCGTCGGCGCCGGTGACCGTGTCGGCGTGGTCCTGGTCGCGCAGGGCGTCGAAGACGGGGGCGCGTGCAGGGGCGAGGTGTGCGGCAGGGACGGCTCGCTCAGAAGCGTCCGGGATGCGCCGCCAGCCACGCCTCCGCGGCGTCCAGCAGCTCCGGGTCGGCGGCGGGGGCCTCGTCCGGGTGGCGCTCGGCCCACTTGACGACGTACGGGCAGAGCGGGGCGACGGGAATGCCCTCGCGGGCGGCGACGGCGTACAGCTCGCGCGCCAGGGCCCCCGCGATGCCCTTCCCCTCGTGGGCCGGTTCGACGATGGTGTGCACCGGCACGAGGGCGCGCCTCGGGGCGTCGAGCACGAAGTACTCGATACGGCCGGTGACCTCGCCGTCCCCGACGGCCTCCAGGCGGCCCGCCGCCCGGTCGTCGCGGATCTCGGTCTCGCTCATGGGCACTCCTCTTCGACGGTTCACACCCTGACGGCCTGCGGGCTGCGCTCCTGGTCGGAGCTCGGGGCGTCAGCGCCCTCGCCTCCAAGTCCGTCACTTGAGCGTAACCGACGATGATCACGAGGCCCCGGGTGGACCAGGTGACCGCCGCTTTCCGCGGCCCCCGCCGACGCGGACGCCCCCTCGGTCGGCCTTGTACCGAGGGGGCGGGCGGTCGGGCGTGCGGTGTCACGCCGTGGAACAGGCGAATTCGGCCTCGTCCGGCCGGTCCAGCATCACGATGGTGGCCAGGCGGCGGTCCGCCGACCAGTCGGGGTGGCGCACGAGTTCCGGGGTGGCGCCGACGATGACGGTGAGCGGGATCATGTCGGGAAGCCGGGCCAGGAGACCGACGAGTTCCCTGGCGGGCTGGTCCGCGAGGTGCAGGTCGTCGACGATCAGGACCAGCGGGCCGTCCTGCGCGGCGGCTTCCAGGAAGTACCGCCAGACGTCCATCCACTCCTGGGCGGTCAGCCACTCCGTGGTGCGGTTCACGCTCTCGAAGAGGGAAGTGCACCGGGCCACCAGCCAGTTGGAGCAGCTCTTGGCGGCCTCGAGGCGGTCGACGATGGTGCTGATCTTCCTGCGGACCGCCCAGGGCGGGTCGGACTCCACCACCCCGGAGTACTGGGAGATGATCCTGCGGTGCAGGCCGAACGGGCCCGAGTCGGCCGCCTCCTGTCTGCTCCAGGTCAGGACCTGCGCCCTGTCCATCGCCTCGGTGGCGAAGATCCGCAGCTCGTCCAGCATCCGGCTGCGGCGCTCCTCGGCGTTCCCGAGCACGGTGATCAGGTGCGGCTGCGACCACCGGCTGCTGTGGGTCATCGCGCCCTGGAGCAGGTCCAGTTCGCGAAGGTGGGAGTCGTCCTGGTCCGCTCCCGTCACGTCCTTGGCGGGCTCGACCCGCCCCAGCAGCTTCCAGCGCGTGGGGGTGCTGCCGGGGATCTCCGCGTACGAGAAGTGCCCCTGCGTCTCCTCGCGGGTGCGGTCGCAGACGTGGGCGTGGTCGGAGGCGGCCAGTTCGAGCAGCGCCCCGGACTCGTTCATCACCCGCGCGCCGAAGACCTTGGGCGGCGAACTCGCGCCGAGGGACTGGCTGACCAGTACCTCGCCGGTGGCGACGGACACCCGCAGCTTCGTGCGCACGCCCGGCGGGATGCCGTCGCCCGGCGTCTGCGGCGAAGCGGCAAGGACACCGCGCAGCGCGTCGGCGGCCCGGACCGCGCCGAGGGACCACTCCGCTTCGTCGCCTCCGTCGGCTTCGGCCGCGAACAGGGCGACGGTGACGTCGCACAGGGACGAGATCACCACTCCGCCGTGATCCTCGATCTCACCCTGGACGAGACTGCTCATGCGGTCCGTCCAGGCGTCGATCTCGGCGCAGTCCTCCGGGGTGGGGTCGGGTTCGGCCCGCACGGCCAGGATGCTGGCCGGCCGGCGCACCGCGGACGAGGCTCCGGACACGGCGCTGGTCACCGCCGTGGGGCGGGCCCGGCCCGGATCCGCTGCCCTCGTCGTCTCCAGCGGGTCGGCGCCTTCGGTGAGTTCCAGGGCCTCGGCGGCGCTTGCGCCCGCGACGGAAACGGCGGACAGGACCTTCGGGGCCGAGGCGACGAGCGGCGCCGTGGGGACCGCCCGTAGGGGTGCCGCGGCCGAGCGCTGCGGGCCGACCGCCGCCCTTTGGAGCTTGGGCTGGGGCTCGGGCCGGGGCTGCGATTGGGCCCGAGGCTGAGGCTGGGGCTGGGGCAGGGCCGGGAAGCCGCCCTCGTGGACGTGCTCACCACCGCGTGGCAGGGGCACGACCTCCTCCGCGGTGACGGAGGCCACGGGCCTGGAAGAGTGTGCCGCTCCGCTCTGAACCAGCGCGAGGTCGGGGTCGTGGTTGAGGATCGCCTGCTGGAGCTGCTGGAGTTCCCGGCTGGGCTCGAGACCGAAGTCCTCGACCAGCAGACTGCGCAGCCGGCTGAACGCCCCGAGGGCGTCCGATTGGCGTCCGCAACGGTACAGAGCGCGCATGAGCTGGCCGCAGGCGCGCTCCCGCAGCGGTTCGTTCTCCACCAGCGACTCCAGATCACCGAGCACCACCTGATGGCGTCCGCAGGCGAGCTGGGCCTCGAAGAAGTCCTCCAGCACGTCCAGCCGGGTGCTCTCCAGGGTGGACAACTCCGGCCACGTCAGGCCGGCTTCGGTGACGTCCAGGAGGGCCGGCCCGCGCCACAGCTCAAGGGCGTCGTTCAGCAGCCGGGCCGCCTCGTCCGGCGCTCCGGCCTCCAGCCGGGAACGTCCGTCCTTGACCCAGCGGTGGAAGAGATGCACATCGATCCGGTCGGGGGGGACGTCGAGCGAGTAGCCGGGGGGCCGGGTGCGCAGTGCCACCGGAGCGGCCGGGTCCCGGCTCGGGAGCAGAGCGCGGCGCAGACCCCAGACCGCGTTCTGGAGGATCTTGCGGGCGGTCATCGGCGCCTCTTCGACGCTCCACAGAGCCTCTAAGAGTTTGCTGGTGGGAATCGTTTGATTGGGATGAAGGAGTAGGTATCCGAGTGTGGCACGCTGTTTGCTTCCGCCCAGAGGAATCACGCGTTCGCCCGTGATGACCTCTAGTGGGCCCAACACCCTGAACCACATAGTTCCCCGCTAGTGCTCGATGTGTGACGTAGAGCACATCCCCCCCTACGTCATTAGCGTAACCAATGCTACTAACGGCTTGCGTCGATACCGCAACGATTTGTGATTGTCTTAACACATCGTTCAGCCGGATACCTGGATGCGCCCAAGGGGTGCCGGGAGAGGGATTCGGCGCGGGCAGACGGAAACAGTTCTACCAGCACGACCCCTCGACACAGCGGCACTTGAGGGTGTCGCGTGTCGGTATGCACATATCGGAAGATAGCTTATCAATCCGGACTTAGGGTGCGAAATCCAAGACCCTCGTGTCGATTTTTGATCGCCTAGCGAGAGAAAGCGCCCGCCTCCAATCGGTATACGATCAGGGTGTCCACAGCGCGAGCGACATCCTGCCGCCGCACGGAAATTCTTTTCCGTTGGCACGGTAATTCAATGCCGCTGGTACACGGGAAACAGAAAACAGCCCTGCGGAAAAGATCCAGAAAACGGCGCGGGTGGCGGTGCCGGGGTTCTCGAAAACGCGGGGAAATACGGTCCGGGCAGAAAGGTGCCCGCCGTCGGGCACAGGGCTGGGCCTGGCCGACGGCGGGCGGTGGAGGGGCGCTACGGCGCCGGTGACGGGGTCCTACGCGACGGTTCCGGCTCCGCTCAGGTTGGCGGCGACACCGGCGGCGTGGATTCCCGACTCGATGGCACCGTCCACGT
Source organism: Streptomyces sp. NPDC059861 (assembly GCF_042731435.1). Classification (NCBI taxonomy): domain Bacteria; kingdom Bacillati; phylum Actinomycetota; class Actinomycetes; order Kitasatosporales; family Streptomycetaceae; genus Streptomyces; species Streptomyces sp. NPDC059861. Next base: position 4,094 of record NZ_JBHWJQ010000078.1, on the reverse strand, counting down.
ATCCGGCCCACCCCGTGGCGATGTCGCTGCCGGCGAAGACGAGGCGCCCGTGCGGCTGGCGAACCGTGCGCAGGGACCGCAGCAGCTGTCCCGGACGCCGGAAGGTCCAGGCTCCCTTGGCATAGGCGTCCTTGCCCCAGTCGTGGCCCTTGACGGAGAGGACCTTGGTCCCCGGGAGCACCTCGCTGATGGCCTTCTGGATCTGGGCCAAGTTGTTGGCGTCCAGATTCGGGTTGACGCTGAAGGCGACCAGCACCGTGCCCTGGCTCGACTTGTCGGTGTTGGCCAGCACCAGGTCGAGCGGCGCGCCGCTCTTGCCGTTCACGAGCGGGCGGCCGATGTCGCCCTGGACCTGGATGAGGATCTTCTTGGCCGTCGGCACGCCGACGGTCTCGGTGCTCAGCCGCCCGAACTCGGCCGGCAGGCCCGCGGTGAAGCTGATGGAGTTCCAGACGTTGACCGGCACGGCCACGACCACGGAGCCGGCGTCGTACACCAGCCCGCCGGCGGTCACCTGCACGCGCGTGCCGTTGTCGGCGACCTTGGAGACGGGCGCGTTGTAGACAATCGTGGCACCGGTCTCGGCGAGCATCTTGGTGATGACGCCGCTGAGGCCGCCGACGGGGCGGGTGACGTTGATGCCGTGGAAGGTCTCGGTGTTGTAGCCGCACAGCGCCCACCAGTGGGCGAGCTGGGTGAGCGAGCCGCGCTCGAACCCACCGCCGTAGGCACCGGTGGTGGCGCTCACCCAGTTCTGCTCCAGCGTCGTCAGGCGCAGCTGGCGCGCCCGGTCGCCGAGGGTCAGCTTGTCGAGGTCGACCAGCAGGTCCTCGCGGTAGAACGGGTCGTAGGGACGCGGCAGATACTGCTCGGCGCCCTCGACGAACCTGCGCAGCAGGGCGTCCTGGTTCTCCAGGAAGGCAAGATCCTGGCGGGCGTAGCCGCCGGACTCGGTGGCGAACACCGTGAAATCGGGGTTCGGGTCGTCCACCCGGGCGATCCCCAGACGCTGGACCTCGTTCCAGATCAGGGTCTGGCTGGGGTGGATCCAGGTGGCGCCGAACTCGACCGGCACTCCCGAGAAGGTGCTGGACCAGGCCCGGCCGCCGACGCGGTTGCGGGCTTCGAGGATCAGCGTGCGCTTGCCCTGCTTCTTCAGCTCGCGCGCCGCCGTCACACCGGCGAAGCCACCGCCGATGACGATCACGTCATAGCTGCGCGCGCCCGCCTTCGTCTCCCCCTCCGCGGACGCGGTTCCGGCCGAGGCGACTCCTGCGGCGCCCACCAGGCCCGCGGCGGCCCCGGCCTTGAGTATCGCGCGGCGCGAGGTGTGCGCCCTTCCGACGGATGTCTCTTTCATCCCACTCCCCTTGTGCACGAAGTTGCCGGTCGTCCAGGAATCACGTGCTGCCGTGGACAACTGAATGCGAGTCGACCCTAATCGCGGCTTGGCTGAAAACGATCCGGTTTCTCCCACTGGCCGATAATCGTCCGTTTCAGCGCACAAACCCGGGGCGAGAGAGGCCGGTTACCTTCCGGTGGACCGGCAGTGGACGGCCAAAGACCGCTTGCCGGTAGCCTTCCGGCGAGCATTCAGTGACCTGTCCGTGCGTATCCGCGAAGCACGGGAGGTTGATTACTCACTGGTGGCTGTCAGGTGGCCGGCCTCGGCTAGCTTTTCTGCGTCCCGAAATGGCCATGGGTGGCGTCATGCCTTTCACCCGTGCCGATACTGACCGAGGAGCTGGAATGGCCGTCAGGTCGACCGAAGCCGAGAACATTCTGAAATCCGTGCGGGAGATCGTTCCGACGCTGCGCGCGAACGGTCCGGCGTCCGAGGACCAACGCTGGATCGTCGAGGAGAACGTCGAACTCCTGGAGAAGGCCGGGGTCTTCCGTGTCGCCGTGCCGAAGCGCTTCGGTGGCCTGGACCTCCCGCTGAAGGAGCAGGTGGAGATCCTCACCGAGATCTCCCGGGGCTGCGGATCCACCGGCTGGGTCGCCGTGGCCTGGATCTCCAGTGCCTGGATGGCCACCCTCTACCCCCTCCAGGCGCAGGAGGAGATCTTCAAGGACGGCTCGGTCCGCATCTCCGGCGGCTTCACGCCGACCGCGAAGATGGTCCCGGCCGAGGGCGGCTACGTCCTCAACGGCGCCTGGCGCTTCAACTCCGGTGTACGCGGCGCCCACTGGGACCTGCTCGCGGCGGAGCTGGAGCACGCCGACGGCACCGTCGAAGAGGTCTACGCCATGGTGCCGGTGGACGAGCTGACGATCGCCGACGACTGGCACGTCTCGGCCGCCATCGCCACCGGCAGCTCGACGTCGAGCGCCACGGACCTCTTCGTTCCCGCCCACCGGGTCGTCACCCTCGAGCAGGCCGTCCTCGGGACCTCCGGCGGAGGTGCCGTCACCGGTTCCAAGGGCCGTGACTACAGCCTGATCAGCTTCGTCGTCGCCGAGTCCGTGGCCGCCTACATCGGCATGGCCCGCGCCGCGTACGAGGAGATCGTCGCCACGGTCAAGGGCAAGCCGCTGGCGTACAGCAACGTGACGGACCAGGCGCAGCACCCGCTGACCCAGATTCAGATCGCGCTGGCCCACGGCAAGATCGAGGCCGCGGAGGCGCTCGCCGACACGTACCTGATGCTCCTTCAGGAGCGCGCGGACGCCGGCGTGCAGCCGACCTGGGAGGAGAAGGCGGAGGTTCGCGGCAAGGCCGGCGTGGCGATCCTGCTCACCCAGGAGGCTCTCCAGGCGCTCCACTCCATCAGCGGTGCCGGTGCCCTCTCCCGCAAGGCGCACTTCCAGCGCTTCTACCGGGACCTCAACGGCCTTGCCCGGCATGGCCTGATGGCCCCGAACATGGGTCTCGAGGTGCACGGCCGCACGCTGCTCGGCCTCGACCCCGACAGCCTCTTCCTTTAGACCCCGTCCCTGCGGGGGCGCTGATTCAACGAACAACCATAAGGAGCAAGTCAATGTCGAACACGAACCAGGGTCCGGTGACCGTCCTCGGTCTGGGCATGATGGGCGCCGCCCTGGCTGCCGCCTTCGTGAAGAACGGGAACCCCACCACGGTGTGGAACCGCTCCGCCGGGAAGGCGGACGCGCTCGTCGAGCAGGGCGCGGTCTTCGCGCCCGACATCAAGGAGGCCATCGCGGCCAGCCCGGTCGTCGTGGCGTGCGTCTCCACGTACGAGGTGCTGAACGAGCTCGTCGCGGGTGCGGCCACCGAGCTGAAGGGCAAGGTCGTCGTCAACCTCACCTCGGGTACCCCCGAGGACGCCCGTGCCTTCGCCGGCTGGGCCGAGCAGAACGGGGTGCGCTACCTCGACGGCGCCATCATGGCCGTCCCGCAGATGATCGGCCTGCCCCAGGCTCTGATCTTCTACGCCGGTTCGCAGGAGCTGTTCGGCGAGCACGAGGAGCTGCTGAAGCTGCTCGCCGGCACGAACGTGTACCTGGGTGAGGACGCCGGCGTTCCGCTGGTCTACGACCTCGGTCTGCTGTCGCTGCTGTGGTCGAGCCTCGCGGGGTACTTCCACGCCGTGGCGCTCGTCAACTCGGCCGGTGTCTCGGCGGAGGCCTTCACCCCGTTCGCGCTGACGTGGATCGAGCACGTCATCACCCCGGCGATCCCGCAGAGCGCCCAGGAGATCGACTCGGGCAGCTTCGAGACCGAGGTCTCCAGCCTCGACGTCAACCGGGCCGCGATCGAGCACCTGGTCGCCACGAGCAAGCAGCTCGGCATCAACAGCGACTTCTCCGCGTCCATCCAGACGCTCATCGAGCGTCGTGTCGCGCAGGGTCACGGCACCCACAGCCTGGCCAGCCTGGTCGAGGCCTTCAAGCAGGGCTGACCGCGGGCGTCACCCCCGCGTCGCCCCGGTGTGACCGCACACATACCGGGGCGGCGGCTCGCCGGGCGGGCCCGGCCCCCGTACGGGCCCGCCCGGCGGCACGGTGCACGGGTAGGGACCGAGGGGTGCCCCGCCCGTGCACCGCACTGTCTTGCGGGCCCGGCCCGGACGAGAGGTCTGCACCGGTCCGCCGAGGTGTGCGCGCGGGCCGGTGCCCGGGACAGGGAATCC
>NZ_JBHWJQ010000077.1:0-8609 GCF_042731435.1 Streptomyces sp. NPDC059861 | reverse complement strand
CGAGTGCCTCGGCGAAGACCGGGCTGGTTTCGTACAGTTCGCGGCCCATGTTGGTGCGCTGGGCGCCCTGGCCGGTGAACAGGAACGCGGTGCGGCGTTCCGTGGTGGCCTCGCCGGTGACGACGTTCGCGGTCGGTGTGCCGTCGGCGAGGGCGCGCAGGCCGAGGCGCAGGTCCTCGGCCCCGGAGGCGAGGACGACGGCGCGGTGCTCGAAGGCCGCACGCGTCGTCGCCAGTGAGAGACCCAGGTCCGCGGGCGCGGCGTCGGTGTCCGCCGCGTACGCGGCCAGGCGCGCGGCCTGCGCGCGGAGCGCCCCGGGGTCGCGGGCCGACAGCACGAACGGCGCGGGTCCGGCCGGAATGGGCGCGTCCGGAGCGGATGAGTCCTCGAGGGGCGCGGACGCGGTCGGCGGGGCCTGCTCGACGATGACGTGGGCGTTGGTGCCGCTGATGCCGAAGGACGAGACACCCGCGCGGCGCGGCCGGCCCTCCGCCGCCGGCCACTCCCGGTCCTCGGTCAGCAGCGCGACGGTGCCCTCGGACCAGTCGACCTGGCTGCTGGGCACGTCCACGTGCAGCGTCCTGGGCAGCAGACCGTGTCGCATGGCCTGGACCATCTTGATGACGCCGCCGACACCGGCGGCCGCCTGGGCGTGGCCGATGTTGGACTTCAGCGAGCCGAGGTGCAGGGGGCGTTCGGAGCTGTGTCCCGGGCCGTAGACGGCCTTGACGGCCTCCGCCTCGATGGGGTCCCCGAGGCGGGTGCCGGTGCCGTGGGCCTCGACGGCGTCCACCTCCGCCGCGGTCAGACCGGAGTCGGCCAGTGCCTGCCGGATGACCCGCTGCTGGGACGGGCCGTTGGGCGCCGTCAGGCCGTTGCTGGCGCCGTCCTGGTTGACGGCGGAGCCGCGGATCACTCCGAGGACCGTGTGCCCGTTGCGCCGCGCGTCGGACAACCGCTCGACCAGGAGCAGGCCGACACCCTCGGACCAGCCGGTGCCGTCCGCGTCGTCGGAGAACGGCTTGCAGCGGCCGTCGGGCGCCAGACCACGCTGGCGGGAGAACTCCACGAACATGCCCGGCGATGACATGACGGTCACGCCGCCCGCGAGCGCCAGATCGGTCTCACCGGAGCGCAGCGACCGGACGGCCTGGTGCAGGGCGACCAGCGACGAGGAGCAGGCCGTGTCGACCGTGACGGCCGGGCCCACCAGGCCGAGTTGGTAGGCGATCCGGCCGGACATGACGCTCGCGGTGGTGCCGGTCAGCACGCTGCCCTGGACCGCCTCGGGGGCGTCGTCCATACGCGGCCCGTATTCCAGGCCGGTCGCGCCGACGAAGACACCGGTGCGGGTGCCACGCAGCTTTGTGGGGTCGATCCCCGCGCGCTCGACGCTCTCCCACGCGGTCTCCAGGAGAAGACGCTGCTGCGGGTCCATCGCCAGGGCCTCACGGGGCGAGATCCCGAAGAACGCGGCGTCGAACTCACCCGCGTCGTAGAGGAATCCGCCGTGACGCACCGCGCTGCGGCCGGGCCGGTCCGGATCGGGGTCGTAGAGGTCGGCGGGCCAGCCGCGGTCCGCCGGGAACTCGCCGATGGCGTCCTCGCCCGTGGCGACCAGACGCCACAGATCCTCCGGCGAGGCCACCCCGCCCGGGTACCGGCAGGCCATGCCGACGATGGCGATGGCTTCCCCCTCGGCGGACACGACGGCCGTCTCGTCGGCCTGCTCGGCCGCGCCGAGGAGTTCGGACGTCAGGAAGCCGGCGAGTTCCCCCGGAGTGGGATGGTCGAAGAGCAGGCCCGCCGGCAGCTTCAGGCCGGTGGCCCGGGCGAGCGCGCCGCGCAGCTCCGTGGCCATCAGGGAGCTGAAGCCCAAGTCCCGGAACGGGGTGTGGTCGGGCACCCGCCGGCCCGGCTCGTACTCCAGAACCGCCCCGATGTGGGCGTGCAGCAGGTCGGCGACGGCGCTCTCGCGGTCCGCCTCACCGAGCGCGGCCGGACGGCGGCCCAGCTCACCGCGCGGGGCCGCCGCGGCGACGGGGGCGGTCGCCGCGACAGGCCCCGGCAGCGGCGCGGCCGCCCGGCGTGCGCCGTCCAGCCAGAAGCGCGTGCGTTGGAAGGCGTAGGTGGGCAGCCCGACATGGCGTGCGGGCCGGTCGCCGTACAGGGCCGTCCAGTCGATCTCGGCGCCGCGCGCGAACGCGGTGGCCAGCGCGGTCAGCGCGGTCAGCGCCTCGGACCGTCCGGCACGCAGCAGCGGCACCGCGGCGACCGCCTCCGTGTCCACGACGCAGTCCTCGGCGAGGGAGGACAGGACGCCCTCGGGGCCCAGCTCCAGGAACGTGCTGACGCCCGATCTCTCCAGGGCGCGCACGGCGTCGAGGAAGCGCACAGGGCGGCGGACCTGCTCCACCCAGTAGTCGGGCGAAGTGAACTGACCGGCGGTGACCGGCTCGCCGGTCACCGTGGACACCACCGCGAGCACCGGCTCCGCGTAGTCGAGGGAGGCCGCGACCGCGCGGAACTCCTCCAGCATCGGGTCCATGTGCGGGGAGTGGAAGGCGTGCGAGACGGTCAGCCGCTTCGTGCGGTGCCCCGCGGCCCGCAGCGCGTCGGCGACCTCGGTGGCCGCTTCCACGTCACCCGACAGGACCAGGGCGTCCGGGCCGTTGACCGCGGCGACGGCGAGCACGTCCTCGCGCCCCGCGAGCAGCGGCAGCACCTCCGCCTCGGTGGCCTCGACGGCGATCATCGCGCCCCCGGTGGGCAGCGCCTGCATCAGCCGGGCACGCGCGGCGACCAGCTTCGTGGCGTCGGCGAGGGAGAGCACCCCCGCGACATGGGCGGCGGCCAGCTCGCCGACGGAATGGCCGGCGAGCAGGGCGGGGCGCAGCCCCCAGCTCTCCAGCAGGCGGAACAGGGCGACCTCGACGGCGAACAGCGCCGGCTGGGTGGCGCCCGTCTCGTGCAGCGCCTCCTCGTCGGCGACGATCTCGGCGAGCGGGCGCTCCAGCAGCGGGTCCAGCCGGGCGGCGACCTCGTCGAAGGCGGCCGCGTACGCCGGGAACGTGGCGTACAGCTCCTGGCCCATGCCGGTGCGCTGGGCACCCTGACCGGTGAACAGGAACGCCGTCCCGCCCGGCCGTACGGCCCCGGTGACGACGGAGGCCGCGGGGGCCGCGGTGGCGAGCGCGTCCAGGCCGGCGAGCAGCGAGTCGCGGCCGTCCGCGACGACCACGGCCCGGTGGCCGAGGAAGGTCCGGGTGGTGGCCAGCGCCCGGCCGACGTCCTGCGCCGACCGCTCCGGGCGGTCGGTGACGAAGGCGTGCAGCTTCGCGGCCTGGGCGCGCAGCGCGTCCTCGTCATGGCCCGTGACGACCCACGGCGTCGGAGCCGCGGTCTCGGCGGGGGTCTCCTCGGCGGGCACGGGCGGTGCCTCGCAGAGCACGACGTGGGCGTTGGTGCCGCCCATGCCGAAGGAGCTGACGCCCGCGACCAGTCGGCGGTCCTCGTCGGGCCACCCCGTCAGCTCACGCTGTACGGCCAGGCCCAGCGCGTCCAGGTCGATCCGCGGGTGGGGCGTCTCGAAGTTCAGGCTGGCCGGAAGCCGCCGATGGTGCAGGCTCAGCAGCGTCTTGATCAGGCCGGCGATCCCCGCGGCGCCCTCGAGGTGGCCGATGTTGGTCTTCACCGAGCCGACGTTCAGCGGGCCCCGGTCGGCGCGGCGGGCGCCGAGGGCGGCGCCGAGCGCGGCGGCCTCCACCGGGTCGCCGACCGGCGTGCCGGTGCCGTGGAGTTCGACGTACTGCACCTCGTCCGGGGCGACCGCGGCGCGCTCGTACGCCTCGCGCAGCACGGCCTCCTGCGCCTGTGCGCTGGGCACGGTGAGCCCGTCGGTGGCGCCGTCGTTGTTGACGGCGCTGGCGAGGATGACGCCGTAGACGCGGTCCCCGTCGGCCAGCGCCCGGCTCAGCGGCTTCAGGAAGACCGCACCGCCGCCCTCTCCGGGCACGAAGCCGTTGGCCCGGGCGTCGAAGGTGTAGCAGGTGCCGTCCGGTGACAGCGCTCCGAAGCGGGACTCGGTGACAACGTTCTCGGCGAGCAGGTTGAGGTTCACGCCGGCGACCAGCGCGCCGTCCGCCTCACCGGCGTGCAGGCTCTCACAGGCCAGATGGACGGCGACCAGGGACGACGACTGGGCGGAGTCCACGGTCAGGCTCGGACCGTGCAGACCCAGGTGGTACGAGACGCGGTTCGCGATCACACCCCGGTTGACGCCCGTCATGGTGTGCTGGGTGACGGCCTCGGCGCCGTGCAGGTACAGCAGGCTGGTGTAGTCGTCGCGCAGGGTGCCGACGACGACGGCGGTCCTGGTGCCGCGCAGCGCGGCGGGCACGACCCCCGCGTCCTCCAGCGCCTCCCAGGTGAGCTCCAGCACCAGCCGCTGCTGCGGGTCCATCGTCACGGCCTCGCGCGGCGAGATGCCGAAGAACGAGGCGTCGAAGTCGGCGACGTCCGCCAGGAACCCGCCCCTGTCGGCGCCGAGCGCACGGCCGTCGGAACCCCAACGTCCCTCCGGCACCGCGGTGATCGCGCTCTCGCCGCGCGCGAGCATGTCCCAGAACGCGGCCGGACCGCCGGCTCCGGGAAGCCGGCAGGACATGCCGACGACAGCGATCGGCTCGGCCCTGCCGGCGCCCGCACCGCGCCGCCTGGCGGTTTCTCCATGGATCTCGTGCTCGCTCGTCGTCACCTTCAGCTGCCCTTTCCCTGCTGCGTGGCGCATTGGTCAAAGACTTCGGTCCGCGTATTCGGAGCCCGGACGGCTCGGCGAGACCCCTGGTCGACCGTAAGGAGGGCGGGCTGCCGAACATCCAACGCGTGATCACGGCGCGGTAATCAGAGCGGCTTCGCCACTCCGCCGGACGAGGTGTTACTCCGCGATGAGTCCCCGGTTCCGGCCTGCGGATAGCTTTTCCGCTGTAGTTCGACCCTCGCCGTGCATTTCATCCACACGTAGCTTCATCCACACCTACCGGAGGACAGAAGAATGCCGAACGCCGCGGCCGTTGCACTTCCCAAGGAGCTCGAGGAGCATCTCGAAAGCTATGTAGCCGCCTTCAACTCCGGTGATGCGGAGAGCGTCGACGCCCACTACACGCAGGCGGGCATCATCGTGTGGGAGAAGGGAAACCCGGTGAGCGGCAAGGAGCGCCAGGCCGCCATCAAGGAGTTCCTGAGCCTCACCCAGCCGCGCATCGAGACCGATGTCCGTGAGGCCTATGTCACCGGGGACACGGCCCTGCTGGTCGTGGACTGGACGATGGAGGTCAACGCGGAGGGCGGCGCGGGCCGCGAGAGCCTCCGCGGCGTCGGCCTGGACGTGCTGCGCAAGCAGGGGGACGGCTCGTGGCTGTACGCCGTCGACGACCCGTTCGGCGAGGAGCCCCGCGACTGACCCGAGCGCGATCGCACGAGCCGGCACAGACCGGCACGGATGACGCGAAGAGCCGCATGACCCGGAGTGCCCCGGGTCATGCGGCTCTCTGCTGCGTCCTCCGCGAACGGCCGGCGGCCCGCCGGCGACCGCCGGCCGCCCCGCCTCACCGCATGGGCGAGGCCGGGCCACCCCGCTGTCGGAGTCGCCCGGCCTCGTGGCGGCCGCGCTTCACGCCGCCTGGCACGGACTGAGGACTCAGGCGGTGAGGTCGGCGACCGGACGGTCCACCGCCATCAGCCACTTGCCGCCCTCGACACGACGGATGACGTCCGTGCAGGAGCCCTTGATCTGGACCAGTCCGCCGTCCTCGCCGGGCAGGCCCAGCTCGAAGTCCACCACGATCAGCGTGACGTCGTCGGCGGTGTAGGAGTGCTTGACGACGGACTTCAGGGTCGGGCCTTTGGCGAGCAGCTCGATGATGCCCTTGGTGCGCGCCTCGCCGGTCAGCGGGCCGCCCGTCAGGTTGGAGATGGCGTCGTCACGGTACAGATTGTCGAAGGCGGCGCCGTTGCCCGAGTTGAAGATCTTCAGGAAGACGTCGTTCTGGACTTCCGGGTCGTCGGTGAGTTCGAGGCTGAACAGGTCGACGTCGGTCGTCGAGGTGGTCATGGACTGCTCCTTCATGGGGTCGTCGTGTACGGCGGTGTTTGTGCATCCGCGCGCCGACGGGGCGCGCGGCGTCTTCATGCGGCGCGCGGAACGCTGCCGAACTTCCCGTCGAAGAACGTCAGCGCCGGTTCGCCGTTGCCTCGCCGGCAGCCCAGCACTCTGCCGACGAAGATCGTGTGGTCGCCGGAGACGTGGGCGTCGATCACATCGCACTCCAGCCAGGCGAGCGCGTCGGCCAGCAGCGGGGCGCCTGTGTGGGCGCCCGGCGCCCACTCGACGTCCTCGAACTGCGTGAGGCCGAGCGCGCGCTTCTTGTCCGCGAAGTGACGGGCGAGCGGTTCCTGCCCGGCTCCCAGAATGTTCACGCCGAAATGCCCACCCCCCGTCAATTCCTCGAACATGACCGCACTGTGAGCGATGCACACCAGGACGGTCGGCGGAGTGAGCGACACAGAACTGAAGGCGTTGGCGGTCATCGCGTGGATGTGCTCGCCACCTACCGTGAGCACAGTGACTCCGGTGGCGAACTGAGACATCACATCCCGCAGCGAAGCGGCCTCTACAGACGTGCGCAGCCCCGTCCGCGAGACTGTGGGATCGAGCTCTGCGGATGCAGGAGTCATTTCCCCTCTTTGGATTCGGGTTCACTGCCCCTACGCAACGAAGGGCTGGACGGAGAAGCTATCCGTTCCATGCATTCCGGCGTTCAATCGCCAAGTAATCGATGGTCTCGGACGGCGAGAAATACCCCGATGACCACGCCGTGACCACGTGTTGGAACGGGATCCGGGATGTTGGCCCCATGACCGATGTATCGCATACCCACGCCGAGGAAACCCAGTTGGCAGAGCCCCACCTGGGGGCCGTACTGGCCTCCGCCGGCCTCGACGCCGAATATGTGCGGGCCGAGGGAAACACGCTCTACCAGCGAGCCGAGGACGGCGGTGAGATCCCCGTCCTGGACTACGCGGGCGGATACGGCTCACTCCTTCTGGGGCACAACCACCCGACGCTCGTCGCGTACGCGAAGGAGCTGCTCGACGCCGGCGTCCCGGTCCACTCGCAGTTCTCAGTGCACCCCGAGGCGGCCGAACTGGCGCTCACCCTGAGTCGGATCGTGCGGCGCGAGGGCGGCTACGACGAGCCGTACTTCGCCATCTTCGCCAACACCGGCGCCGAGGCCAACGAGGCCGCGCTCAAGCACTCCGAGATGGACCGGGTCATCCGGCTCGGAGCGCTCCTGGCCACCATCGACGACGGCCTCACCGCGGCGCGCGAGGCCGTACGGGACGGCTCGGCGACCGTGCCCGCCGAGGCTTTCGAGCGCGCCGGTGTGCAGATACGCGACGTCGGTGTGCAGACGCGCGACTCCGGTGTCGCCGCGCTGAACGAGCTCGTCCACCACCTCGTCACCCACAACGCGGACCAGGCCAGGCGCCCACCGGTCTTCCTGACCCCCGAGGGCTCCTTCCACGGCAAGCTGGCCGGCACGGTCCAGCTCACCCACAACGAGGGCTACCGCAACCCGTTCAAGGCGCTGGCCGCGCAGGCCCGGTTCGTCCCGCTCGGCCGGCCCGGCATGCTCCGGAAGATCGCCGACGAGGAGCGCGCCACGCTGTTCGGCCTGGAGGTGGAGAACGGCCTGGTCCGGCTGACCGAGCACGAGGCACCCCGCATCTGCGCGTTCTTCCTGGAACCGATTCAGGGTGAGGGCGGCATCCGTGAGATACCGGCGGAGTTCGTCCAGGAGGTCCACGAAGTCTGCGCGGAGGTCGGCGCACCGGTCGTCGTGGACGAGATCCAGAGCGGAATGGGCCGTACCGGAGACTTCCTTGCCAGCACCCGTCTCGGGCTGCGCGGTGACTGCTACACCCTCGCCAAGAGCCTGGGCGGCGGCCTCGCCAAGATCTCGGTGCTGCTGGTCCGCGCCTCGCGCTACCAGGGCCAGTTCGAACTGATCCACAGCTCGACCTTCGCCAAGGACGGCTTCTCCAACCGCATCGCCCTCAAGGTCCTCGAACTCCTGGAGGCGGACGGCGGGGCCGCGTACCGCAAGACCGCCGAACTGGGTGAGCGGCTGCTGGCCGTGCTGGGCTCGGTGCGTGACGACTTCCCCGACGTGGTCAAGGACGTCCGCGGCCGGGGCCTGTTCCTCGGGCTGGAGTTCCACGACCAGTCCGGCGCGCCGGCCGCTCCGGTCGCCGAAGCCGCCCGGTCCGGCCTGTTCGGCTACCTGATCGCGGGACACCTGCTGCGGGGTCACCGGCTTCGCACCTTCCCGACCGCGAGTGCGCCCGACACGCTGCGCTTCGAGCCGTCCGTCCTGCTCTCGGACGACGAGATCAGCCGGCTGGAGACGGCACTGCGGGACACCTGCGACATCATCCGGGGCGGCTACCGGCGCCCTCTGGACCTGCCGGGCCAGTAGCACCAGGCAGCAGCGCGCGGGGCGGGGGCCCGGGGCGCGGGGGCCCGGACCCCGGCCCCGCCCCCGCGC
>NZ_JBHWJQ010000076.1:0-8942 GCF_042731435.1 Streptomyces sp. NPDC059861 | reverse complement strand
GCCCCGGCCCCCCCCCCCCCCCCCGGCCCCTCTGTTCTTCAGGAACGTGCACCAGGAGCGCCCGGCGCGGAGTGTCGGATTATGACCATTTCTGTCCGATAGATCAAGATATGCGCTAAATCGACATCGCTCGAGGGGTTCCGGAATGAGCAGCGCATCCGTGTCGTCGCATGGCTTCGTGACAGTACGGGGGCGCGGTTACCGCCCCGAAGAGGTCGATGCCTACGCCGAGGCCTTGTCGGAGGATCGTGACGCCGCCTGGGAACGGGCCGCCCGCCTCACCGTCCTGGCCCGGGAGATGGAGGAGGAGGCCGAGGAGCTGCGCGAGACTCTGGCCGAGCTTCCTCCGCAGACGTACGAGTCGCTCGGGGAGGGCGCGCGCCGGCTCTTCCAGATGGCGCGGGACGAGGCCACGGCGGTACGGGAGCGCGCGCGGCGCGAGGCGCACGAGCAGGTCGCGGAGGCCGAGGCGTACGCCGCCGGAGTGCGCCGCACGGCACAGGACGAGGCCGACGCGCTCGTGGCGGACGTCGAGGACCGGGCCCGGCAGCGGCTGCTCGCGGCGCGCGCGGAGGCGGACGAGATCCGTATCGACGCCCGGCGTGAGGTGAAGGAGGGGCGCACGGAGGCGCTCTCCGCGTTGCGCGAGGTCCGGCACCGCACCGCCGCGATGCTGGCCGAGCAGGAGAAGGAGCACGCCGAGCGCTGGGCCGCGGTGGAGAGCCAGGCCGTGGAGGGCGACGCCGCGGTGGACGCGCGGCACGCCGACCGGGCGGCGCGCGCGGAGGCCGCGCTGGCCGAGGCGGAGCGGGACTTCGCCGACGCCGAGCAGGCCCTCGGGCGCGAGCAGGAGAAGGCGCAGGCGCTGGCCGCCGAGGTGCTCGCCGAGGCACGCAAGCAGGCGGACCGTGTCGCCCGCGAGACGGAACGGGTGCTGCGGGAGCACGGGGAGCGCTGGGACGACGTGCAGGCGCACATGGACTGCGTACGCGACAGCCTCGCGGCGCTGACGGGAGGTCGGGCGCCGGCGGAGTGAGGCCCGGAACCGACGACGCGGTCGCCGGCCGGCGCCGGCGGGAGGCTCCCGCACCCGCCGACGCCCCGGCGGCGCAGTGCCCGGACCCCGTCCGAAGGTCGGTGCGTGGGTCGCCGGCCCGGACCGGCGTCCGACGGCCGCTCACCCCTTCCGGCGTACCGCACCCGCCAGGATCCACGCCTCCACGGCCTCGTACTGCCGCCGTTGCTCCTCCGCCTTGCGCCGGCCGGAGGCCATCGTGCCGAGCCAGCCGAAGGCGAAGCCGAGGGGGACGGAGACCAGGCCCGTGGTGGTGAAGGGGAAGTACGTGAAGTCGGCCTCGGGGAAGGCGGAGACGGGTGAACCGGAGACCAGGTTGGTGCCCGGCATCAGGATCAGCACGGCGAGGGAGCCGCCGATGAGGGTGCTCAACAGGCCGGTGCGGGTGTAGCGGCGCCAGAAGAGGCCGTAGACCAGGGCGGGCGCGAGGGCGGAGGCGCCCAGGGAGAACGACAGCGTCACCAGGGGTTGCAGGCTGCGGTGCTGGACCATCGTGGCCAGCAGGATCGTCGGGATGCCGATCGCGACGGCGGAGAGGCGGGCCAGGGTCATCTCGCGGCGGGCGGACAGCTCCTGGACGCGGCCGGCGAAGACGTCGTGCGCGAGGGAGTTGGCGCAGGCGAGGATCATCCCGGCGACCGAGGCGAGCACCGTCAGGAAGACGGCGGTCGTGACCGCCGTGAACAGGAACGTCTCCCCGGTCGTCACCTCCGGACCGAACGCCGCCTGGGAGCCCAGCAGATAGGCGGAGTTGCCCTGCGGGTCCTCGGCCGCGATGGCCTCGCGGCCGATCAGCGCGGTCGCGCCGATGCCGACGACCGTGATGATCAGCACGAAGACCGCCATGCCGGACACCGCCCAGGACATCGACCGGCGCACCTGGCGGGCGCTGGACGCGGTGTACATGCGCATGGTGACGTGCGGCAGGCAGGCGCCGCCCAGCACCACGCACAGCTCGGCGGTGATCATGTCGAGCCGGGGGAACGGGCCGCCCTCGAACTGCAGCCCGGAGCTGAGGAACGCGGCGCCCACTCCGCTCCGCTCCGCCGCCGTGTCGAACAGGGCGGCCGGGTCCCAGTCGAACCTGCTCAGCATCAGGACGGCGACCACCGCCCCCGACCCGAGCAGCATCACCATCTTCAGGATCTGGATGAGCGCGGTCCCCTTCATCCCCCCGATCGCGGCGTAGCTGATCATCAGGGCGCCCAGCCCGACGATGCAGCCCGTCTCCACCTTCGTGCCGGACAACCCCAGCAGAAAGGCCATCAACTGACCGGTGCCGGCGAGCTGGACGAGCATCAACGGCAACAGCGCGGCCAGCGTCACCCCACACGCGGTCACCCGCACACACCGCCCCGGCATACGGCGCGCGAAGGCGTCTCCCATCGTGAAACGGCCCGCGTTGCGCAGGGGTTCCGCCAGCAGGAACATGAGCAGCATCAGCGACAGCGTCGTGCTGAGCGCGAGCACGATCCCGTCGTGGCCGTACAGCGCGATCACCCCGCCGGTGCCCAGCACGGTCGCCGCGGAGATGTAGTCACCGGCGATCGCCAGGCCGTTGCGCATCGGGGACAGGGAGCTGTAGCCGGTGTAGAACTCGTCGAGGTCGTCGCGGTCGGGGCCGGTCATCACGCACAGCAGCAGCGTGATCGTGGCGACGACGGTGAACGCGACCAGCGTCATCGTCTCCGCGGACTCACTGAATCCGGTCACCGTCCGGCCCCCCGCTTGGCGTCCAGCGCGGCCTGGCGGCGGATCCGGTCGGCCAGCGGATCGACCCGCACGCGCGCGGTGTGCTCGTACAGGGCTATCGCCAGCCAGGTGACCGGCAGTTGGGCCAGCGCCAGCAGCAGCCCGGTCGGCAGTCCCCCGGCGGCCTCGGCCGTCATGAACCCCGGCGCGGACGCGGACAGCACCAGGAACAGCGTGAAGTACCCGAGCGCGGTGAGCGTCGCCACCCGCCGCTGCCAGCGGTAGGCGCCGCGCAGGATGCGCAGGTCGCTGTGGTGCCCGAGCGGCGCGTGCACGGGCGCCCGCCGCTCGTCGGGTTCGGGCCGCGCGTCCGGCTGCCAGGGGTAGGTGGGGTACGTCCGTGAGGCGAGGGGCGGGACGGACTCGGCGGGCGGGAGGTCGGAGAAGCTGGGCGGGAAGGGGTCGTCGTGCGGGGGCTGGTACGACGGGCGTCGGGGATCGGGCGCGTACGGGTCGTAGGACATCCCGTGCTCCTTGCGCGGCTCGGGTCCGTGGCGGCGGACCGCAGGGAGGTGGGGGGCGGGCCACGCACGCTACTCGTGAGTCACGGGGCGCGCGGCGTTTTCACCAAACTGAGCGGTCGGTATGCGCTTACTTCGGCTATCCGTCGATGACCTGCGGTGTTACCCGCGTTAACTCCGACTTTTGGCGCCCGAGGGGCCGCGGAAGGTGGACGGACGTCGAGTGAGGGGGAGTTCCCGGCGCCCGGCGGAGGCCTGCAGGACGGTTCGCCGGGTGCGTGTCAGGGCTCGTCGATGACCGGGAAGCGGCGCGGAGCCATGACCAGCAGCACCAGGAAGGCGAGCGCGGCCGCGCACGCCGCCCCCAGATACACCGCGTGGACCGCGTCCGCGACGGCCCGCCGGGTGGTCTCGGACGTCGCGCCCGTGCCGAGGCCGTGGGCGACGGCGTCGAGGTCCGTGCTGCCGATGCGGCCGGCCAGGACGCCGTTGGCGACGGCGCCGAAGACCGCCGCGCCGAGGGTCTGGCCGGTCTGGCGGCAGAAGAGGATCGAGGCCGTGGCCGTACCCCGTTCCGACCAGCCCACCGTGGACTGGACGCCGACGATGAGGGGGAGCTGGAACAGGCCGAGCGCGGCGCCGAGGAGGAGCATCACAAGCGTCGGCTGCCAGGCCTGGCCCGGATACGGCAGCAGGGGGAACGCCAGCAGTATCAGGGTCGCCGTGCCGATGCCCAGCATCGCCGTGTTGCGGAAGCCGATCCGGCGGTAGACGTGCTGGCTGCACGCCGCCGACACCGGCCAGCTCAACGTCCACACGGAGAGCACGAATCCGGCGGCGACCGGTCCGAGGCCGAGGACCGACTGGGCGTACGTCGGCAGGAAGACGGCCGGGGCGACCATGAGCAGCCCCAGCGCGCCCAGCGCGAGATTGACCGCGGCGATCGTCCGGCGGCGCCACACCCAGCCGGGGATGATGGGCTCGGCGGCCCGGCGTTCGATCACGACGAGGAGCGCGACCAGCGCGAGTCCCGTACCGAACAGGGCGATCGACGGCGCCGACAGCCACGGCCAGGCCACCCCGCCCTGCACCAGCGCCGTCAGCAGGACCCCGCCGCAGGCGAACACGGTCAGCGCGCCCGACCAGTCCACACGCGCGCGTGCGGCCCGCTCCCGCCGCGGCTCGTGCAGGTGACGCACGATCAGCCACAGCGCGAGGCCACCGATCGGCAGATTGACGAGGAAGATCCAGCGCCAGTCGGCGTACGCGGCGAGGACCCCGCCGACCGCCGGTCCGGCGACGGCCGACACCGCCCACACCGTGGACAGCCTGGCCTGGATCTTCGGGCGCTCCGCCAGCGAGTACAGATCGGCGGCCAGCGTCTGGACCGTGCCCTGCAGGGCGCCGCCGCCCAGGCCCTGGACGATGCGGAAGACGATCAGCGCCCACATGTTCCAGGCGAGCGCGCACAGCAGGGAGCCGAGGAGGAAGACGGACGCACCGGCGATGAGGACCGGCTTGCGGCCGAAGGTGTCGGAGAGTTTGCCGTAGACGGGCAGGGTGACGGTGACGGCGAGCAGATAGCCCGAGAAGAGCCACGAGAAGACCGAGAAGCCGCCCAGGTCACCGACGATCTGAGGTACGGCCGTGGAGACGACGGTGGAGTCGAGCGCCGCCAGCGCCATGGAGAGCATGAGCGCCGCAACGACCGCTCCCCGCTTGCCGGTCGCGGCGCGCCCTGCGGTGCCGCGCACGACGGGTCCGGTGGTGCCCACGCGGATTCCTTCCCCTTGCACCTATCTGCTGCCCCGACAGCTTCCCACTTGACCCTCACGCGACGGGAGGGTGCAGCCTGAGTGGGCCGGAGGGGGGACCCGACCCTGAGACGGACTCCGCCTCGCGGGTGACGGCCCCTAGGGGGTTCTCCGTACTACGGCTCGGGGAGGGTTCGTCCCGGCGGAGGACGAGGGGCGCCCACGGCGTCCTTAACCTGGCTTTACGCCGTTGAGGGCGCCGCCGGGGAGGGCGGCCGGGGGCGGTGCACCGCACCTTCGGGGGTGGGGTTTTCCTCAGTGAAAGAGGGGGCCGTGCACCATCGAGCGGCGCCCCCTCCTGCCGCGAGACTCATCGGCGTAGCACTTCGCACTTCGCACGACCCGGTACGGGCCGGCACGAGCCGGTGGGCGTACTTCCGCGTCAACTGCTGACCGACATAGGAGACATACGGTGACATCGGCTGTAACCATTCCCAGGCACGGGGGCACTGGAGAGCGTACGGCCGTAGCCGCGCGAGCGCGGCAGGTCGTCAAGGCGTACGGGGCGGGGGAGACCCGCGTCGTAGCCCTCGACCATGTCGACGTGGACATCGCCCGCGGCCAGTTCACCGCGATCATGGGTCCGTCGGGCTCCGGCAAGTCCACACTGATGCACTGCCTGGCCGGGCTCGACACCGTGACCAGCGGGCAGATCTACCTGGACGAGACCGAGATCACCGGTCTGAAGGACAAGAAGCTGACCCGACTGCGCCGGGACCGGATCGGCTTCATCTTCCAGGCCTTCAACCTGCTGCCGACGCTGAACGCGATGGAGAACATCACGCTGCCCATGGACATCGCCGGCCGCAAGCCCGACAAGGCGTGGCTGGACCGGGTGGTGGAGACCGTCGGGCTCGCCGAGCGGCTCAAGCACCGGCCGACGCAGCTCTCCGGCGGCCAGCAGCAGCGCGTCGCCGTGGCCCGGGCCCTCGCCGCCCGGCCGGAGATCATCTTCGGTGACGAGCCGACCGGAAACCTCGACTCGCGCGCGGGCGCCGAGGTGCTGGGCTTCCTGCGCCGGTCCGTGGACGAGCTGGGGCAGACCATCGTGATGGTCACGCACGACCCGGTGGCCGCCTCGTACGCCGACCGGGTGCTGTATCTCGCCGACGGCCGGATCGTCGACGAGATGTACCGCCCGACGGCCGAGGCCGTCCTGGACCGCATGAAGGACTTCGACGCCCGGGGGCGCACGTCATGACCGTGCTGAAGACCTCGATGCGCAACTTCTTCGCGCACAAGGGACGCATGGCCCTGTCGGCCGTCGCCGTGCTGCTGTCGGTCGCCTTCGTGTGCGGCACTCTCGTGTTCACCGACACGATGAACACCACCTTCGACAAGCTGTTCGCGGCCACCGCCTCCGACGTCACCGTCAGCGCCAAGGGATCCTCGGACACCGGCGAGACCACCGCGGACAACGGCAAGCCGCCGGTCATGCCGGCCTCCGTCGTCGACGAGGTCGGCAAGGCGGACGGCGTGAAGTCGGCGCAGGGGACGGTCTTGTCGACCTCGGTGACCGTCGTCGACGCCGACAAGGACAGCCTCTCCCCGACCAGCGGCGGGCCGACCATCGTCGGCAACTGGAACGCCAACGAAGCCCGCACCATGAAGATCGCCTCCGGTTCCGCGCCCCAGGGCGCCGACCAGGTGATGGTCGACGCGGACACCGCCGACAAGCACGGCCTGAAGCTGGGCGACGGGATCGGCATCATCACCGCCGTCGGCACCCACCGGGCGAAGGTGACCGGCATCGCCGACTTCACCGTCACCAATCCCGGCGCCGCGATCTTCTACCTCGACACGAAGACCGCCCAGCAGGCCCTGGTCGGTGAGACCGGGGTGTACACCAACGTCAACGTCACCGCAGCGCCCGGCGTCAGCGACGCCCAGCTGAAGAAGAACGTCTCCACCGCCCTCGACGGCGGCTACAAGGTGCAGACGGCCAAGGAGGTCGCCGACGCCAACGCCGCGGACGTCCAGGAGTTCATGGGCGTCATCAAGTACGCGATGCTCGGTTTCGCCGGGATCGCTTTCCTCGTCGGCGTCTTCCTGATCATCAACACGTTCTCGATGCTGGTCGCCCAGCGCACCCGCGAGATCGGCCTGATGCGTGCCATCGGATCGAGCCGCAAGCAGGTCAACCGGTCGGTGCTGGTCGAGGCGCTGCTGCTCGGCGTCGTCGGCTCCGTGCTGGGTGTCGGCGCGGGCGTGGGGCTCGCGGTGGGGCTGATGAAGCTCATGGGCGCCATGGGCATGAACCTCTCGACGGACGACCTGACGGTCGTGTGGACCACCCCGGTGGTCGGCCTCGTCCTGGGCGTCGTGGTCACCGTCCTGGCCGCCTACCTCCCGGCCCGCCGTGCCGGCAAGGTCTCGCCGATGGCCGCGCTGCGCGACGTGGGCGCACCGGCCGACGCCAGGGCGGGCGTCGTCCGGGCCGTGATCGGCGCGCTGCTGACGGGTGGGGGCGGATTCGCGCTGTACCTCGCCGCGGCGGCGACCACCGCCGGTGACGGCGCGCTGTGGCTGGGCGCCGGTGTGGTGCTGTCACTGATCGGCTTCGTCGTCATCGGCCCGCTGCTGGCGGGCGGCGTTGTCCGGGTGCTCGGCGCGGTCGTGCTGCGGATGTTCGGCCCCGTCGGCCGGATGGCCGAGCGCAACGCGCTGCGCAACCCGCGCCGCACCGGTGCCACGGGCGCCGCGCTGATGATCGGGCTGGCGCTGGTGGCCTGCCTGTCGGTGGTCGGCTCCTCGATGGTCGCCTCGGCGACGGAGGAACTCGACAAGAGCGTGGGTACGGACTTCATCGTGCAGTCCGACACCGGGCAGCTGATCACCCCGCAGGCGGTCCAGGCCGTGAAGGACGCCGACGGCGTGGCACGCGTCACCGAGTACAAGTGGACGCAGGCCGACTTCAGGACCCCCGACGGCAAGACGTCCAAGGACACCGCCATCACGGCCGCCGACCCGACCTACGCGCAGGACCTGCGGGTCGAGACCGTCGCGGGCAACCTCGCCGACGCCTACCGCCCCGACTCGATGTCCGTCCACGAGGAGTACGCCAAGGACCACGGCATCACGCTCGGCTCCGAGATCGCCGTCGCCTTCAAGGACGGCTCCGAGGCCCGGCTGACGGTCCGGGCGATCACCAGCAGCGAAGCGGTGATCGACCAGGGCGCGATGTACACGTCGATCGACACCCTCGCCAAGTACGTGCCGGCCGGGAAGATGCCGCTCGACATGCTGTTGTTCGCCTCCGCCGAGGAGGGCCGGCAGGCGGCCGCGTACACCGCGCTGAAGGCGGGACTGGACGACTACCCGCAGTACAGCGTCCGGGACCAGACCGACTACAAGGAAGCCCTGAAGGACCAGATCGGGCAGCTGCTGAACATGATCTACGGCCTGCTGGCCCTCGCGATCATCGTCGCGATCCTGGGTGTCGTGAACACGCTGGCCCTGTCGGTGGTCGAGCGGACCCGGGAGATCGGCCTGATGCGGGCGATCGGTCTCTCGCGCCGGCAGCTGCGCCGGATGATCCGCCTGGAGTCGGTCGTGATCGCCCTCTTCGGCGCCCTGCTGGGCCTGGGTCTGGGCATGGGCTGGGGCGCCACGGCGCAGCAGCTGCTGGCCCTGGAGGGGCTGGACGTGCTGGAGATCCCGTGGCCGACCATCGGCGCGGTGTTCATCGGCTCGGCCTTCGTGGGTCTGTTCGCCGCCCTGATTCCGGCGTTCCGGGCGGGCCGCATGAACGTCCTCAACGCCATCGCCACCGAGTAGCCACCGCATACGGGGGTTGCGGGGGGACGGGCCCGGCGCCCGGGGTGCAGGGGGGCACCCCGC
>NZ_JBHWJQ010000075.1:0-9811 GCF_042731435.1 Streptomyces sp. NPDC059861 | reverse complement strand
CCTCGGACAGCGTGATCTCCACAGCAGAAGGCCCGCGATGCGACATGCCAACAGGGTAGTACCTAACCATCAGGATTTCTGGCGCAGCACACTAGACATCGACGAAGCCAAACGCACAAGACCCCGGGCCTCTACAGGCCCGGGGCCCGGTGCGGGAGTGGCCAGAGGCCGTCTCGAGGGAGGCCTTCCGTCGGCGGCGGCACGGTGCTCTCACCAGTCATCCGCTGACATGGATCGACGCTGACCTTCTGCTGCCCCGCTCCCGGTTGGCCTGCGGGCATCACGCTGCCCCTTCCTCTGCCGCCCACTCCAGCCCAAGAGCGGCGAGCGCCCGGATTTGTCGGCGGTGAGTTTGGCCCGGCGGGTCTTGGTGTTGCTGAGGAACACTCCGAGCTTCACGACGTGCTCCTGGCCGTCGACCACACCCTTTCAACATGGCTTCTGGGGACGGTCAGGGAGCCTGTTGCGGGCCTTGTACTGCGGCCAGGGCCGCAACGCCCCGCTGGAAGGTGCTCAGGGCGCTCTGAGGGGCCTTGGTGGGGGCTTCGTGCTCCGACGGTAGCGGCGCGATGCCGAGTGCTCCCAGGAGGGCGCGCTGCTCGTCCATCAGCCGCTCCCAGACCGCAGGTTGGCGCTGCTTCGCGACGAACCGTCCGATGTCCATGCCGTGCACGGTGACGCCGGGCAGGACGTTGGCCTGGCCCTCTTCGTCGCGTACGAGCTCGCGTAGTGCGGCGTAGTGGCGTTGCCAGTCCGCCGGCCACGCCGGGTTCCAGTGCTCATCGATCCCCAGGAGCGCGGTCTTCCACTCGGGGTGGCAGTCGAGGGCGCCGGGGCGGCGGAGGTTGGACAGCCACTGCCCGATCGGCCGGTCCAGCATGGTCGCGGTCCGGGGTGCGCACAGTGTCCAGTGGTCCTCGTGGTACGCCTTCGCGTCCGCGAGGTTCTCCTGGAACCGCTCATCCGCCAGCGACCAGACCATGCCCAGCTTCTCCAGCCGCCGCACATGCAGACGTCATCTGCCCCGCCCCGTACGCCCGTCGCTGCTCCGCGACCCACTGACCCAGGGGATACGCGCCCTCCCGGTTCCGTAGGGAATCCTGGCGTGGCCCTCGCGCTCGGTGAACTTCTTCAGCGCCGACCACCCGCGCGCCCAGTCCTGCTTCTCCGTATCGATCACGTTGAAGGACACCCACTCTGCGACCATCACCGGATCACGCGGAGCCGCGAAACGGAGCAGTAGACGGGATTCGTCCTCGCCTTCCTCGGGCGGCGGACCGATGTATGCGGATGGCTGCGCGACGTCCTTCAGCGGCTCTTGCGGAATCGCGAGCAATTCGACGGCTTCTTCGTCGTGAGCGCGAAGGCCTTCCAGTACTTTCACCAGTGGCCGGTATGACCCGGAGGTGAACATGTCCTCCGGCTTTTCTCCGGGCCGGAGGGATACCGGCACGATCAGAGAGGCGAGCTTGCCCTGCGCGGGCTTTTGTCGCAGGGCGCGGCCGATGGCTTGGACGATGTCGTGCGGCGTGCTCTTGGGGTCCAGGAGGGCGACGGAGTCGACGGCTCGGCTATCGACGCCTTCACCCAGGACGCGGCAGTTGGAGAGCATGGCCCGCTGCCCCGTGGATCCGAACGAGCTCAGGACTTCCGGCCGGCGCTGGGGGAGGTGTTCGCCGCACAGCCAGTTCGCCCACACCCGCTTGGGGTACGTATCCGGAGCCCTGCGGACGGAGCCGCCGGTCAGCGCCGACGAGGGAGCCATGGGACGGCCCGGTTCAGGAGACGAGGTGGCAGGATGACGTGGTGTCCGACTCTCTCCGTGAACTGTGGCTGCGCGGCATCGCTTTCAACGCGGCGGCGCCCGCCGACGTGCTGATACGTCTCCTGGACGATGCGGCCGGTGAGGCCGGCTTGCTGATGTGCGAGGGACGCGACCTGCCCGACGCCGTCATCGACGCGGCCCTCCGCCACCCGGTCGAGCGGATCCGCCGTGCCCTCGCCCGCAACCTGCACGTCGCCCCCGCACGACTCGCTCCCTTGGCATCGGACCCTTCGGGACTCGTCCGTGCGTATCTCGCCGGCGGCACCCGGCTCCAGCCCCGGTGGGTCCGGCCCCTGCCGGACGACATCCTCGTCACCTTCCTGACCGCCCAGGAAGGAGGCGAGGACGGCAGGGTCACGGAGAAGGACATCGTCGGGGAGCTTTGGTCCTCCCGGCAGGTCCCTCTGTCCTTCCCGCGGGACATGGCCGGTCACGACCACCCCGCACTCCGTCTGTACGCCGTCTTCCAGTGGCAGTCGCTGACCGCTGCGCAGCGCCATGCCCTGCTCGACGACCCCTACCCCGCCGTGCGGGAAGCAGCCAGGAAGGGCAGCCGGCAGCTGGAACCGGAGGCGGTGGAGGCCGAGCTGCCGCCCATCGGATCACGCCACGCGGTGTCCGTGCTCAGCACCTGTGCCCTGTCACCCGCGGTCGTCGAACAGTGCTTCGCGGACGACGAGGTAGACCCGCTGGCCCGGAACCGCCATACACCGGCCGACGCCCCGATGCAGAGATCCGCCGGCTGGTCGCCACCCGGCCCGACCTGGGGCCGGAGGCGGCGGAGCTGAGGCGGGATCCGGACGAGGACGTGCGGATGCGTGCCCGCCTCCAGCCCTCCATCCGTACCTGGGCCGAATTCCAGGAGGTACAAAAAGTCGTCGGTCACGGGCCCGACTGCACCTGCCCGATCACGCAGCCGGCCACGGAGCCGTCGCCGGACTGGTACGCCACCTGCGCGGTGTCCGAGGAACCGGTGCTCCGCCGGGTCGCGGCAAGTTGGCCGGGCCTGTCTGCGGAACTCGTCGAGACCCTCGCGCAGGACGGCGACGAGGAGGTCAGGATCCGGCTGGCCTGCCACCACCCGCTGGCTCCGCCGCACCTCCTCCTGGATGTCTTCGTCACCCGCCCGGCCCACCGTCCGCACCTGCTGACCCTGCCCGCGTTCCCACGTACCGGCAGGGCTCACCTCATCGACCACCCGGATCCCGAGGTACGGGCCCTTGCCGCAGCCGATCCCGCCTTGCCCGTCCCCCCGGTGAAGGACCCCGACGCGTCGGTGCGCCTGGCAGCGGCCACCAACCCCAGCCTGTCACCCGAAGCCCTGGAGACCCTCCTCGCCGACCCCCGTACCGCCGAGGGCGCTGCGGCCAATCCGGCCCTCACCGTGCCACGCATGCACGCTCTCCTCGACCACTGCCTGAACGGCACCGCCACCCCGCCGGGGGCCGTCCAGCGCTAACGGACGACGCCCACGTAGCGATCACAGGCATCGCAACCTCCGTGGACCATCGACTGACGTCGACACACCAGACAGGCGTTTTTGAATCTCAGCAACATTCCGGACATCAGCAACAAGTGACTGCTCCTGCAACTGGTCTACAAACGTTCTCCCTTGTCACCTACGCAGCCGCAGCCACTTTGCTGAAGGACTCGTTGGAGGCGATGGCGACGCTGTCCTTCTCCTCACGTTCGGTCAGACCTGAAAGAGGAGTTCGGCGCCCCTGCGGACGAGTTCCATGTGTTGGGTCGGGGACGGGAGGGACTGTCAAACGAGTGGGTCTGTTCCGTAGTCGGTGGTGACGGTGAGTGCTCGCCTGTGATCATTGAGCGTGCATGATGCGAACGTGCTTGTAGGAACGGTGTTTTCGGGGTTGTCGGCGTTGGTCATCGAGGATGTGGCGGACGGTGGCGAGATAGTCCGGGTTACGGCTCGGACCCGGGATGTTCCCGTTCCCTGTCCGGTGTGCGGGGTCGTGACGGGGAGGGTTCACGGGTATCACGGCCGGACGGTGCGGGATGTGCCGGTCGACGGCCGGCAGGTCGTGGTCCGGGTGAGGATACGACGGCTGGTCTGTCCGGTCCTGGGCTGCAGGCGGCAGACCTTCCGGGAGCAGGTTCCCGGGCTTCTGGAGCGCTATCAGCGCCGCACCACACGTCTGACCGGTCAGCTCTCCGAGCTGGTCAAGGAGTTATGCGGCCGGGCGTCCGCCCGACTCGCCCGATCGCCGGCCGTGCCCGTGTCGTACGGCTCCGCCCTACGGCTTCTGCGGCGGGTGCCCGTGCCGGCGGTGCGAATTCCGCGGGTGATCGGGGTCGACGACTTCGCCCTGCGGCGCCGGCAGAGTTACGCCACGATCATCATCAACGCCGAGACCGGTGAGCGAATCGAGGTACTGCCCGGTCGTGAAGCCGCCCCTCTGGAAGCCTGGCTGCGTGGGCATCCGGGCATCGAGGCCGTGTGCCGGGACGGATCGGCCACCTACGCCGAGGCGGTCCGCCGAGCCCTGCCCGACGCGGTCCAGATCAGCGACCGCTGGCACCTGTGGCACAACCTCGCCGAGGCCGTCCGTAAAGAGGTCGCCGCGCACAGCACCTGCTGGGCGAAAGCGGGACCGCCTCCAGCTGAGGGGAGACAGGCCGCCACCACCCGCGAGCGCTGGCAGCAGGTCCACGCCCTACGCAAGCGCGGAGTCGGACTGCTGGAGTGCGCACGGCGCTTGAACCTCGCCTTGAACACCGTCAAGCGCTACCACCGTGTCACCGAGCCCGAGCGCCTCATCCGCGCCACCAAGTACAGGCCCACCCTCGTTGACCCCTACCGCGAGCACCTGCGCAAGCGCCGACTGGAGAACCCGGCCGTACCCGTCACTCATCTCCTCCAGGAGATCAGGGAGCTGGGCTACACCGGCAGCTCGAACCTGCTGGTCCGCTACATCAACCAGGGCCGTGTCGAGGCTGACCGGCCTGCCCTCTCGCCCCGGCGTCTGGCCCGCTACCTGCTCACCCGTCCCGACCGCCTCAAGGACCACCAGCGGGAACGTGTCGAGGCCGCCCGCGCTGCCTGCCACGAGATGACCGCTCTGGCCGACCTCATTCATCACTTCGCCGTGCTGCTGGAGCCCGGCGACGGCAATGCCACCATGCTGAGCACCTGGATCACCTCGGCCCAGACCGAGGACCTCCCCCACCTGCATGCCTTCGCCCGGGGCATCGAGAAGGACCGCGCCGCAGTCGACGCAGCCCTCACCCTGCCGCACCACAACGGCGGCACCGAAGGCGTCAACAACAAAACCAAGCTGATCAAGCGCCAGATGTACGGCCGCGCGAGCTTCCCCCTCCTCCGCTACCGCATCCTCCTGGGCTGACCACATCCTCCGTCACCACCGACTACGGAACAGACCCACTCGTTTGACAGTCCCACAGTCCCCGCTCCGCCCGTCCAGCGATTGAGAAGTCATCTCATTTGGCGAGTCTGCGGTAGCAGAGAGGGTGCAGCCGATGCTGGTGAAGGCGAGGAAGTGCTCGACCATGCTTCGTAACGGCGGTGGAGTCGGCGGCAACCGGCGAGCCAGGCCCAGTTGGCGCGTTTGCCGCCTGGTTGTGACGCTACCAGAGCGGCGCACCTTTCACCGGAGCATGTAATAGGCGCTCAGGTGAGAGCCTGGAGGCCGATGGGCCACAGCAGAGTGGTGGCCGCCCAGGTGAAGCCTGCGCCGAAGGAAGTCACGACGACTCGTTGCCTGGCTTTCAGCTGCCCGTCGATCGCGGCGTGGCTCAACAGCAGGGGGATGGAAGCTGCAGAAGTATTGCCGACTCGGGCGATGTTAGACGGTACGCACTCGGCCGAAATTTCCAAAGCGTTGGCCACTGCTGCGCTGATGCGTGCGTTTGCTTGGTGGACGATCAGCCTGTCAATGTCCTGGGCGGCCCACCCTGCTGCGGCCGCTGTTTCTTGAGTCACGTGAGTGATGCGGCGCACCGCGTGACGGAGTACGTTGTTTCCTTTCATGTGTACGTAGAGGTTCTCCAGGTCGGCGGTGGTACGCGCGGGGCTGCGGGAACCGCCGCCGGGGATGTAGATGGCATCTGCGTGCTCGCCGTCGCTGCCCCATGCGGGCGGTCCGAGGGCTCCGGGTTCGCCGGAGTGTCCGGCTGTGAGCACGACCGCACCCGCTCCGTCGCCGAAGATCGGCGCGGTGGAACGGTCGGCGGGGTCGATGACGGCCGACATCTTCTCCGCCCCGATGACCAGTACGGTGCCGGCGGTTCCCGCGTGGATGAGCCCCGCTGCGACAGTCGTTGCGTAGACGAATCCCGAGCATCCTGCACCGAGGTCGAAGGCAGGCACTTGGCTCAGGCCGAGTTGGTGGGCCACCACCGGTGCGGTGCCAGGCACATGATGGTCCGGAGTGGCGGTGGCCAGGATGACGGCGTCGACGTGCTCGATCTCCGCCGATTTCATTGCCCGGAGTCCTGCCTCCACAGCCAGGTCACTGGTGGCAGTCGCCGGATCGGCGATGTGTCGCTCGGCAATACCGATACGGGTGCGGATCCATTCATCTGTCGTGTCCAGGCGTGCTGCAAGGTCGGCGTTGCTCACTTTCAGTGGGGGCAGGTAGGACCCCAGGCCGATCAGCCGCGCGGCAGGCGCTAGCGACGGGGGCATGGCTTTACGTGCAAAGATCAACGGTTTGTCTTCTCTGTGCTTGCTCGTTGGCGTCACCGTCAGCGGAGGGTCTGCCTTTGGGATTGCGGACTGACCGGCTGCTCGTTGTGATCCCGCTGTCGCTGGCGTGCTGCCGCTGCTGCCGCTGCGGCCGGTGATGGCCGACGCTGTTGACTGGGGAGCCGGGGAGCGACTACGCCTCGGGCACCGCGTGGGGTCGATCTGTCTGGGGGTGGGGACCCTGCTCTTGCGGACTCTCGCGGTCGGAGGATGATGCTGCTACCAGTTGAGCTACGAGGCTGACCAGGTCGTCCATGGTGGTCGGCTTCGCCAGCTCGTCTTCGGTGATCACGACGCCGAGGCGCTCTTCGAGGATCATGGACAGCTCGGTCACGGCCAGGGAGTCGATGCCGGCTTCCTCCTGCGTCGCCTGACGCGTGATCGCTTCGGCCGGCAGGTTGCCCTGGTGGACCAGGAGGCCTTTGATGAAGTCAAAATTGATGACGACTGCGATATCACGGGCAGCGGCAGGTGCGGGGAGCGCCACGTCGGCGTGGGGAAGTTGCTCCGGTCGGTTGCCCGCGTGCGGGTCGTCGTCCGAGCGCGGGAGGTCGCCCACGGCGTCGTGGAACAGACGGGGCAGCTGGTTCAGGCCGGGGAGAGCGGCGTCGGTGACGAAGCAGATGCTGGTGGTTCCGTTGTAGCTGCAGGCCACGATCGACGCCGGCTGGTGCCGGGGGAGCCAGGTGAAGGGCTGGAGGCGGGTGACGGGGTCCTGTTTGTAGCGCAACGGCCGGTGGAGGGCGAGGTAGGACGTGCTGATGGTGGCCCGGTCGGGTGTGGTCAGCCGGGTTGCCAGAGCATGGAAGGCACGTGCGGGGACGACGTTCATCACGGAACGCATGGCCTTGTGGCGGGCCGGGTCTTTCGTGGTGCGAGTGGCGGCGATGACGTGGTCGAGGCGGCCTTCAGCTGTCGGCTCGTGGCAGGGCAGGGGCGCGGGTGCGAAGGTGAAGTAGTTTCCTGGTCGGTCGTGTTCCTCGGCACGGCGCAGGTTGACCATCTTGATCGCTGGGAGCGGCCTGTCGGCGCCGCGGGGCCAGGATTGTGCTGCCCATGTGCGCAGGGCTCCGCTGAGGGCGGCCAGGACGCCGTCGTTCGTGTCGCCGCCGCGGGTGGTGGCGGCTTGCCGCAACCGTTGGGTGGGGACATACGCCCAGGTGATGTCGCGCTGGCCGGTGAGGGGCCGCGCGGTGTCGTCCCAGGTGTTGTTGCTGGCGCTTGCGGTGAGCATGCCGCGCACGGTGCTCAGGTAGGCTCCGGCGCCTGCCCGGGGAGCTGGGTGCGTGGTGGGCGCTGGTGCGCTGCCGAACAGAGCGGTCAGGGTACCGATCAGGCCCATGCCGTCCTGGGTGCTGTGGTGCGCTCGCAGGCAGATGGCATAACGCCCCGGGGCGTACCCGGCCAGCAGCCAGATGTCCCACAGCGGGCCCGCGTCGGGCAAGGGGTGCGCGACGAGGCTGGTCAGGGCTGTATCGAGGTGCTGGTCGCCTGTTGGGAGGTGCTGTTCGCGGAGGCGGTGGTTCAGGTCGGGGGCTGGGTCATGGTGCCAGCGGGCTTTGAGTCGGGGGCCGTGGAGGTAGTGGGTCAGGCGCGGTTGGGATTTCAGGTGGGAGCAGACATAGGCGCGGAGTTCACCGAGGGTTGGAGTGGTTCCTTCCAGGTGGAGGATCACTCCGATGGTCTGGGAGATCGAGGGATAGACCTGGGCCATGTCGTGCATGGTCAGGTCCATGGGGGTGGGACGGAGGGGCACGGTCACGGGGTTCTCCGCGGTGGGGTTCGGTGAAGAACAGGGGTCAGGTTGGTGTGAGTCGGAAGATCGGCAGGGGGCGTCCCGAGCGTTGGGCGAAGGAGACGTAGGTGGGCCCGGCTTCGACGAGGTGGTCCCAGGCGGCGGTCCGCTCGGTCCCTTCCAGGCGGGCGGCAGCGGTTCGGTCGAGGTTGGTCGGGGAGTTGTCGCATCCGTGCACGTGGGTCTCGGGTACCAGGAATCAGTCGATGTCCGCTGCACCTCCGGTACCCAGGCATACGTGCCCGGGCAGGGAAGGGGAAGCCGGTTCGGAGCTGGTCTCATGGGGCTGTCCTCTTGGCGAGTTGCGCACTCCTGTGCTGGCGGCCCGGCCCGGCAGTGCGGGATGGCCGGATGCGAGGGGTGAGGTGGCCCAGGGCGAGCAGAGTGAACGCATCGGTCAGCACGGGCACGTGATAGGGGAAAGGACGCGGGCCGACCATGTCGGGAACAGAGATGATGCTGCCGTCGGGACGCTGCTGAGTGAGCAGGTAGCCAGTGGCCTGCGCAGCGGGAGCAGGGTCGCGCTGCCCGGCCAGGATGATCAGGGCGTAGGCGGTGCTGATGGCATCACTCGAGGCGCCGTCCCTCTGTCCGAAGCCGCCGTCCGCGTTCTGTGTGCTCTGCACCAGGCCAGCGATCCGACCGCTCATGTCGTGGACGGCCAGAGAGGACTGCCGATGGTGGGGGCGAGTGGCGAGGTAGGCCCTGAAGAGGGTGTGCAGGCGACTGCTGCTCCAGCCGGGGGGAAAGGAGCCGTCAGGCATCTGGCAATCGGCGAGAAAGCGCAGAGCAGGCGGGAGGAGGTGATGGTGGCGGCCTTGGGTGCTGAGCGCGTTGATCGCGGCGGCGGTCATGCACGCCTCGGAGGGAGTGCCCGCTCCGTAGGTGGGGAATCCGCCGTCGTCGCCGCGGACCGCGACCAGCGCATCCAGGGCACGCTCAATCGCGTCGCGGTAGGTGACCGGGGCCAGCTGATGCAGGAATTCAACTGCGCCGGTGGTGCAGTCCGTGTCGGAGAGCTCAGCGTGGTCGGTGTAGGACCAGCCGCCGTTCGCATGCTGAACATGCACAAGGTGCCGGGCGATGCGGTGCAGCACCTCACCCGGTGCGCCGGCGCCGCCCAGGGCCAGGCCCGCGACGACGGTGCTCCACGTGTCGGTGTCCGTGACGAAAGGCAGGCCGCCGTCCTCCCGCTGGTGCCTGAGGGCGGTACTCAGGCCGGCATCGACGACACTGTCCATACCGGGGACGTCCACCAGGGCATGCAGGACTGACAGGTGAATGAAGAGGTTTCCCTCCCAAACCGTTCCCGGGCGTTGGGTGGATGCCAGCAGAGTGACATCGTCCCCGCCAGCGCGACCTCTCCCTACTGTGCTGCGCCAGAAATCCTTAGGGTTAGTTCTGCTCTGTTTGCTGGCCGGTGGTTCCGACCTTGGTGAGGTAGTCGGCGAGGGAGTTGAGGATC
>NZ_JBHWJQ010000074.1:0-10419 GCF_042731435.1 Streptomyces sp. NPDC059861 | reverse complement strand
CTGCCGGGGCGGTGCCCGGGGCTGCGGAGGGCCGGGCGCCGGTGCGGGGAGCGTTTTCCCGCCCGAACGCCAAAGGCCCGCCGCCGACCGCCGGGCGGCCGAGTACCGCGGGTGCGGGACCTGCCGTGGCGCCGCCGGGGGTCGGCAGGGCGGTGGGAGGCGCGCCGTAGCCCGCCGTGGGCGGGGGCGGGGGCGGAAGGGGACCTGACGCAGCACTGGTACCGACCGTCCCGGCGCCCACGGCGGTCTCGGCGCCCACGGCGGCGATCGGGCGCGGACCTGCGGCGTCGTACCCGGCGAAGAGGTCGCCCAGCCCCCGCGGGGGCTCGCGCCAGCCCGAAGGCGCGGGGGTGGGCTGGCTGCGTCCGATGCGGAGCGAGCGGAGCCGGGGCGCGTCGGCGCGGCGTCGCAGGTCGGCCGTGGCCAGCGAGACGCGCACGCCGCTCCAGTCCTCGCCGGTGCGCTGGGCGACTGCCGCCCGCAGCAGCAGCCGTCCGTCGCCCTCACGCCGACCGTGGGTGAGGCGATAGGCCGGTACCCAGACGGCGCCGGGCACCCCGTACTCCACCTCCACCTCGACGTCCGTGTCACTGGCGCCGGTGAGGGTCACCACCGCGCACAATGCGGTCTCCACGTGCGCCGCGGGCGCGTCGGTGGAGGCGCGGGAGAGCTTGTCCGTCGCGACGTCCAGATCGTGCTCGACGCCTTTCAGCTCCTCCTCCAGCTCGCGGAGGCGGGAGTGCAGTGTGGTCAGCCGGTCGTCGACGAAGTCGGCGAGTTCCAGCCAGGCGTCGACGGGAGTACGGCGGTGCGGGTCGTCCTCCGTGCGGGGCGGCGGCACCGGGCGCAGCGCCGCCACCTCCTCGATCAGCCCCTGCTGTCTGCTCCAGCGGGCGTGGGTGGCCTGCCGGACGTCGCGCAGCCGCTCGACTTCATGCCGTAGCTCGCCGATCGGGCGGGAGCCGGGCGCTTCCGCCTCGACCTCCACCCTGGCCTCGGTGACACGCGCCCCGGTGGTGCCTACGACGCGCGCCCGCAGGGAGCCCGGGTCCATGGAACGGGGCAGGCCGGTCACCCGCACCCGCCCGTCCACCGGCGCGCAGCCGCGGGCGCGCCGGCGGCAGAGGGCGCCCTGCGCGTACACCACCACGGAGTCGAGCGTCGACGCCCACCTCGGAACGGTCCGAACCCCCATGTGTCTCCCCCACACGCCGTACCAGTGCCGAGGAAACTCTATGCCGGACGCCGGGCCGCCGGTCACCGTCGGCCCGAAGGAACACCACGCACGCGTCGGTCGTCGTCACCTGCTTCCACCCCTGCGCGCGACGTCACCGAGCGGGACCTGACGCACACCGTGCGAGAACCTGGCCGGCTCCTTCATACCTCGCGCCCTCGGCAACGAATACGTGGCAGAACAGGACGGTCGGCCGCCGCCAGCCGAAGGAGTGCGTATGACGGGACAGCAGCTCGGGGCCTTGGACATCGCCGCCGTCCCCGGTACGGAAGTGACGCTCGCCCGGCTGCTCGCGGATGTCGCGCAGCTCGACGAAGTGCCTCTCGACAGCCACTTCTTCAACGACCTGGGTGCCGACTCCCTGGTCATGGCGCATTTCTGCGCGCGTGTCAGGAAGCGGCCCGACCTGCCGTCGGTGTCGATGCGCGACGTCTACCGGCATCCGACCATCAGCGCCCTGGCGACGGCGATGGCGGACGCGACACGTCAGGAGGCGGTCCCGAGCACGCCGCCGGTCACCACGTCCGGCACACCGCCACCCGCGGAAGCGACGGGCCGTCCTCACTACGTGCTGTGCGGCGTGCTGCAACTGCTGAGCTATCTCGGCTACGCAGGCCTCCTGGCCGTTGTCACCACCTGGGGATACGACTGGATCTCGGGCGGGCACGGCCTGTTGCAGGCCTATCTGCGGTCCGTGGTGTTCGGCGCCGCGTTGCTGGTGCTCATGTGTGCCGTGCCCGTGATCGCGAAGTGGCTGCTGATCGGCCGGTGGAAACCACAGCGGATACGTGTCTGGAGCCTGCCGTACTTCCGCTTCTGGCTGGTCAAGACGCTGGTCCGGTCGAGTCCGATCGTGCTGTTCGCCGGGTCGCCGCTGTACCCGTTCTACCTGAGGGCGCTGGGTGCCCGCATCGGACGAGGCGTCACCATCCTGTCGCGGAGCATGCCCGTCTGCACCGACCTGCTGACGATCGGTGACAGCGCACTGATTCGCAAGGACTCGCTGATCAGCGGCTACCGCGCCCACGACGGTGTGATCGAGACAGGTCCGGTCAGCGTGGGCCGCGAGGCGGTCGTCAGTGAGGCGACGGTGCTGGACATCGGCACCCGGCTCGGCGACGCGGCCCAGCTGGGCCACGCCTCCTCGCTGCACACCGGGCAGGAGGTCCCGGACGGCGCCCACTGGCACGGTTCGCCCGGCCAGCCCACGGACGCCGACTTCCAGCCGGTCGAGGCCATGCGCTGCGGCACCCTACGGCGCGCGGTCCATGGTGCTCTGCTGCTGGTGACCGCGATGCTGGCGTACGTGCCGCTGGTGGTGGGCTGCCTGGACGTGCTGCTCTCCCGCATCCTGGAGGGAAACCGGGCCCTGGTGCAGGCGGAGACGTCCCTGGCCCGCTGGGGCTTCTACAGCGACGTGCTGATGGTGACGGCCGTGGTCTTCGCCTGTGCCGTGCCCGCGAGTCTGGTCGTCCTGGGCACCGTCCCGCGGCTGCTCGCCCGGTTCGTCGCTCCGGATCGGACGTATCCGCTGTACGGCTTCCACCATGCCGTACAGCGGGTGATCCTCCTGATGACCAACAACAGGTCCCTCACGCGCCTGTTCGGCGACAGCACGTACATCGTGCACTACCTGCGCTGGATCGGGTACGACCTCTCCCGGGTGGAGCAGACCGGGTCGAACTTCGGTACCCGGGTCAAGCACGAGAGCCCGTTCCTGAGCGTGGTCGGCACGGGCACCATGGTCGCCGACGGCCTCTCCATGATGAACGCGGACTACTCCAGCACGTCCTTCCGTCTGTCGCGGACCGCGATCGGAGCGCACAACTTCCTCGGGAACCGCATCTTCTACCCGGCGCGCGGCAGAACCGGTGACAACTGCCTGCTGGCGACCAAGGTGATGGTCCCCGTCGACGGCCCGGTCCGGCACGACGTGGGGCTCCTCGGGTCACCCAGCTTCGAGATCCCGCGGTCGGTGCTGCGGGACAGCACCTTCGACGAGTTGACGGAGGGTGACGGCCTGCGCCGCGGGCTGGCGGCCAAAAACCGGCACAACCTCGTCACGATGGCGTGCTACCTGTTCGCGGGATGGCTGTACTTCTTCTGGGTCACCCTGCTCTTCGCGTCCGCCGCGAGCCTGTATCCGCAGTGGGGCGCGGCGGCCATCGCGCTGGCCAACGCCCTCGTCCTGCCCTTCACCGTCCTGTACTTCATCCTGGTCGAGCGGGCCGTGACGGCACTGCACCCTCCGGGGCCGTTGTTCTGCTCGATCTACGACCGCCGCTTCTGGCGGCGTGAGCGGTACTGGAAGGTTCCCGCGGAGACGTATGTGCAGGCCCTCAACGGCACGCCGTTCAAGGGCCTCGCGTGGCGCATGCTCGGAGTCGGCGTCGGCACGAGGTTGTTCGACGACGGCCTCAGCGTGACCGAACGCGGGATGGTCACGATCGGCGACAACTGCACGTTCAACGCCGGAAGCGTCGTGCAGTGCCACTCCCAGGAGGACGCCGCCTTCAAGTCGGACCGCAGCGAGATCGGCTCCGGCTGCACCCTCGGCGTAGGAGCGTTCATGCACTACGGCGTGCGGCTCGGCGACGGCGCCGTGCTCGCTGCGGACTCCTTCCTGATGAAGGGCGAGGTGGTCCCCGAGCAGGCCTACTGGGCGGGCAACCCCGCGCGCCCCGCACCCCTGGACGGCGGAGGTGAAGGGTGATGGCGAGAGTGACGGCACCGACCGACGGCCGGACTCACGGCGGCGACGCACCGTCCGGCGGGAGCCCCGACACCGCCGACACCGTGCGGACCGTGGAGCCCGCCCCGACCGGCGGCGGCACACCGGCTGAGAAAGGCTTCACGGCCCTACCGCGCTGGACACGTGACCCGGTGCCCGGCACCGCCGAGCAGGTCACACCCGTCCCCGAGACCATGACGACGGCTCTGCACGACCGGGCCCGGGAACTCGGCGTACCGCTCACGGCGATCTTCCTGGCCGCACACGTCAAGGTGCTCGCCACACTCTCCGGCGACCCCGTCGTCCGGACCGGCTACGCGGTTCCGGGCGCCACCACGCCCCTTCCCGTCGAGGTGGGCGTCCGGCCCTGCACCTGGCACCGACTGCTGCTGGAAGCCCACCAGGCCCAGTCGAGGCTGATGCCCGCACGGTCCAGCTCCTCCGCCGACGCCGCGCCGCCGCCCACGCGAACGGGAGCGACCGCACATCACCCCGAGGCCGTGTTCGACCCGTCAGGGCGCGGGCCCGCGGGTGACAGCGGCACCGTCCTCACTGTCACGGCACCGGAGAGGGACGGCCGGCACACACTGCGCCTGCGCTACCGGACCGACCGGCTGGACGCGGACTGCGCGGCCCGGATCGCCGGATACCATCTCGCCGCACTCGAACAGATCGCCGCCGACCCGTACGCCCCGCACCACCGGCGCAGTCTCCTGTCAGCCGAGGAGATCGGGTTCCTGATCGACGGGCTCGCCGGTCCGCTCCGGGATCTGCCCGACCGGCGCTGCCACGAGCTGTTCGAGGAGCGCGTGCGCAGGCACCCGGACGCCGTCGCCGCCGTGCACCGCGACCGCCGATGGACCTACGGGGAACTGAACGTGCGGGCCAACCGGCTGGCCCGAGCGCTGCTGGCGGAGGGGCTGCGCCCTGAGGACACGGTCGCGGTGGTGACCGGGCGCGACCTGAACTGGCTGGCCGCCGTGCTCGCCGTGTTCAAAGCAGGCGGCGCCTACCTTCCCGTCGACCCGCACTACCCGTCCGGGCGCATGACCACCATGCTGACCCGCGCCGCCTGCGGCCTGGTGCTGACCGAGCCGGGCGCCACGACGAACCTGGACCGGGCACTGGACGGGCTTCCCGGCACCCGCACGCTGCTCGTCCCGGACATCACCGAACAGGCGACCGACGGATCCGACCTGGGGATCGAGGTGCCGGCCGACCGGCTTGCGTACATGTTCTTCACCTCCGGGTCGACGGGTGAGCCCAAGGGGGCGATGTGCGAGCACGCGGGCCTGCTCAACCACCTGTACGCCAAGATCGACGACCTGGACATCGGTGCGGGCACGGTCGTGGCGCAGACCGCCTCGCAGTGCTTCGACATCTCGCTGTGGCAACTGCTGAGCGGCCTGCTGACCGGGGGCCGGACCCTGCTGGTCGAACAGGACGCGGTCCTCGACGCCGACCGTTTCCTCGACACGATCGTCGAGGGGCGGGTCAACGTCCTCCAGGTCGTGCCCTCCTACCTCGACGTCATCCTGTCCGCCCTCGAACGCGGCCCTCGCGACCTGCCGGACCTGCGCTGTGTGTCGGTCACGGGAGAGGCGCTCAAGAGTGAGCTCGCCCAGCGGTGGTTCACCTCGGGGCCCGGGATCCGTCTCGTCAACGCGTACGGGCTGACAGAGACGTCGGACGACACCAATCACGAGGTGATGGACAGGGCGCCCGCGGCCGGCGGCGTCCCGCTCGGCCGGCCCGTCAACAACGTGCGGGTCTACGTCGTCGACGACAACCTGATGCTGGTCCCGCTCGGCGCTCCCGGTGCCATCGTCTTCTCCGGTGTCTGTGTCGGCCGCGGATACGTCCGCGACCCCGAGCGCACCCGGCTCGCCTACCTGGCCGACCCGTACCGTCCGGAGGAACGGCTGTACCGGGGAGGCGACTTCGGTCGCTGGCTGCCCGACGGGAAGCTCGAGTACCTCGGGCGTGGCGACGGCCAGGTGAAGATCCGAGGGTTCCGCGTCGAGATCGGCGAGATAGAGAACACGCTGCTCAGGGTCTCCGGTGTCCGGGACGGTGCCGTGGTCGTCACCGGGGAGGGACACGGGCGTCAACTCGCCGCCTTCTACACGAGCGGGCGGACCCTGACGGCCGAGGACGTCCGCGAGCGGCTCGGCGACCTGCTTCCCGAGTACATGGTCCCGTCCTCGCTCCACCAGTTGGCGCGTCTGCCGCTCACGGCCAACGGCAAGACCGACACGAAGGCACTGGCGGCGCTGGCGGAGGAACTCGGCACGACCGGCGACGCCTACGAGGCCCCCAGCACGCCGACCGAACAGCGGCTGGCGGAGAAGTTCGCGGCCGTCCTCGGCATGCCGTCGGACCGCATCGGCCGGGGGGACAGCTTCTTCGACCTGGGCGGCACCTCTCTGTCGGCCGTCCGGCTCGCCGTATCCCTCGATCACCTGGTCGCCCTGCGTGACCTCACCAGCCATCCGGTGCTGGCCGAGCTGGCCCGTCTCATCGACACCCGGACAGCGGGCCGGCCGACCACGGACGCCGAAGCGGAACAGGATCTGGAGACGCTGCTGCTCTCGGACGCCCCCACGCGGGCCACCCTGATCTGCCTCCCCGGCGCCGACCGGCCCGGCGCGGACTTCGCGCCGCTGGCCGAAGCACTGCGCGACGACTGCGACGGCAACGGCAACGCGGTGACCGTCCACGTCGCCGCGCAGCCGGACCCGGCGCGGATCGCCACGGAGACCGTCCGGCTCCGCACGCCCGGCATCCTGCTGTGGGGCGACGGCACGGGCGCGGAAGCGGCCCTGGAGACGGCCCGGACCCTGCAGCGGCAGGGGGTCGCCGTCCGTGGCGTGCTCCTCTCCGTGCCGTCCTCCTTCCGCCCTCCGCGCGACGTGGAGCCGCTGGCAGCGCCGGTCACCGTGCTGGTCGCGGCCGCCACGTCCGGTGAGAGCGACGCCGGCAGCGGGGCAGCGCCCGCACGCCCGGCGCCCGGCGACTGGCGTCTCCTCGCCGAGGAGGTCGACGTGCGGTACGTGTCCGGCGGCCGCCGCTTCCTTCGCACCCGCCCGGCGGAGGCGGCCGAGGCCTTGCTCAGAGCCGCCGCCCTGCCCGCGGAACCATGATCGCCGTCCCGAGGAGAACACGATGCTGTCTTCCCTGTTCCGCAAGCACCCGGCCCCCGGCACGCCGCCTCCGACCGCCGCGAGCACCACGCCCCGGGCTCCCGGCGACCCGCCGGTCCTCCAGGCCGAGGCCGCCTCGGACGCGGCGGCCTGGGTGGCCCTCCACCGCGACGGACTGCGCGACCTGCTCGTCGAGCACGGCGCCGTCACGGTCCGGGGCCTCGATCTGCGCACCGCGGCCGACGTCGAGTCGGTCCTCCACCAGGTGACAGACCGACCGGTGACCGAGCGGGAGGCGTTCGCCGCCCGCGATCGGCATGCGGAGGGTGTCTACTCCTCGTCGGCGTGGCCGCCCAACCAGCTCATGTGCATGCACCACGAACTCAGTTACGCCCGGGAGTGCCCGGGTCTGATGCTGTTCGCATGCCTGCGGCCGCCCACCACCGGCGGCGCCACCACCGTGGCCGACGCCGCCGCCGTGCTGCGGGCGCTGCCGGCCGAACTCGTCGACCGGTTCGAGCGGGAGGGCTGGGCGCTCACCCGCACGTACAACAACGAGATCGGCGCCACGCTGAGCCAGTCCTTCGGCACCGAGGACCACGACACCATCGAGGCGTACTGCCACGCCAACGACATCGACTGGTCCTGGCAGCCGGACGGCTCGCTGCGGACCCGGCAGCACCGGCGCGCCGTGGTGCGGCACCCGGTCTCCGGCCTGCGCTGCTGG
This sequence comes from Streptomyces sp. NPDC059861, assembly GCF_042731435.1. Taxonomy (NCBI): domain Bacteria; kingdom Bacillati; phylum Actinomycetota; class Actinomycetes; order Kitasatosporales; family Streptomycetaceae; genus Streptomyces; species Streptomyces sp. NPDC059861. The sequence goes on along the minus strand of NZ_JBHWJQ010000074.1, from coordinate 2,584 downwards.
TTCAACCAGATCGCGTTCCTCAACGAGTGGACGCTGGCCCCCGAGGTCCGGGAGTTCCTCGTCGAGGAGTACGGCCCCGACGACCTGCCCTTCAACACCCGCTACGGCAATGGTGACGCCGTGCCCCGGGAGGTCGTCGAGCAGATCAACAGCGCCTACGAAGCGCACACCGTCCGCCGGGCCTGGCAGCCGGGAGATCTGATGCTCGTGGACAACATCCGCACCGCGCACAGCCGCGAGGCGTACGAAGGGCCGCGGGACGTGGTCGTCGCCATGGCGGACCCGGTACGTATGGACCACCCCGGGAGGGCAGAGTCATGACCACCGTGCGTCCCGCCCACGAGGGCGTCTCCCCGGCCGGCGTACCGGCCGTTCCGCCCTTCGCCGTCATCCCCGGGAACCAGGTCAAGCATGTCCTCGACGGACGTGAGAAGGCCATGGTGGAGGTGATCGAGGCGACATACCGCCTGCACGGGTCGGCCCGTACGGTCAACCCGCCGTCCTCCTTCCTGCGCTTCCCGGACCGGCCGACCTCGCGGATCATCGCCCTGCCCGCCTCACTCGGCGGCGAGAGCAGGGTGGACGGTCTGAAGTGGATCTCCAGTTTCCCCACCAACGTCGCCGCGGGCATCCCCCGGGCGTCGGGCGTGCTCATCCTCAACGACCCCACCACGGGCTACCCCTACGCGTGCCTGGAGACCTCGATCATCAGCGCCGTCAGGACCGCCGCGTCCGCGGCCTCGGCGGCCGACCGGCTCAGCAGAGGGCGCCCGCGCCCCACCCGCCTGGGCTTTGTCGGAGCCGGTCTGATCGCCCGCTACATCCACACGTACCTGGAGGCCACCGGCTGGTCCTTCGACACCGTCGGTGTGCACGACCTGTCCGCAGGCAGCGCGGCGGACTTCCGGACGTATCTGGAGCAGTCCGGAGCCGGACGCGTCACCGTGCACGACAGCGCGCGCGACCTGATCCGCGACAGCGACCTGATCGTCTTCGCCACGGTCGCCGACCGTCCGCACGTCGACGAGCCGGCCTGGTTCGGCCACAACCCCGTGGTCCTGCACGTGTCACTGCGCGACCTCGCTCCGCAGGTGCTGCTGTCCGCCACCAACGTCGTCGACGACGTCGACCACTGCCTGCGGGCGGGCACCTCACCGCACCTCACCGAGAGCCTCACCGGCAACCGCGACTTCCTGCTCGGCACGCTCGACGACGTGCTGGCCGGCCGGGTCGCGGTGCCGGCCGACAGGCCGGTGGTGTTCTCGCCGTTCGGTCTCGGCGTGCTCGACCTGGCGGTCGGCAAGTTCGTCTACGAGGAGGTGGCCCGCACCGGCGATCTGCGGATCATCGACAACTTCTTCCATGAAATGCGCCGGTACGGCTGAGGACGGCTCGCCCGCCGCTCCGTCGGTGTTCCGGTAACGGACGAGGAGGCCATCGTGCCAGTCATATCCGTTCCCCAGGCCTTCAACGAGGAGGACCTGTACGTCGACCTGGAGTCGATGTTCGGACACCGACTGTTCCTCAAGTGCGAGGGGTTCAACTTCGCCGGTTCGATCAAGCTGAAGGCCGCCAACGAGATGGTGGAATCCGCCGAGCGGAGCGGCATCCTGACGAAGGGCTCCATCCTGGTGGAGTCCTCGTCGGGCAATCTCGGGGTGGCGCTGAGCATGATCGCGGCGTGCAAGGGCTACAGCTTCGTCTGTGTGACGGACTCCCGCTGCAATCTCGCCAGCCGGCAGATGATGGAAGCGCTCGGCAGCCAGGTGCACGTCATTTCCCACGAGCACGGCAGCGGCGGCCTCCTGGGAGCGCGCCTGGCCTATCTGCGCGCCCTGTGTGCCGCCGACGACCGCTATGTCTGGCTGAGCCAGTACACCAACCCCGACAACTGGAAGGCGCACTACTTCACGACAGCTCCGGCCATTGCCCGCTTCTTCCCGGAGTTGGACGTGCTCTTCGTCGGTGTCGGCACGACCGGCACCCTGATGGGGTGCGCACGCTGGTTCCGGTCCTGGCACCGGCGGGTGCGGATCGTCGCCGTGGACAGTGTCGGCTCCGCCATCTTCGGCGACCCGCCGGGCCGCCGGATGATCCCCGGACTGGGCATGAGCGTCCGGCCGCCGCTGCTCGACGAGTCGTACGTCGACGAGGTCGTGCGCGTCGAGGAGGCCGACACGATCCGGGCCTGCGGGGACCTGGCGAAGCGGGGCTTCCTCTTCGGCGGGTCGACCGGCACGGTGGTGAGTGGGGCGATGGCCTGGCTGGAATGCCACGAGACATCCGGCCTCACCTCGGTCGCGATCGCCCCGGACCTCGGCGAGCGCTACCTCGACACGGTCTACCAGCCCAACTGGGTACGGACCGTCTTCGGTGACGAGGAGACCGACGTCTCCGAGGTGCTGCACCGCGACCTCGCGGCCCGCGAACCGAGCACCGCGCAGGGCTGGATCCTCTGACCCACGCTGCAGACCTCATGACCCACGCTGCAGACCTCATGACCCACGCTGCAGACCTCACCCCGTCCGGTGAGCCTCCACCACCGGCCTTCCGCATCACCCGGCCCGGGGGCGCGAGGCGGCCC
>NZ_JBHWJQ010000073.1:0-11986 GCF_042731435.1 Streptomyces sp. NPDC059861 | reverse complement strand
CCAGAACCCCCACCATCACTCTCGCCGCCTGACTATCGCAAACACCCGCATACCAGGCACCACGTCCTTGACGAAGGACATAGAGACACCCCCCCCCGAGACGGACCCGCCCGCTACCCCGGATAGACCGGCGCGGACCCGTCCTTCACCACGGTCTGCCACTGCGCCCCGTCCGGCAGCCGCACGATCCCGTCCACCGAGTACGCCACCAGCGGGAGCCGGTCGTCCTCGGAAGCGGCGATCTCCTTCACCCCGGTGAGCGCGTCGGGCGCCGGCACCTCCGGCATGGAGCCGTCGACCTGGACGTACCGCATCTGCTGCACGCCCCCCTCCTCGCGCCCGACCACCACGAGCCGGCCGTCACCGGCCCAGGACATGGTGGTGACCTCCTCCAACTGCGGTGCGGCGGAGCGCAGTTCCAGCACCGCGACACCCGCCACGCCGGTGACCTGGTCCTTCTCGCCCCGCTCGATCCGCCCGACCTGCAGCGACTGCTTGCCGTCCTTCTCCACGACCAGCGCGATCCGCACGCCGTCAGCCGCGACCCGCACGGACTGGATCCGCCCGTCCAGCCGCGGCACCTGCACCTCCACCGGCTCGCCCTTGCCCTCCGGGAGCACGAGCAGCCGCGAGTTCTCCGGGTTGCGGTCGGCCACCCACAGGTCGCCTCGCGTGTCCCAACTGGGCGTGGTCAGCCGGTCCTTCTCCGTCCGGCCCGTGCTGCGCACCACCGGCTCCCCGAGCGAACCACCCGACGCGAGCAAACCGACGTACAGCGCCTTGCCGTCCAGGGCGACCCCGGCCGCGGTCTGCTCCTGCCGCGACACCGCCGCCGAGCGCAGCGCCCGCACGCCCTCGCCCAGCTCTCCCGGCACCGGTTCGGCCTTGGCGCTCCGGCTGCCGGCCGGGATCCGGACGAGCCGGTGCTCCCCGTCGACGAAGTACAGGTAGTCGGCGCCCCGGGCCGACCCGTGTGCGGCGACGGCCGCCGCCCCGTCCTCGTTGAGCACGCACAACTGCACACCGCCCGCCTGCAGCTCGATCTCGTCCACCGCGGGCGTGAGGTTCTGGAGGGTGAACAGCAACTGCGCTGCCATCTCATTGCACTTGGCCGGCCCGACCCGGGCGGCCTTGTCGTTCAGTGGCACGGTCAGCCGGTTCCGGTCGTCGGGCGTCAGCGCGCCGACGCCCTTCCGCAGCGCCGCACCGGTGGGGAAACTCGATCTGACCACGGGACCCAGCCAGGTCGTCGGCCCGTTGAGCAGGGAGCGCACGATCTGCGTCGTGGGGTCCACGCGCCGGCGCAGGTACACGGGGTCGGCGACCGCCGCGGGTTGCGAGGACGCGCCCACCGCGGTGTGGGAGGCGAAGTAGTACTTGTTGACGGACATGTAGTTGCGCTGGAAGTCCGACTGGCCCATGACGACGCCCTGCGGCAGCCCGTCTATGCGCCACTGCCCGCTCTTCTTGTCGCGCGTGAGGTGCACCGGCTTGCTGTAGGAGCCCTCCGTCGGCGTGTACGACTGCTGCGCGTCCACCAGGGCGACCTTGGTGCCGGTCAGCGTGAACAAGAAGTCGACCCCGTCCTCCCGGGTCCCCACGGAGTTCGCCTGGGTGTCCGGCCCGTCGGCGAGCACCGTGGTGGACAGCTCCGGCTGCCAGGTCTTCGCGGCCGCCGCCGTCAGATACTGCTTCGCCGTCGCATAGTGCGGGTCGTCGCTGGTCAGCGCCTCGAGAAAGCCCTGCACGATCTCCGACGGCGGCGCGTCCTCGCGCGGCGGCATGGGAAAGACCCGCACCTGCGTCTCCTGGCGCGGAGTGGACTCCACGCCTTGCAGGTCCCCGCTGTCGGGCATCGAGGCGCACCCTGTCAGCAGTACGACGCCACAGGCGACGTACGCCACCGCGCGTCCCGGCGTGCGCCGGGAGCCCCCCTCGCGGTCAGCGCCCACGAAATGCCTCCCCTTGATCGTTCAACTCCTTCGGCCCGGCGTCCACGGCACCGGTCGGGGCCGTACTGCGCGCCGCCTCGCCGACCGGCTGTTCGCCCTGCCCCCGCGTCCCTCCGGCGGGCCGGGGCACCACGCGAGCGCCGTTGCCGGGCAACGCCGTCGGATCGGCCGTCGGGGCCACGGCGGCCGACCGGTGCGCGATCGGATCGCGCGCCCCCATCTGGCCGCTGCCCGTGGACTGGGCGGGCACGGTCGCGGTCTTCTCCCCGCCACCGCGCGGCAGCCCGGCGTCGTCCAGGCCACGGTTGCGCCGGGAATCCTTGGGCTCCAGCGGTATCGGCGAGCCCCTGAGCGGCTCGTCCGCGGTGCGCGGCAACGTCAGCCGGAACTGCGAGCCACCGCCCGGCTCACCCCACGCCTGCAGCCAGCCCCCGTGCAGCCGCGCGTCCTCCAAGGCGATCGACAGCCCGAGGCCGGTGCCACCGGTCGTACGCGCGCGTGCGGGGTCGGCCCGCCAGAAGCGGCTGAAGACCCGGGTCGCCTCTCCGGGCTTGAGTCCGACGCCGTAGTCGCGCACCGCGACCGCCACGGCGCCGCCCGCCGCGGCGAGCTTGACGACGACGTCCTTGCCCTCGCCGTGCTCCACGGCGTTGACGACAAGGTTGCGCAGCACCCGCTCCACCCGCCGGGCGTCGGCCTCGGCGACGACGGGCTGCTGGTCGCCCACCACGCGTATGTGCGTGCCCTTGCGCTCGGCGAGGGGCTCGGCGCCACTGACCACGCGCCGCACGACCTCCCTGAGGTCTATCGGCTCGGCCTCCAGCGCCGCCGCACCCGCGTCGAAGCGACTGATCTCCAGCAGGTCCGCCAGCAGCGACTCGAACCGGTCGAGCTGGTCGGCGAGCAGCTCCGCCGACCGCGCGGTCACCGGGTCGAAGTCCACCCGCGCCTCATGGATGACGTCGGCCGCCATCCGCACGGTCGTCAGCGGTGTCCGCAACTCGTGCGACACGTCGGACACGAACCGCCGCTGCATCCGCGACAAATCCTCCAGCTGCTGGATCTTCAGCTGAAGGTTCTGCGCCATCTTGTTGAAGGCCTCGCCGAGGCGCGCGATGTCGTCCTCGCCGGTGACCTTCATCCGCTCCTGCAGCCGTCCGGCGGACAGCCGCTCGGCGATCCCGGCCGCCATCCGCACCGGTGTCACGACCTGCCGCACCACCAGCCAGGCGATGGCCCCGAGGAGTACGACGACGAAGAGGCCGGCTGTCGCCAGGGTGCCCTTGACCAGGCTCAGCGACTTCTCCTCCTGCGTGAGCGGGAAGAGGTAGTACAGCTGGTAGGGGTCACCGTTGGGGTCGTTGACCTCCTTGCCGATGACCAGCGCGGGCTGTGAGCCCTTGTCGCCGCTGTAGACGATGCGGGTGTAGCTCTGCGCGGCTGTCGGACTGCTGTTCACGCGCTCGCGCAGCGCCTCAGGCACGCTCGTGTTCGGGTCGACACCACCGGAGGCACGCGGTCCACGCCCCCCGCCGCTGTTGTCCCCGGCGGGCAGCGTCACCACGTCGAAGGCGCCCTGACCACCGCTGGAGAGCGAGGAGACGAGGTCGCTCATCCACTGGATGACGTTCTGCGAGGACCGCCCGTCCACCACCGTGGAGGGGTCCTCCCCGGTGCCGCTCGCGGCCTCGTCGGCCCGCTGCCTGGCCACCGCGAAACCGCCCGTGGCCTGGCTCTGCGACGCCTTCACCTTGGCGTCCAGCAGTCCGTTGCGCACCTGCCCGATGACCACGAAGCCGAGCAGCAGCACGACACCCAGCGACATCAGCAGGGTCGTGACCACCACCTTGAGCTGGATGTTCCGCCGCCACAGCCGCATGACGGGCAGCAGCGGACGCCGTACCCAGCGCATGAACAGCCGGAGGACCGGGCTGCCCTGGACTCCGCCCTGGAGCAGCCCGCTCTCCAGGAGCCGTCCCCAGCGGGCACCCGCCGCCTTCCGGCCGACAGGCCGCCCCGCGCGGGCCCCGGACCGGCCGGGCGCCGAAGCGGCACTGTCCTTGGACATCTCAGCTCGGCCCGGCCTTGTAACCGACTCCCCGGACGGTCACCACGATCTCCGGGCGCTCCGGGTCCTTCTCTACCTTGGAGCGCAGCCGCTGCACGTGCACGTTGACCAGTCGTGTGTCCGCCGCGTGGCGGTAGCCCCACACCTGCTCAAGGAGCACCTCGCGGGTGAACACCTGCCACGGCTTGCGGGCAAGCGCCACCAGCAGGTCGAACTCCAGCGGCGTCAGCGCGATCGACTGCCCCTCGCGCTTCACCGAGTGCCCGGCCACGTCGATGACCAGGTCACCGATGGCGAGCTGCTCCGGCGCGGGCTCCTCCGAGCGGCGCAGCCGCGCCCGGATACGGGCCACCAGCTCCTTGGGCTTGAACGGCTTCACGATGTAGTCGTCGGCCCCGGACTCGAGCCCCACGACGACATCGACGGTGTCGCTCTTCGCCGTGAGCATCACGATCGGCACCCCGGACTCCGCCCGGATCAGCCGGCACACCTCGATGCCGTCCCGTCCGGGCAGCATCAGGTCGAGCAGTACCAGATCCGGCTTGGCCTCCCGGAACGCTGCCAGCGCCTTGTCGCCGTCGGCTACGAAAGACGGCTCAAAACCTTCACCACGCAGCACAATGCCGAGCATCTCGGCCAGTGCGGTGTCGTCGTCGACGACAAGGACTCGTCCCTTCATAAACGACATCATCCCATTCTCATAACGGTGAAGGAGGTGCAGGTGAGCAGGCTCACTGGCCAGTGACGATAGTCGTATCGGGTCACTACTGTCTGCCCTCGATCAGATGTCACCGGCCCCTCTCCCCACGGAGCACCGCAGATCGAGGGGCCCAGAGCGTTGATCTGGCCGAGATCAGGCCAAGATCAGGGCACCGCCGGCCCCTGGCGGACGGCCGCGCCCCGCGCCTCGTCGCACATCTCCGCCAGCGCCTCGGCGGTCACAGGCGACACCGCACCCTCCTCCGTGACGATCGCCGTGATCAGCTCGGGCGGCGTCACGTCGAACGCCGGGTTGTAAGCCTGCGTCCCCAGGGGCGCCACCGGCACCCCCCCGCCCGCGCCCGTCACCGGCACGTTCGGCGCCGCGACCTCGGTCACCTCGTACCCGGGCCGCTGCTCCACCTCGATGGACGCCCCGTCCGGGGTCGCGGGGTCCACCGTCGTCACCGGCGCCACCACGATGAACGGAACATGGTGGTACCGCGCCAGCACGGCGAGCGGATAGCTGCCGACCTTGTTCGCCACCGAGCCGTCGGCCGCGATGCGATCCGCCCCGACCAGCACCGCGTCCACCTCCCCCGCCGCGAACAGCGAACCCGCCGCGCTGTCGGTGAGGAGCGTGTACGCCATACCGTTGCGCGCCGCCTCGTACGCCGTGAGCCGGGCCCCCTGCAACAGGGGACGCGTCTCGTCCACCCACAGCCGCCGCAGCTGCCCCACCCGGTGCGCGGCGAGCGCCACGGCGAACGCCGTGCCCTCCCCACCCGACACCAGCGAACCGCTGTTGCAGTGCGTGAGGATCCGATGTCCGCCGCCCGGCAGCAGTTCCTCCAGCAGCGCCAGCCCGTGCCCGGCCATCCGGGCACTGGCCTCGGCGTCCTCCCGGTGCAGCTGCCGCGCGGCCGCCAGCGCCGCCCCGGCGGCCTGCTCGGGGTCGCCCCCGCCGGCGAGCGCGGCGTCGTACGCGGCCCGTGCCCGGCGCACGCCGACGGAGAGGTTCACGGCGGTGGGCCGGGCGCTTTCCAGCGCGAAGGCGGCCTCGTCCACGCCGAAGCCGCGCGCGGCGGCGAGCGCGACGCCGTACGCGCCCGCGATGCCGAGCAGCGGCGCCCCGCGCACGGCGAGCGAACGGATCGCCTCCACCAGGGCGGAGGCGTCCGTACACACCAGTTCGACCTCCTCGGCGGGCAACCGCGTCTGATCGAGAAGGACCACGACCGGTCCTTCGGGGGGTTCGTCCCAGCGGATCGCCGGACTACCGGTGGACTTGTCCTCGCCGGATTGCGCGTACTGATCAGCCATGCGGTCAGTCTGCCCGTTCCACGACGGACAATTGAAGGTGTGGCACCCATACCGCGGCCGGTCCCTGGGTGAACGCCCCATGGCACGATGTCTGCCAACCTGCCGCCGCGCCGGCGGACGGGCACTGTGAAGGAGCGACGATGAACGACACTCCGGGCTGGGCCTCGCCCGGATCCGCCCCGTCCAACGGGCAGGAGCCCGGCACGTCCGGCCCTGCCGAGCCGGCCGACCGGCCCGGCCCCGCGCAGCCCTCGCAGCCCGAAGACCAGCCAGGCCCCCAGACGCCCGAACCCGGCGCGAAGTGGTCCAAGGAACAGCCGCCGCCCGCCCAGTGGTCCGCGCCCACGGGTCCGCCGGCACCCGGTCAGACTCCCCCGCCCCCACCACCCGGCCCCGGCTGGGGCGGCCAACAGCCTCCCGGCGGTCACAGCGGCGGGTACGGCAACTGGCAGGGCCCCGGCGGCGGCCACGGCGGTTGGGGCGGCCAGTGGGGCGGTCCGCCGCCCGCGGCCAAGCCCGGCGTGATCCCGCTCCGCCCGCTCGGCGTCGGCGAGATCCTCGACGGTGCCGTCTCCACCATGCGCACCTACTGGCGCACCGTGCTCGGCATCGCGCTCACCGTGGCGATCTTCACGGAGATCATCGTCATCCTGCTCCAGGGCCTCGTCCTGAACGAGCGGACCAGCACCGAGGCCCTCGAAGATCCCAACGCCACCCTCGGCGAACTCAGCCGCGCCCTCGGCGACGCGCTGCTCAGCTCCGGGGTCATCTTCCTGATCTCCCTGATCGGCACCGTCGCGGCGACCGCGCTGCTCACCACCGTCACCAGCCGCGCCGTCCTCGGAAAGCCCGTCACGACCCGTGAGGCCTGGCGCGACGCCCGCCCGCGCGTACTGAAGCTGTTCGGCCTGATCTTCCTGCTGCTCCTGATCGCCGTGGGCGTCGCCGTCCTGGGCGCCGTGCCCGGCGTCCTGGTGACCCTGGCCGGAGGGGGCGGCGCCGGCGCCGCGCTCACCGTCCTGGGCAGCCTGTGCACCGCCGTCCTCGCCCTGTGGCTGATGGTCCGCTTCTCGCTGGCCTCCCCCTCCCTGATGCTGGAGAGGCAGGGCATCCTGAAGGCGATGAGCCGCTCCGCCAGGCTCGTCCGCGGCTCCTGGTGGCGCGTCTTCGGCATCCAGCTGCTCGCCACGATCATCGCCAACATCGTCGCGGCGATCGTCGTCATCCCCTTCACGTTCCTCGCCGCGGCCCTCAGCGGCGACGGCGTCAACGGATTCCTCGAGGGCACCGGCGACTTCGGCTGGACGTTCCTGATCATCAGCGGGGTCGGCTCCGTGATCGGTTCCATGATCACGTTCCCGATCGCGGCCGGTGTCACCGTGCTCCTCTACGTCGACCAGCGCATCCGCCGCGAGGCCCTCGACCTCGAGCTGGCCCGCGCCGCCGGCGTCCAGGGCTACGGCACCTCCAACCCCTCGCCCGGGAGCTGATGCGGTGCACCTCGCCGGGGGATTCCTCACAGCCGTGCCACCACTGCCACGCGCCGGCGAAGCCGCCGTCCGCGCCTGGCTGCGCGCCGGCGACCTGACCGCACGACCGCCGCACCGCACCGGCGGCACCTCCGTGCTGTCGCTGCCCGGCTCCGACGAGGCACCGCCGCTCACGATCCCCCGCGACCCCGCGCGGGACGCGGCCCGACGCGAGCTGTCCAAGCGCATGTACCACGAGGACGACCCCGGCCTGTTCCAACGCCTCCTCGACGCCTTCTGGGAGTGGCTCGGCAAGCTGCTCCGCCTCGCGTCCGACGCCACCCCCGGAGGCACGCTCGGCCTCCTCGTGGTCGTCGTCGCCGTCCTCGCGGTCCTGGGCGCCCTGTGGTGGCGCCTGGGCACCCCACGCCGCCGGCCCACCTCCTCCGCCGCCCTGTTCGACGACCGCCCCCGCAGCGCCGCCGAACACCGCGCGGCCGCCGAGGCCCACGCCGCCCAGGGCCACTGGAACCAGGCCCTCCAGGAACGCATGCGCGCCATCGTCCGCTCGCTGGAGGAACGCGCCCTCCTCGACGCCCGCCCCGGCCGCACCGCCGACGAGGCAGCCGCCGAAGCCGGCCGCGCCCTGCCCTCCCACGCCGACCGGCTGCACGCCGCCGCCCGGGACTTCGACGACGTCACATACGGAGGCCGCACGGCCGCCGAACCGTCGTACCGCCGCATCGCCGAACTCGACCGCGATCTGGAGCGCACCAAGCCCCAGCTCACCAGCAGCAGCGCCCACAGCGCGGACCCCGACACCCGCCAGGGAGCCGCCGGATGACGACCGAGGCCAAGCTCCCCGCCACCTCGGCCTCGCGCACCCCCCGCCAGGTATGGACCCGCACGCGAGGCATCGCGCTCGCCCTCGTCCTCCTCCTGGCCGGAGCGGTCGTGATCGCCCTGGTCCGCTCCGACGCCAACCGCGGCAGCCTCGACCCGCGCTCCACCGCCCCCGAGGGCAGCCGCGCCGTCGCCGAACTCCTCGCCGACCGCGGCGTGTCCACCCGCCTGGTCACCACCCTGGAGGCAGCGCGCGCCGCGGCCGCCCCCGACACCACCCTCCTGGTCGCCGTCCCCGACCTGCTGACGGGACCTCAAAAGACCCAGCTGCGCTCCACGATGGCCGAATCCGGCGGCCGCACGATCCTCGTCGCCGCCGGCAGCTCCTCCGTCGAGCAACTCGCCCCCGGCGTCACCGCGGACCCCGCCACCAGCCTCCGGTCCACGCTCGAACCCGACTGCGACTTCCTCCCGGCCCGGCGCGCGGGCGCCGCCGACACGGGCGGCCTCCGCTACACCGCCCTGCACCTCGAAGCCGACGAGTGCTACCCGAGCCAGCGCCTGGCCAGCCTCATCCGCTTCCCAGAGGCCTCCGGTGGCGGCGACACCGTCGTCCTCGGCGCGCCCGACATCCTCTTCAACGACCGTCTCGGCGAGCAGGGCAACGCCTCGCTCGCCCTCCAACTCCTCGGTTCGCGCCCCCATCTGGTCTGGTACCTCCCCTCACTCGCCGACGCCTCCACGCCGGACGACGAGCGCAGCATCTTCGACCTGCTCCCCTCCGGCTGGCTCTGGGGCACCCTGCAGCTCTTCATCGCCGCGGCCCTCGCCGCCCTGTGGAGGGCACGCCGACTCGGCCCCCTCGTGCCCGAAAAACTCCCCGTGGCGATCCGCGCCTCCGAGACCGTCGAAGGCCGCGCCCGCCTCTACCGCAAGGCGAATGCCCGCGACCGCGCGGCCGCCGCTCTTCGCTCCACCACCCGCACCCGCCTCGCCCGCCTAGTAGGCGTCTCCGTCGCCCAGGCGCACGCGCCCGAGGCCCTGCTCCCCGCGCTGTCCGCCCACCTCCACGGCGACGGACAGTCCCTGCAGCCTCTCCTCTTCGGCCCGCCGCCCGGCGACGACGCGGCCCTCATCTCCCTCGCCGACCAACTCGACGCCCTCGAAAGAGAGGTACGCCGTCCATGATGGACCCGACCACTGACAACGCCGGGCGGACCGGGGATACGGGCAACGCCCGAGCCGCCCTGGAGGCTCTGCGCGCCGAGATCGCGAAGGCCGTGGTCGGCCAGGACCCCGCTGTGACGGGCCTCGTCGTCGCTCTCCTGTGCCGCGGACACGTTCTCCTCGAAGGAGTCCCCGGGGTGGCCAAAACGCTGCTTGTCCGCGCCCTCGCCTCCGCACTCGAACTCGACACCAAGCGAGTCCAGTTCACCCCCGACCTCATGCCGAGCGACGTCACCGGCTCCCTGGTCTACGACGCCCGCACCGCCGAGTTCTCCTTCCAGCCCGGCCCGGTCTTCACCAACCTCCTCCTCGCCGACGAGATCAACCGCACGCCCCCCAAGACCCAGTCGTCCCTCCTGGAAGCCATGGAGGAACGCCAGGTCACGGTCGACGGCACCCCCCGCCCCCTGCCCGACCCGTTCCTGGTGGCCGCGACCCAGAACCCGGTCGAGTACGAGGGCACGTACCCCCTCCCCGAAGCCCAGCTGGACCGTTTCCTCCTCAAGCTCACCATCCCCCTCCCCTCCCGCCAGGACGAGATCGCGGTCCTCACCCGGCACGCCGAGGGCTTCAACCCGCGCGACCTGCGCGCCGCCGGCGTACGCCCTGTGGCGGACGCCGCCGTGCTGGAGGCCGCCCGCACAGCCGTCGCCAGGACCACAGTCACCCCCGAGATCACGGCCTACGTCGTCGACATCTGCCGAGCCACCCGCGAATCGCCCTCCCTCACCCTGGGCGTGTCCCCACGAGGCGCCACCGCCCTGCTCGCCACCTCGCGCGCGTGGGCATGGCTCACCGGCCGCGACTACGTCACCCCCGACGACGTCAAGGCCCTGGCCCTCCCCACCCTCCGCCACCGGGTCCAGCTCCGGCCGGAGGCCGAAATGGAAGGCGTGACAGCCGACTCCGTCATCAACGCCGTCCTCGCCCACGTCCCCGTCCCCCGCTGATGGCACTCACCGGCCGCGCCGCGCTCCTCGCGGCCCTCGGCTCTCTGCCCGTAGGCCTGTGGGAGCCGAGCTGGACAGGAATCCTGGCCGTGAACGGCCCCCTGGCCCTCGCCTGCGCCTGCGACTACGCCCTCGCTGCGCCGGTACGGCACCTGGGCCTCACGCGCTCCGGCGACACCTCCGCCCGCCTCGGCGAGACAGCGGACGTCACGCTCACCGTCACCAACCCCTCCCGTCGCACCCTGCGCGCCCAGCTCCGCGACGCGTGGCCTCCCAGCACCTGGCAGCCGGGCACCGAGTTCGCTGCCTCCCGCCACCGCCTGACAGTCCCCGGGGGCGAGCGCCGCCGCATCACGACCCGGCTGCGCCCCTCCCGCCGCGGCGACCGCCAGGCCGACCGCGTGACAATCCGCTCCTACGGCCCCTTGGGCCTCATCGCCCGCCAAGGCACCCACAAGGTCCCCTGGACGGTCCGCGTCCTGCCCCCCTTCACCAGCCGCAAGCACCTCCCGTCGAAACTCGCCCGCCTCCGCGAACTCGACGGCCGCACAAGCGTCCTTCAGCGAGGCGAGGGCACGGAATTCGACAGCCTGCGGGAGTACGTCCCCGGCGACGACACCCGCTCCATCGACTGGCGCGCCACAGCACGCCAGACGACGGTCGCCGTACGTACCTGGCGTCCCGAACGCGACCGCCACATCGTCCTGGTCCTCGACACCGGCCGCACCTCAGCCGGCCGCGTGGGCGACGTCCCACGCCTCGGCGCCTCCATGGACGCCGCCCTGCTCCTGGCCGCCCTGGCCTCCCGCGCCGGCGACCGCGTCGACCTCCTCGCCTACGACCGCCGGGTACGCGCCTCGGTGCAGGGCCGCACAGCAGGCGACGTACTGCCTTCCCTGGTCAACGCCATGGCGACCCTCGAACCCGAACTCGTCGAAACGGACGCCCGCGGCCTCGCCGCCACGGCACTTCGAACTGCCCCTCGACGCTCCCTCATCGTCCTTCTCACGACGCTCGACGCGGCTCCGGTGGAAGAGGGCCTGCTGCCCGTTCTCCCGCAGCTCACGCAACGCCACTCGGTTCTGGTGGCCTCCGTGGCGGACCCTCACATCGCCCTCATGGCCACCTCCCGCGGAGACACGGAGTCGGTCTACGACGCGGCAGCCGCCGCCCAGGCCCGGTCCGAACGCCACCGCACCGCCGAACAACTCCGCCGACACGGCGTAACGGTGGTGGACGCGACGCCGGACGATCTGGCGCCGGCGTTGGCGGACGCGTATCTGGCACTCAAGACGACGGGGCGCCTCTGATATCTGAGAAGGGCCTCAGGCAAACTCACTGAAGGCCCTCCAAGTGTCCATAAACGCAGAAAACCCCGCATCCGAAGATGCGGGGTTTTCATCAAAAATTGTTCGGCGGCGTCCTACTCTCCCACAGGGTCCCCCCTGCAGTACC
>NZ_JBHWJQ010000072.1:0-13687 GCF_042731435.1 Streptomyces sp. NPDC059861 | reverse complement strand
GGAAACAGCCGGCGCCGGCGGCGGCGGGGGGGCTCGCCTCTTTCACGAGCGTCGCGGTCATGGCCGTCAGTTCCCGTACGCCTTGGCCGCCGCGGCCTCCAGGTCGGCGGCGGTGCCCTTCGGGTCGGCGGGGTCACGCAGGAAGTCCTGGAGGATCTTCCACTCGCCGGCGCCCTTGGTGCCGCCGAAGGCCGCGGGTGCCTGGTCGGACATGTCGAAGCGGACCGAGTCGCCCGCGCCGACCAGGGACTTGGCGGTCGCCCGGGTGACGTCGTCGCCGTAGGAGGCGAGGTCGACCTTCTTGTTCGGGGACAGGAAGCCGCCCGCCTCGGCCCAGACCGCCGCGGCCTCGGGGGTCGCCAGGTACTCCAGGAGCTTCATCCCGGCCTCGGCGTTCTTGCCGTCCTTCAGGACCACGGCCGCGTCGCCGCCGCTGACCACCGGGGCGTCGCCGCCGCCGACCGACGGGAACGGGAAGAAGTTCGCGTCCTCGCCGATGGCCTTGCCGAACTGGTCCTTGGCGACACCGGCCACGAAGTCCCCTTCGTAGACCATGCCGGCCTCGGGCTTCGGCCCGAACACCTTCTCCACCGAGCCCGGGAAGTCGGTGTTCAGGGCACCCTTCTGGCCGCCCGCTATCAGCTGCTTGTCCTTGAACAGCTTGCCGAGCGTCGTCAGCGCCTCGACCACCGACGCGTCCGTCCACTTCAGCTCGTGCGCCGCGAGGGCGTCGTACTTCTCGGGTCCGGCCTGGGAGAGGTAGATGTTCTCGAACCAGTCGGTGAGCGTCCAGCCGTCCTGCCCGGCGACCGAGAAGGCCGCGAGCCCGGAGTCGGAGACGGTCTGCCCGGCCTTCAGCATCTCCTCGTACGTCTTCGGCGGCTCGACCCCGGCCTGGGCGAGGGCGTCGGGGCTGTACCAGACGGTCGACTTGTGGGCGGCCTTGAAGTACAGGCCGTACAGCGTGCCGTCGACGCTGCCGTACGTCTGCCAGACGTCCGCGTAGTTGGCGCCCACGGAGGTCTGCGCGGTCTTGGACAGCGGCTTCAGCCAGCCCTCCTTCGCGAACTGCTGGAGCACGCCGACCTGCGGGACCATCACCAGGTCGGGGGCGTTGCCGCCCTCGATCTTGCTGCCGACGACGGTGGAGACGTTGTCACCGGTGGACACGAACTGGGTCTTCGCGCCGGTCTTCTCGGTGAAGGCGTCGAGCACCTTCTGGAAGTTCTCCTGCTCGCTGCCGGACCAGACACCGGCCACGGTGACCGTCTGGCCGCTGAGCGCCTTGTCGCCGCCGCCGGCCGCGACCGGGCCGCCGCCGCAGGCGGTCGCGCCGAGCGCCAGGACGAGCGCGGTACAACCGGTGAGCAGGGTGGTACGTCGTCGCATCATCGTTGATGTCCCTTCAGAGGGTGGGAGTTGACGAGGAATCGGTGATCCACCAGACGGCGGTGGAGCCGGGCAGCACCCCGGCGTCCGGGCAGGGCCCGCTCGCCAGCAGGGGGGTGCCGGAGACCGGCGCGGGTGTGGGGGCCGTGCCGAAGTTCACGGCGCAGACCAGGTCGTCGCCCCGGACGAAGGCCAGGACGCCCGGCGGGGTGTCCAGCCAGCGCAGCGTGCCCTCGCCCAACTGGGTGAGCGAGGAACGCAGTTGCAGGCCGTCGCGGTACAGGTGCCAGAAGGACCGGGTGTCGGCGAGGGCCCGGTCGGTGGCGTGCTCGGCGAACCACTCAGGCTGCGGCAGCCACGGCTTGACGCCCTCGACGCCGGAGGTGAAGCCGAACGGGGAGGCCTGTCCCGACCAGGGCAGCGGCACCCGGCAGCCGTCGCGGATCCGGGCCCGGCTGCCGGTGCGGTGGAAGATCGGGTCGGTGAGCACGTCGTCCGGCAGGTCGACGACCTCGGGCAGCCCGAGCTCCTCGCCCTGGTAGATGTACGCGGCTCCGGGCAGCGCCAGCATCAGCAGCGCGGCTGCGCGGGCGCGGGCGGCGCCGAGGCCGCTGCCCTCGGTGGCCGGCTCGCCGTAGCGGGTGACGGTGCGGACCTGGTCGTGGTTGTTGAGGACCCAGGTGACCGTGGAGCCGGTCCCGGCGATGTCCTGCATGGCCTCGGAGATGACCTTGCGGAAGGCGTCCGGGTTCCAGGGCGCGCCGAGCAGGTCGAAGAAGAAGGCCTGGTGCAGCTCGTCCGGGCGGACGTACAGCGCGTGTTCACGGGCGGTCGGCACGGACACCTCGCCGACGAGGAGTCGCTCGATGCCGTCGCGGGCGGCGTACTCGTCGCAGGTCGCGCGCCACTGCCGCCAGACGTCGTGCACCTCGGGCTGGTTCCAGGCGAGCGGGTTGACCGAGTCGCGGGTGCGGGCGTCGGCCTCCGGGTCCGGGGAGTCGGGCAGTTCGGGGTGCTTGAAGAGGCCGGCGGCCACGTCGATGCGGAAGCCGTCGACACCGCGGTCGAGCCAGAAGCGCAGGCTCCGGTCGAACTCCGCGCCGATCTCGGGGTTGCGCCAGTTCCAGTCGGGCTGCTCGGGCGTGAACATGTGCAGGTACCACTGGCCGTCGGGAACCCGGGTCCAGGCGGGACCGCCGAACATGGCGTGCCAGTTGTTGGGCGGCTCGGCACCGTCTCGGCCGCGGCCGTCGGCGAAGTGGAACCGGGCGCGGGCCGCGCTGCCGGGCGGCGAGGCGAGCGCCTCGCGGAACCAGGCGTGCTCGCTGGAGCAGTGGTTCGGGACGATGTCCAGCAGCACCTTGATGCCGAGCCGCCGGGCGGCGCGCACCAGCAGGTCGAACTCGGCGAGATCGCCGAACAGCGGGTCGACGTCGCAGTAGTCGGCCACGTCGTATCCGTGGTCGTGCTGCGGCGAGGGGTAGAAGGGGCTCAGCCAGATCCCGTCCACACCGAGCTTCTTCAGGTACGGCAGGCCGGTCCGGACGCCGGCGAGGTCGCCGATGCCGTCTCCGGTGCTGTCGAGGAAGCTGCGGACGTAGACCTGATAGATCACCGCATCGCGCCACCAGTGGTGCCTGTTCAACCCATCGATCCATCTCTACGAGCAAGTCCAGCGGTTATGCATGCATGTTAAGTAGGGATGTCGCGAGGGTGTCAACGAATGGACGCAAGATACCGAGGAGTTGACTGCCGCGTATGCGGACCTATTCGGGCATTCCAGGCCCAGTTGAGATGTGCGCGTTACCTAACAGGTAACTATCGACCGGAGGTGGCGGCGAGCTCGCGTGCCAGCCGCCGCACCGCGCCCCCGGGCGTCTCACGGCCGTTCATCGCGTCGTGCACGACCGCCTGCACCACCAGGCTGACCTGGTCGTAGCGCGGGCTCTTGGGACGCGGCGCGGCCGCGAGCACGCTCGCGCGCAGGGTCGACAGATAGGGGAAGTCCCGGATCAGCGCCGGGTCCTCGTACAGCGCGGCCCGTACGGGCGGCAGCGCGCCGCGCGTGAGCACCTGGCGCTGGACGGGCTCGCTGGTGAGGTACGCCATCAGGCGCGCGGCCGTGTCGGGGTGCCGGGTGTGGCTGCTGACGGCCAGGTTGGAGCCGCCGAGCACACTGGTGCCGGCGCCGTCGGGTCCGGGCAGGGGCACGGCGCCGACCTTGCCGGCCAGCGGGGAGGCGGCGGCCGAGGCGGCGGCGTACGCGTACGGCCAGTTGCGCAGGAACAGCAGGCGGCCGTCGAGGAAGGCCTGCTTGGACTCCTCCTCCTTGTAGGTCAGCGCCTGCCGCGGGATCCAGCCCTCGCGCACGCCGCGGGCGAGGAAGCCGATGCCCTCACGGGCCGCGTTCGAGTTCACGGTGACGCGTTCGCCCTCGTCGCCGAGGATCGTGCCGCCCGCCGAGTACACCGCCTCGGCGGCGTTGACGGTGAGGCCCTCGTAGGGCAGGAACTGCCCGGCGTAGCCGTCGAGGCCGTACTCCGGGGCGATCGTCTCCGCCGCCCGCTCCAGCTCGGCCCAGGTGCGCGGCGGCGGGACGCCCTCCTTGGCGAGGACGTCCTTGCGGTACAGCAGCAGCCCGGCGTTGGTGACGTACGGCACGGCGTACAGCCGCCCGTCGTACGTCGCGGTGCCGACGACCGGCGGCAGGAAGGAGCCGAGCGGGAAGCGGTCGCGGGGCAGCGGGCGGATCCAGCCGGCCGCCGCGAATTCGGAGGTCCAGGCGACGTCGATGTTGAGGACGTCGAAGCGGCCGCGGGAGCCGCCGCGCAGGTCGGTGATCATCTGCGCGCGGGTCTCGTCGGCGGAGTCCGGCAGCTCGACGAGCGTGACCTTCTCGGCGGGGTGGGCGCGGTTCCAGTCCTGGAGCAGGGGGCCGAGATAGCCGGTGAGGTCGCCGGCGGTGGCCAGGGTGAGCGGGCCGCGCCCGCCCGCGGAGCCGTCGTCGGCGCGGGCGCCGGAGGTGACGTGACCGGTCAGTACGACGACCAGGACGAGGAGGCCCCTACCCGCGGCATGGATCCACCGCATAGGTTCCTCCCTGTACAACGGCAACGGGCCTCTTCGCCCGGAGTCAGTCGCCATGTATACCTGTTAGGTATGGGCGATACTAGGGCGTGGAGCACACTGAGCGGACGCGAGGAGGAGAGCACGAGTGCGCCTGCCCCTCCTGGCACTCCTCGCGCGCGGACCGGCCCACGGCTACGAGCTCAAGCAGGACCTTGAGCAACTGCTGGGTGCCGCGTACCCTCAGCCGAACATCGGGCAGATCTACGTCACCCTCGGACGCCTGGAGAAGTCGGGACTGATCGAGGGCGAGGAGATCGAGCAGTCGAACCGGCCCAACAAGAAGATCTACCACCTCACCGACGCCGGGCGGGAGGCGCTGCACGCCTGGTACGAGGAGACGGCGGACGAGCCGCGGGTACGCGACGAGTTCTTCATGAAGCTCGCGCTCGCCCCGCAGACCGGGCTGGCCGACCAGATCGCGCTGATCAACAAGCAGCGGCGCCAGTATCTGAACACCATGCGCAGTCTGTCGAAGCTGGCCGCCACCGAGAACCGGGACAACCGCGTCGCCCAGCTGCTGATCGAGGGCGCGATGCTGCATCTGCAGGCCGACCTCGACTGGTTGGAGCGCTGCCAGGAGGAACTGGAGGAGCAGGAGTGAGCGAGCACCGTCCCACTCCGCTGCTGCGCGCCGAAGGCCTGGTCAAGACGCATCACGGCGAGGGCGCCCCGGCGCATGCCGTGCGCGGGGTCGACCTGCGCGTAGCGCGCGGGGAGTTCGTGGCCGTGACCGGCCCGTCCGGCGCCGGGAAGTCGACGCTGCTGCATCTGCTCGGTGGGCTCCAGCGACCGGACGCCGGCAGCATCTGGCTGGACGGCGAGTGCACGGACGGCTACGGCGAGGCGCGCTGGGCCGTGGAGCGCAGGCGGCGCATCGGAATCGTCTTCCAGTTCTTCAACCTGGTCTCCAACCTGTCGGTCGCGGACAATGTCGAGCTGCCCGCGCTGCTCGCCGGGATCCCGCCGAAGCGGGCGCGGGCCGAGCGCGAGACGCTGCTGGCCGAGCTGGGGCTGGACGGCAAGGAGCGCAGCATGCCGGGCGAACTGTCCGGCGGTGAGCAGCAGCGGGTCGCGCTGGCGCGCGCCCTGGTCAACCATCCGCCGCTGCTGCTGGCCGACGAGCCCGCGGGCAGCCTGGACAGCCGGGGCACCCGCGAGGTGATGCGGCTGCTGTCCCGCTTCCACCGGCGGGGTCAAACGATCCTGCTGGTCACCCATGACGCCCGGCTGGCGAGCGCCGCGGACCGGGTCATCAGCTTCTTCGACGGACGCATAGCGGACGACGCGGAGCTGACCGGCACCACGTCGCGCCGGGTGGGGGCGTCCGGGGTGCTGGAGCTGAGGGACTGAGGCGGCGGGCGATGCGAGCGACCCTGCGCTGGGTGCACTCCGATCTGCGGGCGCACCGCGGTGAGGCGCTGTTCCTCGTGCTCGCGACCGCCGGAGTGGTCGCCTCGCTGCTCCTCGCGACGGCTCTCTTCGGCTACGCGACCAACCCCTGGCAGCGCGTGTTCACGCAGTCCCGGGACGCGCATGTGTGGATCCACACGACCCCCTCCGCCGACGCGGGCGAGCTCTCCGGCCTGGACGGCGTCGACTCCGTCGCGGGCCCCTTCCCCACCGAGTCCGCCACCGTCGCCGCCCGCGGCATCCGCGCGTCGGTCGAGCTGCGCGGCTCGACCTCGGGCCCCGCCGACGGACGCCCGCTCCTCACCTCGGGCCGCTGGCTGGACGGCGCACACCCGGACGGCGTGGTCCTGGAGAGCCATCTGGCGCGCGCCCTGCTCGCCGAGCCCGGCGACGTCATCGCCCTGCCGGGCACCGCGCGCACGCTCACCGTCGCCGGGATCGCCGACAGCGCCGAGCCGCGCTACCGCCCCGGTGAGCGGCCCGGCCTCGTCTGGGCGCTGCCGTCCGCCGTGCGCGCCCCGGACGGCGAGGTGACCGGGCTGCGCCTCACGGATCCGGACGAGACGGACTACGCCGTCCAGCGCGCCGTCACCGTGCTCGGGGCCGGCGCGGTCAGCGAGGTCTCCACCTGGCAGCAGGCCCGGTCCGAGGCCCAGGGCGACACCCGGCTGCTCGGCCAGGTGCTGGGCCTGTTCGGGCTGGGGGCCCTGCTCGCCGCCGGGCTCGCCGTGCACGGCGCGATCGGCACCCGGATACGGGGTCATCTGCGGGACATCTCCGTGCTCAAGGCGATCGGCTTCACGCCCGGACAGGTCGTCCGGGTCTTCCTGCTCCAGCACGTCGCGTACGCGCTGCTCGGCGCGGTGGCCGCGGCGACGCTCACCGAAGCCCTGGGCAGCCGGATACCGGGCCGCCTCGGGGACGCGATCGGCGTGTGGCAGGGGCTGCCGGGGCACACCGCGGCCCTGGCCGGCATACCGGTCGCGGCCGTTCTCTTCATCGCCGCGACCACCGGGCTCGCGGCGTGGCGGGCGGGTCGGGTGCCGCCGGTTCCGGTGCCCCGGAGCGCCGCCCCGGCCGCCGGACGGCTGTCGGGCCCGGCGCGCGGCGCGCTGGGACTGCGGCTGTCACCCGCGCTGGTCCTGGGCTGGCACAAGGCGTTCGCCCGCCGACCGCGGACCCCGGCCACCGTCGCCCGGCTGGCGCTGCCACTACTGCTGATCGTGGTCGCGATGAGCGCGTGGACCACCATCGACCGCTTCCACACCAGGCCCGAGCAGGTCGGCCTCGCCGCCGACCTCACCGTCCGCCCGGACCGCGAGATCGGCGACCGCGAGGTCCGCTCCCTGCTCGACCGCGACCCGCGGATCGCCGCCGCCCACCCGGGCGTCGAGGTGGCGGCTCTGGTGCCGGGCCAGACGGGCACGATCGCGCTGCGCGGTCTCGGCACCCGTGCCGACCCCTACCCCTACGCCCTGGCCGAGGGCCGCCCCGCGCTCGGCCGGGACGAGGCGGTGGCCGGGCAGGGACTGCTCGACCTGCTCGGCGTACGCGTCGGCGACTGGGTGCGCATGACCGTGGGCGACCAGCCGCAGATTCTGCACATCGTGGGCCGCAACATCGAGCCGGAGAACGCCGGCCGGGTCATCTCCACCTCGCTCGACACCCTGCGCGAGAACGACCGGGAGCTGCGCCCCGCCCTCTACGAGCTGCGTCTGCGTGCGGGGGCCGACGCGCACGAGGTCGCGGGCGACCTGGCGACGGCGGCCGGCGGGCATCTGGACGTGCACGCCGTGCCCCATCCGGTCGACGGGCTGTCGTCGCTGCGCGGAGTGGTGCTCGGCCTGATCGCCGTGCTGGCCCTGATCGGGATCGTCGAGCTGCTCACCGTGATCGGCGGCACCGTCCGTGAGGGCGAGCGGGATCTGCTGGCGCTCAAGGCGATCGGCCTCACCCCACGGCAGATCACCGGGATCACCGTCACGGCCACCGCCTGCACCGCCCTGACCGCGGTCCTGCTCGGCACCGCCCTGGGCCTGCCGCTGGCGCACTGGCTGATCGACGCCCAGGGCAGCTCCAGCGGCATCGGCGCGGGAATCGCGCAGGGCCCGCCACCCGGACTCCTGCTGCTGTTCGGCATGGCGGCCGTCCTGGGCGCGGCGGCTCTCGCCGCCCTGCCCGCCTCCCGCGCGGCCCGCCACCGCCTCGCCGACACCCTCAGCGCGGTGGCCTGAGCGCGGGCTCCGGCATGGTGGGTGGCGCGGTACGTCAGGCGGTGACCGTCGTGGCGCGGCGGTAGCTGCTGCCGTCGCGCTCGCGTACGAGCAGGCCGTTCTCGACGCAGTAGCGGCGCAGCGCGGACGTGTCGTCGTGGACCGTGCGGAACGCCTCGTTGACCTCGCGCTCGGTGTATCCCCGGTCGGCCGCGAAGAGGGTCTCGGTCAGATGCTCCAGCAGTTCTCGACGTACGACCGGACGGACGGGGATCGACGTCAACCGCCCGTGGGCGAAGAACCCGGTCAGGCGCCGGGGCACACCGGTCTGCGCCGGTTCGGCGGGGCGGGCGCGGTGGAAGACCGCAGGGTGGGCCTTCAGGGAACCGTCGGACAGGCGCTCCACGAGCCCCGACGAGATCAGGCGTCCCAGGTGCCTGCGCGCGGCGGGCGAGTCCTCCTCGCGGGGCGGCAGTTCCTCCAGCACGATCCGGGCGTACAGCTTCAGGCGTTCCGGGTCGGCGAGCGCGGCCATGAGCTGGTCCATGGTGAGTGTCCTTCCGGCGGGTGACGGGCCGGAGCAGTGTCACCCGCCGCAGGCCGGCCGCGCATCCGCTTTTGCGTCCGCGCGGCCGGTGCGCCGGCTCAACGGCCGCGCATCTCCCGGTACTTGGCGACCAGCGCCGTCGTGGAGGCATCCAGGCCGGCCACCTGCGCGCCCTCGGTGAGCGCGGGTTCGACGCGCTTGGCGAGGACCTTGCCGAGCTCGACGCCCCACTGGTCGAAGGAGTCGATGTTCCACACGGCGCCCTGCACGAACACCTTGTGCTCGTAGAGCGCGACCAACTGGCCGAGCACCGACGGGGTCAGCTCGCGCGCGAGGATCGTGGTCGTCGGGTGGTTGCCCTTGAACGTCTTGTGCGCGACCAGTTCCTCCGGCACGCCCTCCGCGCGCACCTCCTCGGGCGTCTTGCCGAAGGCCAGCGCCTGGGTCTGGGCGAAATAGTTGGCCATGAGCAGGTCGTGCTGGGCCTTCAGCTCGTCGCTCAGCTCGGCGACGGGCTCGGCGAAGCCGATGAAGTCCGCCGGGATCAGCTTCGTGCCCTGGTGGATGAGCTGGTAGTAGGCGTGCTGCCCGTTGGTGCCGGGCGTGCCCCACACCACCGGACCGGTCTGCCACTCCACCGCCCGGCCCTCACGGTCCACCGACTTGCCGTTGGACTCCATGTCGAGCTGCTGGAGATACGCCGTGAACTTCGACAGGTAGTGCGAGTACGGCAGCACCGCGTGCGACTGGGCGTCGTGGAAGTTGCCGTACCAGATGCCGAGGAGGCCCAGCAGCAACGGTGCGTTGGACTCGGCGGGGGCGGTGCGGAAGTGCTCGTCGACGAGGTGGAAACCGTCGAGCATCTCCCGGAAGCGGTCCGGGCCGATGGCGATCATCAGCGAGAGGCCGATCGCGGAGTCGTAGGAGTAACGGCCGCCGACCCAGTCCCAGAACTCGAACATGTTGGCCGTGTCGATACCGAACTCGGCGACCTTCCCGGCGTTGGTCGACAGCGCCACGAAGTGCTTGGCGACCGCCTCCTCGTCGCCGAGGGCGGCCAGCAGCCACTGCCGCGCCGAGGTGGCGTTGGTGATCGTCTCGATGGTGGTGAAGGTCTTGGACGCGACGATGAACAGCGTCTCGGCCGGGTCCAGGTCCCGCGTCGCCTCGTGCAGGTCGGCGCCGTCCACGTTCGAGACGAAGCGCACGGTCAGCTCGCGGTCGGTGAAGGCGCGCAGCACCTCGTAGGCCATCGCCGGGCCCAGGTCGGAGCCGCCGATGCCGATGTTGACGACATTGCGGATCCGCCGGCCGGTGTGCCCGGTCCACTCGCCCGAGCGGACACGGCCGGCGAAACCGGCCATCCTGTCCAGCACGGCGTGCACGCCCGGCCCCACGTTCTCGCCGTCGACCTCGACCACCGCGTCCCGGGGCGCGCGCAGCGCGGTGTGCAGCACGGCCCGGTCCTCGGTGGTGTTGATCTTCTCGCCGCGGAACATGGCGTCCCGCAGCCCGAAGACGTCCGTGGCCGCCGCCAGCTCGCGCAGCAGCCGCAGCGTCTCGTCGGTGACGAGGTGCTTGGAGTAGTCGATGAACAGATCACCGACCTGGAGCGTGTAGCCCGAGCCGCGCCCGGGGTCCGTCGCGAACAGATCCCGCAGATGGGTGTCCGCGAACTCCTCACGGTGCTTGGCCAGAGCGGTCCACTCGGGTGTCTGATTCAGCCTGGTACGGCCGTCTGCGTTCATGGTCCCAACCTAGTTGATCAGGGTGGACGTGAGCTGTCGTCGCGTCGTCGTGCCGTGCGACAACAGGTACGCCCCCCGTGACCGCACGTGTCGGCGATCCGGGGACCAAGCGGATCCGGCCGGGCACCGCACGGTGCCCGGCCGGGTCCAACTTCTAGATCTCGCCCCGCAGTTTGGCGAGCGCCTCGGCGAGGATCGCCTCGCCGTCCGCGTCGCTGCGGCGCTCCCGCACATAGGCGAGGTGCGTCTTGTAGGGCTCGGTGCGCGGCGGGTCCGGGGGGTTGTCCCGGTCCTGACCGGCAGGGAAGCCGCAGCGCGGGCAGTCCCAGGTGTCGGGAACCTGCGCGTCGCTGGCGAAGCTGGGCTGCGTCTCGTGCCCGTTGGAGCACCAGAAGGAGATGCGCAGTCGGGGCGCGGACTCGCCCCGCTCGGCCTCGCCCATCGGCCCCGCCCCGACCCGGCTTCCTCGGATCGCGTTGCCACTTGCCACGGTCGTAACTCCCTGCGTGATGGTGCCGCAAAGCGAGTCGGCGTTTCGCTTCGCTGCGAGCGCCTCAGTCTACGTAAGGCCCAACGCGCGTCCAGTGTTTGGAGTTACAACCCCCCACGTAGACGCAAGCCCCATGATAGGCCGCGCTCAGCTGCGCGTACCGAACATGGGGCGTTACGTGCGAAACGCGTGGGCGGTTCAGTTGTTGACCTTCATCATGATGCCCAGCACGACGATGCACGCGAACCACAGCAGACCGACCACCAGGGTGATCCGGTCGAGGTTGCGCTCGGCGACGGAGGAGCCGCCGACGGACGACTGCATGCCGCCACCGAACATGTCGGAGAGGCCGCCGCCCTTCCCCTTGTGCATCAGCACCAGCAGCATCAGCAGCAGGCTGAAGACGATCAGGGCGATCGAGAACCCCAAAACCACGGCTGGACCAACTTCCTCGGAAACGGATGAACGACGGGGGCACGGCGTTCACAGCCATGCCCCCGCAAGGGTACGACGGATCGCCGCTACCGCCTACTCACTGATCGGCTCAGTGATCGACACTGTGGCCGACTCACTGGTCGCGGAAGCGCACGATCTTGACGAACTCGTCCGCGTCCAGCGAGGCACCGCCGACCAGCGCGCCGTCGATGTCGGCCTGTGCCATGATCTCGGCCACGTTCCCGGACTTCACGGAGCCGCCGTACTGGATGCGGACCTTGTCGGCCACGTCCTGCGTGTACAGCTCGGCGATCTTGCCACGGATGGCGGCGCAGACCTCCTGGGCGTCCCCGGCGCCGCAGACCTTGCCGGTGCCGATGGCCCACACCGGCTCGTAGGCGACCACGATCGTCTCGGCCTGCTCGGCCGGGAGGCCCTTCAGGCCGCCCTCGACCTGGGCCAGGGTGTGCGTGACGTGGTTGCCCGCCTCGCGCACCTCCAGCTCCTCGCCGACGCACATGATCGGCGTCAGGTCGTGCTTGAAGGCGGCCTTGACCTTGGCGTTCACCAGCTCGTCGGTCTCGCCGTGGTACTGGCGGCGCTCGCTGTGGCCGATCGCCACGAAGGTGCACTTCAGCTTGGCCAGCATGGAGCCGGAGATCTCACCGGTGTACGCGCCGGAGTCGTGGGCCGAAAGGTCCTGGGCGCCGTACTTGATCTTCAGCTTGTCGCCGTCGACCAGGGTCTGCACGGAGCGCAGGTCGGTGAAGGGCGGCAGGACGGCGACCTCGACGGCCTCGTAATCCTTGTCGGCCAGGGCGAAGGCGAGCTTCTGGACGTGGGCGATGGCCTCGAGGTGGTTGAGGTTCATCTTCCAGTTGCCCGCCATCAGCGGCGTGCGCCCAGAAAAATTAGATGCAGCCATTGAGGTCAGTCCTCCAGTGCGGCGAGGCCGGGGAGCGTCTTGCCCTCGAGGTATTCGAGGGAGGCGCCGCCACCGGTCGAGATGTGATCGAATTTTCCGCCAGAAGCCGTCTCGTCGAAGCCCAGGGTGCGCACGGCGGCCGCGGAGTCGCCGCCGCCGACCACCGTGAAGCCCGGGGAGTCGATGAGCGCCTGGGCGACCGCCCTGGTGCCCTCGGCGTAGTCGGGGTGCTCGAAGACGCCCATGGGGCCGTTCCAGAAGACGGTGGCGGCGTCGACGAGCTTCGAGGCGTACAGCTTGCGGGTCTCCGGACCGATGTCCAGGCCCTCCTGGTCGGCCGGGATGGCGTCCGCGGCGACGGTCGTGGGGTTGGCCGGCGCCTTGGTCTTCAGATCCGGGAACTCGGGGGCGACCAGGACGTCCACCGGCAGGACCAGCTCGACGCCGTTCTTCTCGGCCCGCTCCATGTACTCCTTGACGACCGGGACCTGGTCCTCCTGGAGCAGGGAGATGCCGACCTCGTGGCCCTGGGCCTTCAGGAAGGTGTACGCCATGCCGCCGCCGATGAGCAGGCGGTCGGCCTTGCCGAGCAGCTGGTCGATCACGGCGAGCTTGTCGGAGACCTTCGCGCCGCCGAGGGCGACGACGTAGGGCCGCTCGACGTCGTCGGTGAGCTTCCTCAGGACGCCCACCTCGGTGGCGATCAGGTAGCCGGCGTAGTGCGGCAGCCGGGCCGGGAGGTCGAAGACCGAGGCGTGCTTGCGGTGCACCGCGCCGAAGCCGTCGCCGACGTAGACGTCGGCGAGGGCGGCGAGCTGGTCCGCGAAGGCGGCGCGCTCGGCGTCGTCCTTGCTCGTCTCGCCGGCGTTGAAGCGCAGGTTCTCGATCACCGCGACCTGGCCGTCGGCGAGGGAGCCGACGGTGGCCTGTGCGGAGTCGCCGACCGTGTCGGTGGCGAACTCGACCTCGCCGCCGAGCAGTTCACCGAGCCGTGCGGCGGCCGGGGCGAGCGAGAAGGCGGGGTCCGGGGCACCCTTGGGGCGGCCCAGGTGCGAGGCGACGACCACGCGGGCGCCCGCCTCGGCCAGCGCCTTGACGGTGGGCAGCACGGCGCGGATGCGGCCGTCGTCGGTGATGGTGGTGCCGTCCAGCGGCACGTTGAGGTCGGCGCGGACGAAGACCCGCTTGCCGGCCACACCGTCCGAAAGAAGCTCGTCGATCGTCTTCATGAAGGGGCTCCTGGGAAGGGCTCTCGATACGAGTGGGCTGGTCGATCTGTACGCGAGTCAGGGCGGGGGGGGGCCCGGGGGGGGGGGCCCCCGCCCCCCCCCCCCACAAAAAGGCGGGGGAAAAAAGGGGCGAGCGGGGGTGGCGCGCAGAACCGGGGGGGGGCGCGGGCGG
>NZ_JBHWJQ010000071.1:0-14314 GCF_042731435.1 Streptomyces sp. NPDC059861 | reverse complement strand
GATCCTCAACTCCCTCGCCGACTACCTCACCAAGGTCGGAACCACCGGCCAGCAAACAGAGCAGAACTAACCCTAAGGATTTCTGGCGCAGCACACTAGCCAGGGGGCGGGTCCGAGGACGGCGTACAGGGTCGCGGCGAGGCTGGCGGTCGAGGTGATGGCGAGGGCTGCGACCGCGTGTCTCATCGCGGGCTCTTCCTGGTGAGGAGGGCGCGGCCGGCTCGGTGGAGTCCGAGGAGGGCGGCGGAGATGAACGGGGCGCAGACGATGCCGATCCCGAGTCCGTAGGCGGTCATGCAGCCACGCTCACTTCGGCCAAGGGCACGCCCGACTGAAGCTGCCGGGACAGGGACCGCACCCTCTCGAATGCCTTGGCGTCGCGCTTGTTGAGGCGGCGCTGTGTGCTGGGGGTGAGCTGGGCCCAGCAGGAGCGGCACAGGTACTGGCCGACGCCGCGGGCGGCAGGGCAGGCGAGGCAGGTGAGTTTCATGCGGCTTCCTCGTAGTCGGGTCGGGTACGGCGGGCGATGCGTCGGGCGACGAGTGGTCGGCGGGCCCAGGTCGGGTGGCGGGTGGCTCGGCGGAGGGCGCGCCAGGTGGTGCGTGCGGTCCACCAGAGGGCGGCGGTCGTGCCGAGGAGGAGGGCTGTGGCGAGGACGCCGCGTCCCAATCGTTCCCGTGGCCATCGTCATGCTGCGCGCCACGAAAGGCCCCGGCATCCCTGACGGGCCGCGCACGGTGAGCAGTGAGGCCTCGAGCTCTCGCTCGTCATCGTCTGCGTGAAGCCTACGTGGCTGAGCGCCGGGCACCGCCGCTGGCAGCTGCGCTCGCTCTTCCCCGCACCTGCGGCCGGCCTGCTGCTCGGGCGCGGACCGGCTGCCCGCCTGTGACATAGGGGCTGCGACACGTCGCCGAGACCCATGCCGAACAGTCGTCGGGTCTGATTTGTTGGCCGGGTTTTCCGGCTCCTCGCCCGGAAGCAGTGGTCTGCTTGTTGCGTGCCGCGCCTGTCTGCTGCGCCGCAGCCTGGGCGGGCAGCGCTGTTCTCATGGGCCGTTGCGGCTATGGGCGCGGGCTTTGTAGCGGTCGATGTTGTCGCTCAGGCGGTGGACGGCATCGGCGCGGGCGCGTGGGATGCGAACTGAGCAGGCCGAACTGATTGCGATCGGGGATGCTTTCTTCCCCGAGGACGGGGCTTGAGAGCGAAGCGAGTGCGGTTCGCCGGCCTTTCACACCATGGCGGTGTCGCCGGTCACCATGCTGGCGGGGGTTCTCGAGCGGGGCGCAGACGTGTGGCCTGTTCAGGCAGGATTCATTTTGCCGGTGATCTTGCGGAGAGTGGAAGGCACTGTCAGGACACAACTGATCTCTAGGTTGCGAGGGTTGTCACTTATGGAGGACTGATGATTACTCGTGCCCGCCTTGGCGTCATACTTGCCGCCGCGTTGACGACGGTCTTCACGAGCGCCGTCGTGCCGAGTGCCGTCTCGGCGCAGCAGCCGAACCCGGACGCCGCGAGCGCCACCGCGCACTCCGGCAAGGTCCGGATGAACGAGATCCAGTTCATGGGCGCCCACAACGCCTACCACCGGGAGATGCAGGGCGTCGAGCTGGCCGAGTCGATCAAGATCGACCCTGGTTATCCGTCGTGGGGTTTCTACTCGCACGCGTCCGTCTCGGATCTGCTGGGCCGGCAGAACGTGCGCGCGCTCGAGTTCGACCTGCTGCCCGACCCCGACGGCGGCCTGTACCAGCACCCGCTGGCCCGCAAGCGGGCCGGTCTCGGCCCGATCGACGACCCGGCCATGGCCGCACCCGGCATGAAGGTCGTCCATGTCGCCGACCAGGACTACAACTCGACCTGCCGCACCCTCGTGGTCTGCATGCAGCAGGTGAACACCTGGTCGAAGGCCAACCCGCAGCACGCGCCGATCATCCTGCAGCTGGAGCTCAAGCAGACCGACGACCGCTGGGAGAAGCTCGGCGGCGCGGTCAGCCCGGCGTGGAGCGGCAAGCTGCTCGACGACCTCGACAAGGAGATCCGTTCGGTCTTCTCCGAGTCGCAGCTGATCACCGCTGACGACCTGAGCCGCCCCGGCCTGACGCTGGAGCAGTCGATCCTGAAGAACGGCTGGCCGACCCTGGACTGGGCACGCGGCAAGGTGATGTTCTTCTTCGACAACGGCGGCCCCGGCGCCATCCGTGACATGTACCTCGACGGACACCCCAACCTGCAGGGCCGCGCGGCCTTCACCCGCGGCAACCCCGGCGACGCGGATGCGGCGATCACGATGGTGAACGACCCGCGCGGCGCCAACGAGGCGACCATCCGCGACCTGGTCGAGCGGGGCTACTTCGTCCGCACCCGCTCGGACGAGCCGCTGAAGACGGTCATCAACAACGAGTTCAGCCGTGTCCAGACCGCTCTGGCCAGCGGCGCGCAGATGATCACGACGGACTTCCCGAGCGTAGGCATGGCCGCCCGCTACAACAGCGACTTCGTCGCCGAGCTGCCCGGCAACGAGCCGGTCCGCTGCAACCCGGTGACCGCGCCGCGCAACTGCCACGACGACAGGCTGGAGTCCTCGTCCACCCGATGAGCGCGTTCTGAAAGGCGGCCGGCCGATCCCGGACGGCCGCTTTTCCTTTTCCGAGTTTTGTGTGTCCTGTTCGAACTCGCACTGGGCCCTGAAGTCGGTCTCGAGTCGGCGCACCAACCTGCCGAACGCGAGGCTGGCGGCGGCGCGGACGTAGTGCGCGGGTGGCGCGGCGATGGCGGCCTTGAACGGGCGGAGGTAACGCTGGACGGTCTGGATGCTTCCGGCGACGCCCAGGGCGGCAATCTCCTGGTGGAGCTGGGCACTGTTGTGACAGCCCTCGTTCCACCGCTGGTGGAGGTACGGCGTGTATTCGTCCAGGATGGTGGACCGGTCCAGCTGTAGTGTCCGGCAGATGGCCTCCAGCGTGCTGCCGCTGTCCAGGAGCTGTGGCACCGCTGTGTAGCGTTCCCTGGTCCGGGTCACCACGCGGCGCTCTCGTCCGCAGACGTCGAGCATCCCGGCAGCCGATGCCGGCGGCGGTGGCGTCTGCCAGGTGTCGTCACTCGTTGCTGGGGCGGCCAGTACGGTGTTCTCGAACGCGGTCCGGACGCAGGCGTGGTGGGCGGAGACGGTCTTTTCGACGGCTTCGCCGAGGTTGTTGGGTCGGGTCCGGGCGCGGTTCCTGGATCACTCCAGGACCGTTTCCCGGACCCGCCCGCCCGAACCCGGCGTGCGACTTTCACCGCACCGGGCTCTCCACGAGATCATGCCGTCAGGATCGGTTCGGTCAGAGCTCCGGCCATGGTGTTGGGATGCTGTTGCCTCGGTAGCGGTAGCTGAGTTCGACGAGTCGCACAATGCTCCCTTGCTGTACGGCACGGGCAGGCGGTGGGCAGCCGTCAACACGCCGTTGAAACACACCATTTGTCACGCGGTGAGGAAAACTCTAGCGCCTGATGAGGCGTGAGAGAGCCGAGATCTGAACGTTGTGGCCGTCCTACCTGCGCATGAGAAGCGCAGATCAAATCAGAGCCCGGATGCTCCGCCCGCGGTCTCCCGTGCTGGACTTCGCCCTGCGCCAGGGCGTTGGAGGAGTGGATCAGTTCGGTGTGTGCCGGCCCTCGGGCTCTGCCCCGGCGGATGCCAGGATCGCTTCTCCTGGCGCCGTATCGAGGGCACCGCAGCGGCAAAACCAGCCCAGGCACCAATCCCCGGGGTTCCAGCGGGGCGTTCGGTGCCCGCACTGGCGACCCGCAGCAGCGGCTGTCACGCTGGCGGACTCCCCGTCGTGACCTACGCCCGTAGCTGGGCCGAAGACTTGCCGCACCCTCTCGAGCTCACGCGCCGTGACGGAGTCCGCGATCAGTCGCCGGATGAGCCGAAGCACGATAGATGTCACCGGTAAGGGGCGCGGATCGGCGTCTTTGTGCCAGGCGTGGCAGAGCAGTTGTCACTGGATCTGCACGCTACTTGTCATCGGCGAGGGGCGAGGCAGGCTTGCTGTCACCGGACACGTCGCAGCTGGCGAGGCGTATGAGTCGGATCGTTCGGGGGCTCAATGCTGGCCGATCTGTCATCGCAAAATATTGCTTGCCCGACGCCACTTCACAGCTGGTACGGGTCGGTGAGGCCGGTCACCGGGACACCGGAACGCCGGGAGATCAGTCTGGCGAGCTCACCTACGTCGCTGTACGTGGTGTTGAACCTCCACACAGCTTCGCGGCCGGTCACCCGCGCCGTGAACGCCACCTCGTAGGCGAAAGCGCTGCCCGCCGGAAGCGAGCCAATGGCGAACTGCGTCTTCTCGCCCTCTATCGACCGGATTTCCGACCACGCCACGCTGACCACGCGTCTGCCGGCGGCGTCGACGAAACCCTCCGAGAACAGGTAGAGCCCACCACGCATGCGCTGAAACCAGACATAACTCCATGTGATGCTGATCAGCAGGCCGACCACCACAACGCCGCGACCCCAGACGTTCTCCGGCCCGTTGACCAGGAAGTTCATGACGACGACGAGGATCACCAGACACGCCGCGGCCCCGCCGAGGCCGGGGCGGCGGCGCACCCGCTGCTCGAACTCGCCGAGGTTCGCGCGGGCGGCGCGGGCCAGCACGCGAAGCGCTGGCGTGTCGGTTGGCTTACTCGTCCCGGCCATCGGGCCATGGTAGCGAGCCAACCGCTCTCGACCGCCAGGCTCGCGTCCAACACCGCAACGAACTGAACGTCCGCGAGCGGCGGTGCGGTGGCGCTGCGGACACGGCCAGTGGGAAGCCCTGGACGGCGCCCTGGCCAATCTCCACGACGCCGACGCCTGGCAGCAGCGTGACGACGAACGCCGCCGTCAACGCGACGAACAATACGAGCGTCAACAGCAGCGGGCAGTGAGCTGGGGTCAGTCGGCCACCGCACCGCAGCCGGTGCCGTTGCAGGAGCGCTTGGACCACCTGCCCGCCGCGCGGCGCCCCAAGCCGCTCTCGCCGCCGGCCGATACAGGCCCTTGCGGTGTCCGGTGGGTGAGGGGACGCGACTGCGGTGCTCCGGGGGCGACTTGATGGGGATACGGCCAGGGGGGTGGGCACAAGCGCGACCGTCTGCCTGTGGGGACCTCGGCGCTGACGAGACAGGCTGCCCGTTGGCGCAGGCACGGCTGGATGCCGAGGGGCGGCCGACCCCCATTGACTTTGCAGACCCTCAATGTTCGGGCTCTCTCAACTCGCCCATAGACAGCCACACACGACCGCTACAGTGTGTCGGGAACATGCCGAACAGCCATCACAGGGGGATGTATCTCAACCGTGGCCAGCTACTACCAAACCAAACCGGGGGGGTTTGGTTTCGGAGACTTGGAGAAGGCCTGTGAGGAGTTCCAGGAGTCCTGGTTCTACGGCGTCGAACAGCTTCAAGAGGCTGGTGGCACCCTCGAGCGGGCCATGAGCACCATGAACGACTTGGGATGATGATGAACACTGATCCCCAGCGCGCCATGCCCTCGCCGAACACGCACCCCTCGTCTCCGGCTGTCCCCTATTCGTTCGTGACGTACGCGTTGAAACCTGACTTCGGCAGGCCGCGCCCGGGTGTCAGCGACCGGTGGGAGCTCCGCAGTTTGCGCTTCGCCCGCGGCAGCGGTGCGCCGCTGGCGGAAGCCCTGCGCTATGAGAAGCACGGTCACGAGTCGGCCATCTGGATGTACAACGGTCTCGACGGCGCACCGCTCGGTTGTCTCACCCTCCGCGCCGAGACGGCCTCAACCCCGACACGCGAATTCGAGGTCTACTCGCCGGAAGGCGCGCAGACTGCTCGGATCAGCTTCCGGCCCGGGCGTCTCCTTCCGTGGCCACGACGGGGCCGGTGGACGCTTCAGGTCACATCCGGAGAGAGATTCGTCGGGAAGGTCGGCACCTGGTATGGCTGGACTTTGTCGGTCGGCCTGTCCCCCCTGTGGGTGCCGCTCTGGCTCGTAATCGTCGTCTGCTTCTGGCTGGTGGAGGGACCGCGAGACAGCCACGGGAAGCCTAGATCCATTCGGTGGTCTGGCACCGGTGAGGGCTCGGCTCTGACCTACTCGAGCAGGCCCGGGTTCCGCCTCGATCCTCGACGTCTCGACTTCCGCATCGCCTACGCCCAAGCACTCGCCGTCGGCTTGAACGACCCGCGCACAGTCCGTCCTGCGTAGCGCCGTTGACCAAGGGAGCATCCGCTCGCCGGAGCACATCGACACGTGCGCGCTGTTCGCCAACAAGCCCAACGGGGCTTCCACCCTGATCGTGGACACGGGTTGTCACGCAGCTATGGCCAGCGTAGTTGATCTCTGTTCGAAGACGACCGGAGCGAGGTAGCCGATCGCCGAGTGCCTGCGCCGGTGGTTGTAGTAGCCAAGCCAGTGGAACACTGCGAGGCGGGCGGCTCGTGCGGTGGGCCAGCCGCGCCGGCCGGGCAGGATTTAGCTGGGCTCCGTGATCGCTGTGGAAGATCACGCCGTTCACCCGGCCGCCGCGGGTGCGGACGGCCGCGTCCAGGGCATCGGTGACGAGCTGGGCGCGCATGTGGTCGGCGATCGACCAGCCCAGCAGGCGCCGCGAGTGCACGTCGATGACCGTGGCCAGGTAGAGGAACCGCTCGCCGGCGATCGGCAGGTAGGTGATATCGCCGATCCAGACGGTGTCGGGGGCGGCGGCGGTGAAGTTCCGCTGCAGCAGATCGGGCACCGCCTGACGGTCCGGATCCGGGATCGTCGTGCGATGTCTTCTCCGCAACCTCCGCCCTGCAATGGCGTGTTGACGCATCAGCCGCTCGATGCGCTTGCGATTGACGAGCAGACCGCTCTCACGGAGTTCGGCGGTGATCCGCTTGGACCCGTACGTCTTCCCGGACGAGGCATGGATCGTGCGTATTTGCCGGGTGAGGGCCGTGTCGGCGGCCTTCTTCGCAGCCCTGGTCGGCGCGGCTTTCAACCAGCGATAGAACCCGGACCTCGACAGGTTCAAAACGGTGCACAGCCGCTTCACGCCGACGGCGTCACGGTGGTCGGCGACGAACTGGAAGCGGCTCACCAGCTGGTCTCTCCCGCAGAATACTTGGCTGCCCGGCGCAGGATGTCGCGTTCCAACTCCAGCTCGCGGACCTGCTTGCGCAGTGCGGCAATCTCGGCGTCCTTCGCCGACTCGGCCACCGCCTCGGGACGAGCCGTCTTCTCCGCGGTCTTCACCCACTGCCGCAGCGTCTCGTGATTAACCCCGAGCTCGGCCGCAATCTGCGAGACCGGACGACCCGACGAGCGCACCAGCTCGACGGCATCAACCCGGAACTCCGCCGGGTACTTGTAGGTCCCCACCTGGGACTCCTCTCCTGGACTCAAGATCCAGTGTGGAGGTGTCCACGATCAAGGTGGAGGGCCCCTGCCAATCCGCCTTCAGAGGAGGACAGCCATGTCGATCATCGACAAGCTGAAGGGCATGCTGGTCGGCCACTCGGACACGGCCAGCGGCACCGCCGAGAGGCCAGGTGACCCCTTCGCCCAACACCCGGGCGCCAGCAAGGTCGATATGGCCCAGGGGAAGACCAAAGAGTTCATCGACAGACAGAACACCCAACCGCCTGAGCGCTGACCCCGCTCGCCGAACCGCTCAGCGCCCAACTCGCGGCATGGACGATTGAGGGCCGGATTGATCAGGCAAGTTTGCTTCGGCCCATACGACCTTGCGGCCTGGCGCCGGGCGGGAGCCCCATCTGTGGGAGAGCTGGGCGACCAGGGCGAGGCCGCGGCCGTTCTCGTCCATGGTGCGTGCGCTGCGCGTCCGCGGGGAGCGGGGGTCGGTGTCGGATACTTCGATGGTCAGGACCTGGTGGTGGATCAGGCGCAGGTCGATCGGGCCGGTGCTGTGGCGGACGGCGTTGGTGACCAGTTCGCTGATGATCGACTTCGTGGAGTCCTCAAGAGCTTCCATGTCCCATTCGGCCAGCTGGCCGGCGGCCAGGTTCCGGGCGCGGCGGGCGGCGGTCTCATCATGGGGCAGGGCCCAGGTGGTGACCTGGGCTGGGGCGAGTGCGCGGGTGCGGACGAGGAGCAGGCTGGCGTCGTCGCAGGCCTCCTGATCCTGGACGGGCTCCATCGCGCGGGTGCAGAGCTCTTCCAGGGGCAGATCCGGTTGTGCGAGGTCGGTGCCCAGGCGGTGCATGCCGTGCTCGATGTCCTGGTCACGGGTCTCGATCATGTCGTCGGTGTAGAGAGCGAGGAGGGTTCCCTCGGGCAGTTCCAGCTCCATGGCCTCGAAGAGGACTCCCAGCCCGATGCCGAGGGGGGCTCCGGTGGGAAGGTCGGGGAAGGTGACCTGGCCGTGGGGGTCGACGATCGCGGGCGGGGGATGCCCGGCCGCGGCCATAGTGCACCGGCGGGTGACCGGGTCGTAGACGGCATATAGAAGGGTGGCGCCCACCGGCGCGGTGCCCTGCTCCGGATCGTCGTCTCCCTCGGCCTCTCGCTGGACCGCTTCATCGACGTGCGCCAGCAGTTCGTCGGGGGCGAGCTCCAGGCCGGAAAGCGCGTGGACCCCGGCGCGGAGCCTTCCCATCGCGGCGGCGGCGTTGATGCCGTGTCCGACCACATCGCCGACCACGAGTGCCACGCGGGCACCGGACAGCGGGATCACATCGAACCAGTCGCCCCCGACGCCCCTGTCGATGTCGGCGGGCAGATAGTGCGAGGCCGCCTCGACCGCCGCACCGCCACGCAGACGGCGCGGCAGCAGACACCGTTGGAGCGCGAGGGCCGCGGTCTGCTCGCGGCGGTACTGGCGAGCATTGTCCAACGACACCGTGGCGCGCCTGAGGAACTCTTCGGCCAGGAGCATATCCTCCTCATGGAACGGCATTGGATTCTCGGTGCGCACGAACACGGCCACACCCAGCAGCGCACGCCGCGCGCGGATGGGGGCGACCATCACGGAGTGCATGCCGTGCTCATGGATCTTCTGCGCCCGCGCCGGGTCCTGGTCGATCCATGAGCCCGGAGCGGCGTCCAGGAGTGACTCCAGGCAGGACCTGCCGGTGCGCAGGACCTCGGCGTAGGGCGAGGCGGGTCCCATGGGCACCGGCTCACCGTGCAGCCACAGGGATTCCGGGATTCCTTGGACGATGGAGGCCAGGCCGGCGCGTCGGAGCACGGGGAGGCGCTCGCCCACGGTGCCGGCGCGGATCGGGGACCCCTCGCCGAACAGGACCGACTGCTCCAGGTCCACGGTGACAAAGTCGGCGAACAGGGGCACGGCAAGTTCGGCCAGTTCCTGACCGATCTGCGTGACATCCAGGGTCCTGCCCAGGCGTGTGCCTGCCGCACCGAGAATCGCCAGACGCTCGCGCTCCAGTCGGCTCTCAGTGAGATCGGCGCTGATCATGCACACGCCCAGCGCTCGGCCGTCGGCGCCCTGGAGACAGGAGATTGAAACAGCGCAGGGGCGCTCCTCACCCAGCCTCGTCGGCAGCCACGTCCGGTATTCGTGAACCTTGGTGCTACCGCTCTGGAGCACTTGCCGCATCACCGCCTCGATCGTTTCGGCCTCAACACCGGACCACGCGTCGGTGACTCGACATCCGAGCCGCTGGTCTCGGAAGATGCCGTCGTGGCTCTCCATCGCGTCGTTCATCCAGGTGCAACGCAGCTGCAGGTCACGCATGACGACACCGATCGGCGCGCGGTCAAGAATCGACCCCTGCACCAATGCGTTCACCGCGTCCCCGGACGGCACGCCGATATCAGTGGCGGACACAAGCCACCGCACTGCTCCGCCCTGCCCCCGCACCAACGAGATTCTCAAGCCGACGTCGAGCCTGCGGCCGTCCCGATGGCGCACCGCCGACACCCCCGACCAGCCGTTCCGGGCCCGGCACTGCTCGACGTACGCCGCCATTGTCGGCGCTGCCCCGAAGCGTGGCAGGACGAGTACGGCGGACCGGCCGACCACCTCTCCGGCGCAGTAGCCGACAAGGTGCTCGGCGGCCTGCGTCCACGCGACCACCGTCCCCTGCTCGTCGAGCAGCGCGAACGCCGTGTCGGATATGTCAGACGTCTGTATCTGCCTACCGAATGTCACTCGGTCAGTACTGATCGTGGTCTTGGGCATCGAGCTGTTTCGTCCTCGGATAGCTTGCGATGGGCCAAAAGGGCAAAAGGCTCAGTCGTCCCCTTACTGGACAATTGACCGGGTGGTTTTCTGTCCTGTGACAACGCCGCAGCCTGGGCCGACATCCGTCCGGTCGTCATGGAGCCTGTGACCGGCTGCGAGGCGGGCGCAGCACGTGGACAGCAACCGGGAGGAGACGGCTTTGAGTGTCTGGCGGCGCCTGGCGTCCTCGGGCCATCGGTGCTTTCTGGCGAGTTACTGCTGGTAGGCGTTGACGGCGCGGCGGTAGCGATCGACGAAGCCAAGGGCGAGCATGAGGGCGCCGGCCGTGAAGGCAATGATCAAACGGGAACAGGCCCGAGCTGGGTCTTCATGAGGTGGCCTTCACCCGAGGAAACTGGCCGCGGACCGTGGAAGCCGGCGACACACTCATGGGTGCCGCCGCCGGAGTCGGTACGGATCAAGGTCTGCCGTCCCCGCCGGAGCCGCTTCGGCAGCAGGGACAGGGTCAGCTGCATGGCTTCAATGGGTCGGCGGCGGTGTTGGAACCCGCGTTGCCCGGGCATCCGGTGCTCGGCTTCGATCGGTGTACTGAAGGCGTTGCTCGGTGCGTAGCGGCCCAGCAGCAGCGTTCTGGGTGTCCTGGGTGCTCCGGTGGCCGCGCCTACTATCGCTTCCTGTGTCTCGCGCACTTTGTACTTGCGCCATCCGCGCACCGAGGGCTCGTACACGCTGTCGAGCCGCTTGAAGACAACCCCTTCCACGCCGGTGGCCGTCCAGGTGAGCCAGTCGCGGACGGTGGTTGCATCGGTGGTCGAGGGGCACAGCGCACGGCGCCGTCAGCTCATGCCGGGGGAACAATTTCTCCAGGGCGGCCATGCGCCGCCGGTAGGCCCACCGGGTGGTGTCCGTGCCTTTCAGGCGCAGCAGGTCGAAGGCGACGAAGTGTGCCGGCCAGCCGCGGGCGAGCCGGGCTGCACTGGCGACGCGTGCTTGCAGGCGGCCTTGCAGGCGCTCGAACGCCACTCGCCCGGACTCCCACACGATCAGCTCGCCGTCCAGCGCGGTCGCGTCGTGCCATGTGCGTTTCGTTAAACGGCTCCATACCCGGCGAGACGACGGCGCCTGCCAGACGGTTCGCCGCACGGGAGGCGATCACCTGAGCGAGTGGGTTCCCTGGCGAGCTTGATGGCGATCGCCAGGGATTGGGCGCGGCTGACAGGCGGGTAGCGGGAGGGGCCCGGAGCCGGGCACGCCTCCGGTCCTCTCCCCGGCGTACGCGTCCCCGGGGGTTGACGTCCTGTACGCGTCGCCGTGCCCTGCCCAACGCGGGCAGCGCAGAAAGGTTGTGTCACCCCCACCGGCGAGCCCAGCCGGCACACTGGCCGGGGCCTTTTCAGTCGAGGATGCCGAGGGCTGTGTCGGGTCGGCAGTGGATGCAAGCCGGAACCTCCTGGCGCAGGGCGTCGAGCGCCTGCTGCCGGGTCGCCGGTCTGCACGGTCCGCTCTGGGCTGCTGCCCACCAGTCGCCCGTATGCACGGCGTCCAGGTTCGTGTGGTTGAGGCAGTACTGGACCAGCCAGTCCGGCGGTGCCGGTCGCCTCTCCTCTCCCCGGCGCCGCTCTGCCTCGCGTCGTTCCTCATCGGCGATCCAGCGGTCGAGGAGCCGCAGCTGCCCGTACTCCCTGCGAACGTTGCGGGGAGTAGGGGCCTTCCTGCATTCAAAGGCCCCTACTCCATGCACAGCCCGTTAGGGCTTGCGGTCCGGCACTGACTCGGGCAGTGCCGCGTACCAGCCCTGGACAGCCAGCCAGAATCCGACCAGCACTACGGCGACAAGCGCGGTGCGGCCCGCGTACCCGGCAACGGGCGGCCCGATCATCCATCGCCGAGGCAGCGACCACGCTGACAAAGCGGCAACCACTCCGACGAGGACGGTCAGCGGAAGCTCCGCGTACAGCACGCTCCAGTCCGGTCCTGCTTCGAATCCGGCGCGCGCCCGGAGTTCGGCATCCCTGGCCCATCCCAGCAGCCCTACGAATCCACCAGCCAGGGCCACCCCAGTACCACTCAGTGCTTCAACGCGTTCCCTCATGATCACTTGAGACGCTGGCTGCTCCGCGGGAGTTCCCTGAGAACTGCATGTTTTCCATTGAGAGGCTGAAGGCACCCGGCCCGGTCACCCTCGAACGTCTTCACTGCGCTGCCGCTGCTGCTTTCTCTGTCTTCTTCCTTCCAGCGCCATGTCGCGTCGCCGCCTTCGCCTGACTGCGGTCATTGCCAAAGGGGTATTCCGCCCCGATTCGGCCGTTACACGCCGTCGGGGGCCACCCCGGCGAGCGGTCCACCAGTCCATGAAGACCTGGGCCTTGTCGTCGAAGCGGCGGTCCACAAGGGACATTGGAGCGCGCAGCGGTATCCGACGTCCATCCGACACGTGCACGACCACCGTCCGGACCCCAGCGGTCTTCCGGACCTCCAGGCCGATGATGTCCCGCCACGCGATATCGCGGCGCCTGCCCCCGCGAAGGACGAGGAAGTTGTCGCTGAGCTCGACACGGTAGTGAGGGGACAGGACTGGAACGACCACGCTCGCGAGCATGGCTGCCGAGACCAATGTCCGCAGCTCCACCGCCGTCATGCGCCCACCAGCGGCCGCCACGAGCACGTACGCCAGCACGGTGCCCACCAGACCGCCGCCCAGCAGTGGCGCGGCGGGTCTGCACCACTCCCAGCCGGAAGGTCGGCGCGGCGCCGCCGGCGCTGCTTGGGGCAAGGGGCCCGGCGGAGCCGTTCATCTGGATCACCGTTCACTGAAGTGGTTCCGACGCGGTGAACACGCGCCGAAGGTGAAACGTACAGCCGTGCGGACGGGCCGTGTCGGTCGTGTCCGACTAGCTTGATCTTTAACGTCCGGTGTCGAATGGCTCGTCGAACTTGATCACCCGGTTCCGCAACTGCCGTACACGGAGGCGGCCTTCGTCTGAACATGTGCGCCGACCAAGGAACACGTACATTCAGCACGAAGGCCGTGAGGATGAGGTTGCTGCACCACGACGCCCGGCGAGAGACGTTGACGCAACTGTCACGCTTCCGGGGCGAGTTCTACTCCTGCCCCTGACCGCTCGTTCGGACGCGTTGTTCCAGCTGGCCGCTGCTGTCCTGTGCAGCGACGGGCCGTTGATCCCGTACTCGACCGCATGGCGCTGGCGGTAGTCGGTCGGGTCGAAATGCGGCGGCCGGCCGCCGCGGGAGCCGAGCTTTTGGCGGTTGCGCGCCTGGTCGGGCTTGTCGGGGATGGTGCAGCGGCTCCCGCGGCGGCCCAGGTAGGCGCGGTTTTGACGGGAGGCGTACGCCTCGTCCGCGCGGACCCGATCGGGGCGGACGCGTGGCCGGCCCGGCCCGATGCGGGGTACGCGGACCTTTTCCAGCACGGGTTCGAACTGCGGCGAGTCCCCGCGTGGCCCTGCCGTGATCATGATCGGCATGGGCTTCTGGCCCTGCTCGACGGCCAGTGGAGTTTGGTGGTGAACCCGTCGCGCGACCTTCCCAGCCCGTGATCACGGGGCTCGGTGAAGATGCCGCCCGGTGGTTCCTTCTGCAGGTCGCCCTGCTTGCGGGCTCCGGCCGCATGCTGATGGGCGCGGCACACTGTGGAGTCGACGCTCAAGGCCCACGTGATCGCACCCTTCGCGTCAGCCAGGGACTGGAGCCGGGTGAGGATTCGCTGCCAGGTGCCGTTCCGCTGCCATCTGCGGAACAGGTAGAAGACCCGGTTGCACGGTCCGTACGCGACGGGGAGGTCCCCACCACGGAACGCCGGTCCGGACCCGGAACCGTATGCCGTCGATCAACTGCATCCGCGGCCAGAGGGGCGGCCGCCCTGCCCTGACGCCCTTCGCTAACAGCGGTTCCAGCGCCGCCCACTGCTCATCTGTGAGATCTCCCCGACCCACGAACCGTGATCATCCACAGTCCAAGATCCACTTTCGATGCACGGCCTAGGGTCCCCGTAAGAGATTGGTGGTGCCCCCCCAGTGTAGCGGGGGGGCCACCCGAAGACCAGGTCAGCCCACCCGTTCCGTAGCGGCTGTGTATTATAAACAAAAGACGCAGCCCACCAAAATGAGAGTGTATATATCGGTGGTCGCCGA
>NZ_JBHWJQ010000070.1:0-15551 GCF_042731435.1 Streptomyces sp. NPDC059861 | reverse complement strand
CCCGAAGACGC
The DNA here is from genome assembly GCF_042731435.1 of Streptomyces sp. NPDC059861. Taxonomy (NCBI): domain Bacteria; kingdom Bacillati; phylum Actinomycetota; class Actinomycetes; order Kitasatosporales; family Streptomycetaceae; genus Streptomyces; species Streptomyces sp. NPDC059861. Next base: position 15,540 of record NZ_JBHWJQ010000070.1, on the reverse strand, counting down.
CCTGGACTGCGCCTGCGGCTTCTACCTCGGCGACCCGACGCCCTGATCAACACCCCTCCACGAACTTCCGCGGAGCAGCACTAGGCCCAGGCCCCGCCGCGTCAGCCCACGGGATCCGCCGGATGCGGCGCCAGCAGCGGCAGCTGCGACGCCAGCCGCTGCTCGCAGAGCTCGGCCAGCCGGTCGTACCCCGCCTTGCCCATCAGCTCGGTCAGCTCCGGCCGGTAGGAGACGTACACCGGCTCGCCCGCGCCGTGCGCCGACGTCGCCGACGTGCACCACCAGTGCAGGTCGTGGCCGCCCGGACCCCAGCCCCGGCGGTCGTACTCACCGATCGAGATCTGGAGCACACGCGTGTCGTCGGGCCGGTCGATCCAGTCGTACGTCCGCCGGATCGGCAACTGCCAGCACACGTCCGGCTTGGTCTCCAGCGGCTCGCGGCCCTCCCGCACGGCGAGGATGTGCAGCGAGCACCCCGCGCCGGCCGCGAAGCCCGGGCGGTTCTGGAAGATGCAGGAGCCCTGGAAGGGCCGGGTCTGCCGGGAGCCCTCGTCGTCCTCGGAGACCCAGCCGTCGCGGGTGCCCTCGGCGTGGTTCTGCCAGACCTCCGGCGTGAGCCTCGCCACATGCTCGGCGACCCGCTGCTCGTCCTCCTCGTCGGAGAAGTGGGCGCCGAGCGAGCAGCACCCGTCGTCCGCGCGGCCCGCCTGGATGCCCTGGCAGCCGCTGCCGAAGATGCAGTTCCAGCGAGAGGTGAGCCATGTCAGATCGCAGCGGAACACCTGCTCGTCGTCCGCCGGATCCGGGAACTCCACCCACGCGCGCGGGAAGTCGAGGCCCTTCTCGTCGTCCGCCGGGACGGCCAGGGCCTGCTGCGACTGCTTCGGTGCTTTCGCCTGCGAAGAATCCTGGGAAGAACCCTTGGCCGACTTGGCCTTCTTGTCTGCCTTGTCCGTCTTCGCCTTTTTCGTCTTTGGCACCCGTCCAGGGTAAGTCGCCCGCGACCCGTTCCGGGACCGCCTCGGGGGCGGTGCGCGGTGTGGCTGGCAGTAGCGTTCCGTGCATGAGACTCGGTGTCCTCGACGTGGGAAGCAACACGGTGCATCTGCTGGTGGTGGATGCCCACCCCGGCGCGCGCCCGCTGCCCGCGCACTCGCACAAGGCGGAACTGCGCCTCGCCCAACTCCTCGACGAGGGCGGTGCCATCGATTCCGAGGGCGTCGACAAGCTGATCGGCGTCATCCACGACGCGCTCCAGGCCGCCGAGGACAAGGGCGTCGAGGAACTCCTGCCGTTCGCCACCTCCGCCGTGCGCGAGGCCACCAACGCCGACGACGTCCTCGCACGCGTGCAGGAGGAGACCGGCGTCGCCCTCCAGGTCCTCGCCGGGGCCGAGGAGGCCCGGCTCACCTTCCTCGCCGCCCGCCGCTGGTTCGGCTGGTCCGCGGGCAAGCTGCTGGTCGTGGACATCGGCGGCGGCTCCCTGGAGATCGCCTACGGCATCGACGAGGGGCCCGACGCGGCCGTCTCGCTGCCGCTCGGCGCCGGCCGGCTCACCTCCGGCTGGCTGCCCGGCGACCCGCCCGCCACCGATGACATAAGAGCGCTGCGCCGTCATGTCCGCGCCGAGATCGGCCGCACCGTGGGTGAGTTCGCCCGCTTCGGCGCCCCCGACCACGTGGTGGCCACCTCCAAGACCTTCAAGCAGCTCGCCCGCATCGGCGGCGCCGCCCGCTCCGCCGAGGGCCTGTACGTCCAGCGCGAGCTGAAGCGGCAGACCCTGGAGACCTGGGTGCCCCGCCTCTCCGCCATGACCGCCGAGGAATGCGCCGAACTCCCCGGCGTCTCGGAGGCCCGGGCCGGCCAGCTCCTCGCGGGCGCGCTGGTGGCGGAGGCGGCGATGGACCTGTTCGGCGTGGAGACGCTGGAGATCTGCCCGTGGGCGCTACGCGAGGGCGTCATCCTGCGCCGACTGGACCACATGGGGTCGGCCGGGGCGGAGGACGGGACGGTGCCGTAGAGCGCGGCGGCGTTCAGGGGGTGCCGTGCGCGCGTGATGGTGGGTCTCAAGGGGCTGCACGCGCGCGGGGCGGTGTTCAAGGGGGCCCGTATGTGCGTGGGGTGGGGCTCAGGGGGCTGCACGCGCGCGGGGCCGTGCTCAAGGGGGCCCGTATGCGCCTGGGATGGGGCCCAGGGGGCTGCACGCGCGTGGGGTGGTGCTCAAGGGGCCCGTATGTGCGTGGGATGGGGCTCAGGGGGCTGCACGCGCGTGGGGTGGTGCTGAGGGGTGCAGCTCGCGGGAGGCGGCGCCGAACGGGAGGCGCCGTACACGCGCGGTACGCGCGCGAGGTGGGGGTCGAAGGCGCCGTGCCGTACGTAAGCGATGTCGAGGTCGAGGGGGCGGTGTCGTACCCGCGGGAGGACGGCGCTGACGGGGCGGTGCCTCAAGGCGCGGGGTGTACTCAGGGGGTGCCGCACGCGCGGGGCGGTGCGGTACGCGCGGGCGGCGCCGAAGGGGAGGCACCGTTCGCGCGCGAGGCGGCGCTGTCGGGTGCGTGGCCGTGGGCGGCGAAAATCCGTCGGTGGGCCGGTGCCCGAGCTCGGCCCGAACGCCGCTCCTCAGGACGCGCCGTTACCCTGTCTCCGTGGCAGAACCAGTCGTACGCATCCCGGATGCGAAGGTCGCCCTCTCGACGGCCTCCGTCTATCCGGAGTCGACGGCGACGGCCTTCGAGATCGCCGCACGCCTCGGGTACGACGGCGTCGAAGTCATGGTGTGGAACGAACCCGTCAGCCAGGACATCGAGGCCCTGCGCAGGCTCAGCGACTTCCACCAGATCCCGATCCTCGCCGTCCACGCCCCCTGCCTGCTCATCACACAGCGCGTGTGGTCGACGGACCCCTGGGTCAAGCTCCAGAGAGCCCGCGCGGCGGCGGAGACGCTCGGCGCGAGCACCGTGGTCGTCCACCCGCCGTTCCGCTGGCAGCGCCAGTACGCGCGTGACTTCGTCGCCGGAATCTGGCGGATGGCGAACGAGACGGATGTGCGGTTCGCCGTCGAGAACATGTACCCGTGGCGCTACCGCGACCGCGAGATGCTCGCGTACGCCCCCGACTGGGACGTGACCAAGGACGACTACCGGCACTTCACGATCGATCTCAGCCACACCGCGACCGCCCGCACCGACGCCCTGCACATGATCGACCGCATGGGCGACCGCCTCGGCCACGTCCACCTGGCCGACGGCGGCGGCTCCAACAAGGACGAGCACCTGGTTCCCGGCCGCGGCACCCAGCCCTGCGCCGAGCTGCTGGAACGCCTCGCCCTGAGCGGTTTCGACGGTCATGTCGTGATCGAGGTCAACACCCGCCGCGCCATGTCCAGCGCCGAGCGCGAGGCCGACCTCGCCGAGGCGCTGGCCTTCACCCGGCTCCACCTGGCCTCCGCGGTGAAGGTGCCCCGCCGGTGACCGGCGCGACCTCCCGCAGACGCGGCAGGCCCCCTCGTACGGAGTCCGGGGACACCCGCGATCGCATCCTCGCCGCCGCCCGCGAGGAGTTCTCCGAGCGGGGCTACGAGAAGACCTCCGTGCGCGGTATCGCCAAGGCGGCGGGCGTGGACTCGGCGCTGGTGCACCACTACTTCGGCACGAAGGAGCAGGTCTTCCAGGAGGCGCTGGAGGCGGTCTTCGCGCCCGCTCTGAAGGCGCCGGACGTGATCTTCGAGGGGCCGGCCGATCAGGTCGGCGAGCGCTTCGCCCGCTTCCTGTTCGGGATCTGGGAGAACCCCGTCACCCGGACCCCGCTGCTGGCCGTCGTGCGGTCCGCCGTGACCAACGAGGTGGCGGCGGCCGTCTTCCGCCGCCTGGTCGCCGCGCAGCTGCTGCGCAAGGTCGCCTCGCAGCTCGGCCTGCCCGACGCCGAGCTGCGAGCCGAGCTGGCGGCCGCGCAGATGGTCGGGGTCGCGATCATGCGGTACGTGATCAAACTGGAGCCGCTGGCCTCCGCCGACCTGGAAGTGATCATCCGGCGCATCGCACCGGTCGTGCAGGGGCATCTGACCGGGCCCTGACGGGCGGGAACGAATCACCCTGAGACAGACATCCCGCATTCCGGACACCTTGTCCATCCCTTGGAGCACCGGCGTACGCTCGTAGAAGTCAGATTTCTCCGAAGGAGCGAGCGACGATGCCCCAGCTGAGGTCCCGCACAGTCACCCACGGACGCAACATGGCGGGCGCCCGCGCCCTTATGCGCGCCTCCGGTGTACCCGGTGCGGACATCGGCCGGAAGCCGATCATCGCGGTCGCCAACAGCTTCACGGAGTTCGTGCCGGGCCACACCCACCTCCAGCCGGTCGGCCGGATCGTCAGCGAGGCGATCGTCGAGGCCGGCGGCATCCCGCGCGAGTTCAACACCATCGCCGTGGACGACGGCATCGCGATGGGCCACGGCGGCATGCTCTACAGCCTGCCCTCGCGCGACCTGATCGCGGACAGCGTGGAGTACATGGTCGAGGCGCACTGCGCCGACGCCATGATCTGCATCTCCAACTGCGACAAGATCACCCCGGGCATGCTGAACGCGGCGCTCCGCCTCAACATCCCCACGGTCTTCGTCTCCGGCGGCCCCATGGAGTCCGGCCGCGCCACGCTGGTCGACGGCACGGTCCGCACGCTCGACCTGGTCGACGCGATCTCCGACGCCGTGAACGACAAGATCTCGGACGAGGACATCCTCCGTATCGAGGAGAACGCCTGTCCGACGTGCGGCTCCTGCTCCGGCATGTTCACCGCCAACTCGATGAACTGCCTGACCGAGGCCATCGGCCTCTCCCTGCCCGGCAACGGATCGGTCCTCGCCACGCACACGGCGCGCAAGGGACTGTACGAGGCCGCCGGCCGCACGGTGGTCGACATCACGCGCCGTTACTACGACCAGGACGACGAGTCGGTCCTGCCGCGCAACATCGCGACGCACGCGGCGTTCGAGAACGCCATGGCCCTCGACATCGCCATGGGCGGCTCCACCAACACGATCCTGCACCTGCTGGCCGCCGCCCAGGAGGCAGGCGTCCCGTTCGGCCTGGACGAGATCAACGAGGTCTCACGCCGCGTGCCCTGCCTCGCCAAGGTCGCCCCGAACGTCGCGAAGGACCGCACGTACTACATGGAGGACGTGCACCGCGCCGGCGGTATCCCCGCCCTCCTCGGCGAGCTGCACCGCGCCGGTCTGCTCAACGAGGACGTCCACTCCGTCCACAGCCCGTCCCTCTCGGACTGGCTGAAGACGTGGGACGTGCGCGGGGGCTCCCCGTCCCCCGAGGCGATCGAACTGTGGCACGCGGCCCCGGGCTGCGTGCGCTCCGCCGAGGCCTTCTCCCAGTCCGAGCGCTGGGCGGCACTCGACGAGGACGCCGAGGGCGGCTGCATCCGCTCCGCCGAGCACGCGTACAGCAAGGACGGCGGCCTGGCGGTCCTGAAGGGCAACCTCGCCGTCGACGGCTGTGTGGTGAAGACGGCCGGCGTCGACGAGTCGATCTGGACCTTCGAGGGCCCGGCGGTCGTCTGCGAGTCGCAGGAGGAGGCCGTCGAGAAGATCCTCAACAAGCAGGTGACGGACGGCGACGTCGTCGTCATCCGGTACGAGGGGCCCAAGGGTGGCCCCGGCATGCAGGAGATGCTCTACCCGACGTCCTTCCTGAAGGGCCGCGGCCTCGGCAAGACCTGCGCGCTGATCACGGACGGTCGCTTCTCCGGCGGCACGTCGGGCCTCTCCATCGGCCACGCGTCCCCCGAGGCGGCCTCCGGCGGCACCATCGCCCTCGTCGAGGACGGCGACCGCATCAGCATCGACATCCCGAACCGCTCGATCGAGCTGCTCGTCGACGAGGCGGAACTGGCCCGTCGTACCGAGGCGTTGAACGGCACGTACGCCCCCAAGAACCGCGAGCGCAAGGTGTCCGCCGCCCTGCGCGCGTACGCCGCGATGGCGACGAGCGCGGACAAGGGCGCGGTGCGGGACGTCAGCAAGCTGGGCTGAGACGCCTGAGCCCAGCCGCGTTGCGTGAGCGGGGGGCGGCCCCACTGTGGCTCGCCGCGGTGTGTGGGCGGGGTCTGCCTGAGCGTCGCAGCGATGCGTGAGCGCGGTCTGCCTGAGGCTCGCTGCGGTGCGTGAGGGGGTCCGCGTGGCCCCCGCTGCCGTGCGTGAGCGGGGTCTGCGCGAGCCGGGTCGGGGGGCCGCCCGTGACGGGTACGGCCCCTTTCGCGTTTCGTCGCCCGTCCGGGCCGGCTGTGACCGAGCCGCGCATGACCAAGCCGCGCCGGCCGTGACCGAGCCGCGGCAGGCGCTGCGTCACCATCGCGACAGGCGCTGCGTCACCACCGTCGCAGGCGCTGCGTCACCACCGCGACAGGCCCTACGTCACCACCGCGCCGCGCCAGCCCCGTCCACCGCGAACAGCACTCCGTCCGGCGCCCCCGCGAACACCTTCCCGTCCGCCGCCACCGGCACCGGTAGCCCGGACACCACGGCCCCGCGCGCCGCCCCCGGCCGCGCCGGCGTCTGGCCCAGCAACGCCCCCTTCACCGCGTCGACGGCCACCAGCCGCCCGTCCCCGGCGCCGAAGTACAGCCGCTTGCCGGCCACGACCGGCGCCGACGGGAAACTGACGGACGTCTCCAGCCGCCAGCGCTGCTCCGAGGTACCGGTGTTCACAGCCGTCAGCGCGCCGTCGGCCCCCAGCAGGTAGACGGTGTCCTGCGCCACCGCCGCCTGCGCTCCCGCCACCGGGAAGCGCAAGGTGACCCTGCGCTGGGTGTCCCGCGTGGCGTCGTACCGGACCACGGCGTCCGTGTCCGCGTACGCCGCTGACGTCGACGTGAACCACAGCACGCCCTCCCGCGCGCCCACCAGACTCAGCGCCCCCACAAGCCGCCGCTGCCACCGCACGTCGCCGGTCTCCGGATCCACGGCGGTGACCCGTGTCCCGGCCCCGTCCGCGTCCACGGCGTACGCGACCCGCTCTCCGTACGACTGGAACACCGGCTGGGCGAGCCCGGCGACCTCGCGCCGCCACTTCCGCTCACCGGTGGCCGCGTCCAGCGCGGTGAGCGTCGAGTCGGGACCGGTGAGGAGGACGATGCCACCGACGCGCGCGATCCGGCCGTCGTAGCGGGCGATGTCCTGGCTCCACACGGTGGTGCCGGTCGCCGGGTCGAGCGCGGCCAGACGCCGGCTGCCCTCCGAGACGACGTGCAGCAGGCCGCCCGCGAGCACGGGCGGCTGCACGTTCCCGTCGGCGTGGCCGCCCGGGCCAGGCCGCGCCCACTTCACGTCCCCGTCGAGGGGATCGACGGCGGCGGCCAGGACACCGGGGCGCGTGCAGTACAGCGCGCTGCCTCCGTACGTGCACTGCGGCATCCCGCTCGCCTCGGCGCCCCGCGCGCTCAGTTCCCTCTCCCAGGCCCGGAACCGCTGGGCCTGCTCCCGCGTGCCGGACGCCTCGGTCTCACCCGTCCCGGCCAGCACGACGGCCCCGGCCCCGAGCGCGAGCACGGCGGCCCCGGCGGCGACGCCCATCGCCCAGCGCCGCCACGAGGCCCGCGCCTGCGCCTCGTTCGCCTTCGCCTGCTTCTTCGGCTTCTTCCGCGTCACGTCCGGGACGGCGGGCGCGCCGCGCCGATGGGTGGGCAGCTCGTCGCCGCCGTGCTCGAACGACTGCTCGCCTGTGCGCTGTTCAGGTATGAAGGCCTGGGTGTCGTACGACGCCGACAGCGAGCGCAGCTCCGCCATCAGCTCGTCCGGAGTGGGCCGGTCCTCCGGTTCCTTGGCGAGACAACGGGCGACCAGCGGCGCGAGTTCCCGCGGCACGCCTGTCAAGTCCGGCTCTTCATGGACGACCTGATACGCCACCAGGTACGGGCTGTCGGAGTCGAACGGCCCGCTGCCCGTCGCCGCGTGCACGATGACCGACCCGAGCGCGAACACATCGGCGGCCGGCCCGACATCCCGCGGCCTGCGGAACTGCTCCGGCGCCATGAACGGCGGCGTGCCGATCAGCTTGCCGGTCTCGGTGCGCAGTTCGCTGTCCGCGGGCCGCGAGATGCCGAAGTCGATGACTTTCGGCCCGTCCTCGGCGAGCAGCACATTGCTGGGCTTGAGATCGCGGTGCACCACTCCGGCCCGATGGATGTCCCGCAGCGCCTCCGCCAGCCCAGCCATCAACTGCCGCAGCCGGGCGGTGGGCAGCGCGCCGTTCCGCTTCACGTACTCGGAGAGGGTCGGCCCGGGGATGTACAGCGTGGCCATCCATGGCCGCCCGGCATCCGGGTCGGCGTCGACGACGGGCGCGGTGAACGCACCGCTGACCCGCCGGGCCGCCCCGACCTCCTGCCGGAATCGGCCCCTGAACTCGGGGTCCTGCGCGAACTCCGCGTGCACGACCTTCACGGCCAGCCGCAACCCGGAGGCCGAGCGGGCGAGATGGACCACGCCCATGCCGCCGGATCCGAGCTGCGCCTCCAGCAGATACTGACCGGCGTACTGCGGAGATTCCGCTTCCGCGTCCGTACCGGTGCTGCGCCTTGGCGGCATCTCTCACCCCCGGATGTCCGTCCGCACGCGCGACGCGCTGAGCCTAGTCGATGCTGCGTACGAAACTCCTGTGGCTTGCTAGCCTCGGTGCGTCACGCAATTTTGGCGTGAACCGTTCACAAGCATCCAAACGGGGGAGGCCGACATGGCCACGGAGAACATCGAGATCGCGGGTGCGGGCGAGCAGGAATCGGCACCGACGGCACTCGCGGAGCCCGAGACGTCGCCCGAAGCGGAGACGCTGAGCGCGACGGCCACGGCGACGGCCGCGCCCCGGGTCCGCGCCTACCCGGTCGCCCCCGGCGTCCGGCTCAACGTCCGCAGCGGCCCCGGCACCGACTACCGCATCGTCCGCGTCCTGCCCGAGGGCACCACCGTCCCGATCTACTGCCAGCGGCCCGGCGACAGCGTCACGGGCCCCTACGGCACCTCCAATCTCTGGGACTGCATCGCCAACTCCCAGTACGTCTCCGACGCCTACGTCAAGACCGGCAGCGACGGCTACGTCGCACCGCGCTGCGCCTGACCCCGGCCCCCCTGATGTCGTCGCCGCGACCAGCACCATCGCCGTCGTGATGCGTGATCGGTGAGTCGTGAGTCGTCAGCAGGACCACAGGGCCGGCCTGGGGCCCCTCGCCCACCGCGAGCCATAATCGAGCCGTGAGCGACGAGCAGAACGGCACCCCGGACCGGCCCACGGGCGGCGGACCCCGCCCCGAACCCCTCCGCTTCTTCGGCACGACCTGGGTCGGCCACGACGACGGCTACACCCTCCGTCGCGTCGGGGTGTCCGCCGGCTCCCTCGCCGCGGCCGTCGCCGCCTGCCTGTTGCTCCGCCTCGCCTACGAGGGCATTCAGCTCGCCGAGACGGGCAGCTTCGTCCCGCTCCTGGTCGTCGTCATGTTCGCGGTCTGCAGCTCCCTCGCCTTCCGGCACACCTGGGAAGGCTTCACCAAGCGCCACGACCCCGACCGCCAGTCCTCCCTCCGCGGCCTGCTCACCATCGGCTTCATCGGCTCCCTCCTCGCCTACTTCTTCCGCTCCCTCAAAGAGGCACCCGGCGAGAAGCTCCACCGCGAGGAATACGAGGCGGCCCTCCAGCACCACTCGAAGCGCACGTCCCGCCGCACCGGCAACCCGGCGAAGAAGCGCCGCCGCGACTGAGGGGGCCGACGACCCACGGACGAGGCACTCCCGCGAACCTGGCGCAGATGAAAAGGGGAGCCGACGGCTCCCACGCCGACACCCGATGGCCCTGGCCCCCCAGGGCCGCCCCGGGACAAGCCCGCACAGCCCCAGCTCAGCCACCCACACCCTCACCGCTCCGCCACCCACACCCCACCGCCCCCACACCCCCCACAGCCCCACCGCCCCAGCAACCCCCAACGCCCCATCCACCCCACCGCCCAGCCCAGCCATCTACACCCACGCCCTCAGCCACCCACCACCCGCCTCCCTGGGCCCAGCCCAGCCCCGCCCACAGCGTCCCGCCGCTCCCGGCACCCCACCTTCCCCACAACCCCTGTCACTCCCACCCCACCCCACGAGACCATGGCCCCATGGCCACCTCGACGACGCCGCCCCCACCCCCCTCCCACCCGGCCCGCGCCCACTCCTTCAACGCCGTCGCGGCCCAGTACGCCGCGAACCGCCCCTCCTACCCGCCCGCCCTCTTCGACGCGATCGAAGGGCTGGCAGGGCGCCGGCTCCTCGGCTCGCGCGTGGTGGACGTCGGTGCCGGCACGGGCATAGCGACCGCCCTGCTGCACGTCCGGGGCGCCGACGTGGTGGCCGTCGAGCCGGGGGACGGCATGTCCGCCCACTTCCGCCGCACCCGCCCCGGCATCCCGATCGTCCGCGGCGACGGCAACGCCCTCCCTCTGGCCGACGCCTGCGCGGACTTCGTCACCTACGCCCAGGCCTGGCACTGGACCGACCCCGGCCTCGCGCTACCGGAGGCCTTCCGCGTACTACGGCCGGACGGCGCGCTGGCGCTGTGGTGGAACCGCGACGCACCCGGCGTCCCCTGGGTCGCCGCCCAGGCGGAGCGGATCAAGCAGCACTACGGCGCCCCGATCGCGGTCCAGCCAGGCACCCCGGCCTCCGGCACCCCGGCCTCCGGCACGGACCCCTCCGCGCGCCCCGTCCCGACCCCTCACTACTCCCGCAGAGTCGTCCGCTGGAGCCGGCGCGTCCCGCTGGACACCCACCTCGCCAACCTCGGCAGCCACTCGATCTTCCTGGTGGGCGGCACAGAACGCAGCGAGGCCTTCCTGGCCGAGGAGCGCCGCCACCTCCTCCAGGTCTTCCCCGACGGATTCGTCGAAGAGGTCTACGACGTGGAGCTCCTGGTGGCCACCACCTCCTGACCCACCTCACGGCCGCCCGCCCGCTCCCACGAACACCCCGAGCCCACTCACGGCCGCGACCCCACCCACCCGTTCGCCCCCTGGACGCCCGCGCCCGCCCACCACACATCACCCGGCACTCACATCCGCCGCCAGAAACGGCAGTTGACCCTGCCCGCGCCCGCCCCCGCGACCCGGATCGCGCAATCCCTGCACCCGGACCCCGCGCCGCGCCACCCCACTCCCCACCCCGCCCTCCACACCCGCCGCCCCCGAGCACGCCCACTTGACGCCGCCTACCCCCAGGAGCATTATTCACCGCATGATGAATTACGTCGCCGAGCCACCCGACACCGGCGCGCAACCCGCACCCGGAAGCACCCGGCCCCCCGCCATCCGCGCCGAAGACCTCACCGTCGTCCGCGGCCCCCGCAAGGTCCTGCGCGGTCTGAACTTCACCGTCCCGCGCGGCCAGATCACCGGCCTCCTCGGCCCCTCCGGCTGCGGCAAGTCGACCCTCATGCGCGCCATCGTCGGCACCCAGGCCAACGTCACCGGCACCCTCGACGTCCTCGGCCACCCCGCCGGCCACCGCACCCTGCGCACCCGCATCGGCTACGTCACCCAGGCCCCCTCCGTCTACGACGACCTGACCGTCCGCCAGAACCTCGACTACTTCGCCGCGATACTCGACCCCGGCCGCAGCACCGCCGACCGCCGCCAGAACGTCGACCGCGTCCTCACCGACGTCGACCTCACCAGTCACGCAGGCGCCCTTGCCGGCAACCTGTCCGGCGGCCAGCGCAGCCGCGTCTCCCTCGCCGTCGCCCTCCTCGGCACCCCCGAGGTCCTGGTCCTCGACGAACCCACCGTCGGTCTCGACCCCGTCCTCCGCCGCGACCTGTGGAACCTCTTCCACGCCATCGCCGCCGATCGCGGCGCCACCCTCCTCATCTCTTCCCACGTCATGGACGAGGCCGAGCGCTGCCACCGCCTCCTCCTCATGCGCGCGGGCGAGATCCTCGCCGACGACACCCCGGACGCCCTGCGTGCCCGTACCGGCGCCGGGACGGTCGAAGCCGCGTTCCTGCACCTCGTGGACCAGGCGAGCACCGCGGCCCGCAACAAGGAGACGACCCGATGACCACGACCACGGCGACCACCCCCGGCGCGCCCACCGGCGCCCTGAACGCCTCGCGCACCGCCGCGACCGCCGCCCGGGTCCTGCGCCAGCTCCGCCACGACCCGCGCACCATCGCGCTGATGATCCTCATCCCGTGCCTGATGCTGATCCTGCTGCGCTACGTCTTCGACGGCAGCCCGCGCACCTTCGACAACATCGGCGCGTCCCTGCTGGGCATCTTCCCGCTGATCACGATGTTCCTGGTGACGTCCATCGCGACCCTGCGCGAACGCAGCTCGGGCACCCTCGAACGCCTCCTCGCCATGCCCCTCGGCAAGGGCGACGTCATCGCCGGCTACGCCCTCGCCTTCGGCACCCTCGCGATCATCCAGTCCGCCCTCGCCACCGGTCTCGCCCTGTGGTTCCTCGGCCTCGACGTCACCGGCTCCCCCTGGCTGCTCCTGCTGGTGGCCCTGCTCGACGCGCTCCTCGGCACAGCCCTCGGCCTGTTCGTCTCGGCCTTCGCGGCCTCCGAATTCCAGGCGGTCCAGTTCATGCCGGCAGTGATCTTCCCCCAGCTCCTGCTCTGTGGCCTGTTCACCCCGCGCGACAAGATGCACCCCGTCCTGGAGGCCATCTCCAACGTCCTCCCCATGTCCTATGCCGTCGACGGCATGAACGAAGTCCTCAAGCACACCGACATGACTGCCGACTTCGTCCGCGACGCCCTGATCGTCGCGGGCTGCGCCCTCCTGGTCCTCACCCTCGGCGCGGCGACGCTACGACGCCGGACCACCTGACCAACAGGGCGACCGAGCCACGTCCCGCCCACCGGACAAACGAGCCCGGCACCTGCACCTGGTGCGAGGATGAATCCGGACGACGCAACCTCCGGAGGGCCCCGCACCATGACCCAGAAAGTCGCAGTCCTCGGCACCGGCAAGATCGGCGAAGCCCTGCTCAGCGGAATGATCCGCGGCGGCTGGACGCCCGCCGATCTCCTGGTCACCGCCCGCCGCCCGGAGCGGGCCGAGGAACTCCGCACCCGCCACGGAGTCACCCCGGTCACCAACGCGGAAGCGGCGAAGACCGCCGACACCCTGATCCTCACGGTCAAACCCCAGGACATGGGGACCCTCCTCGACGAGCTCGCCCCCCACGTCCCCGCCGACCGCCTGGTCATCAGCGGCATGGCGGGTATCACGACCGCCTCCCTCGAAGCGCGCCTCGCCACCGGCACCCCGGTCGTTCGCGTCATGACGAACACCCCCGCCCTCGTCGACGAGGCCATGTCCGTCATCTCCGCCGGCAGCCACGCCAGCGAAGCCCACCTCGCGCACGCCGAGGAGATCTTCGGCGCCGTCGGCAAGACGCTTCGTGTCCCCGAGACCCAGCAGGACGCCTGCACCGCCCTCTCCGGCTCCGGCCCGGCGTACTTCTTCTACCTGGTCGAGGCCATGACGGACGCGGGCATCCTGCTCGGCCTGCCCCGCGACAAGGCCCACGACCTCATCGTCCAGTCCGCGATCGGCGCGGCCACCATGCTCCGCGACAGTGGCGAACACCCGGTCAGGCTCCGCGAGAACGTCACGTCCCCCGCCGGCACCACCATCAACGCCATCCGCGAACTCGAGAACCACGGCGTACGCGCCGCCCTCATCGCCGCCCTCGAAGCCGCCCGCGACCGCAGCCGCGAACTCGCCGCTGGCGACAACTGACCAGACCGCCAGGGGGCGCACCCTGTCCGAGGCCGCCCGCCGCGCGGGCTTCGGCAGCGAGGCCACAATGCGCCGGCACTTCGCATCGCGCCCCGCCACCAGCCCGCGCGCCTACCGGACCGAGTTCAGCAGGGCCTCCGCCTGGGCACCGCCGGAAGCGGCGCCACCCGTATCAGGGGAAGCCGGCAGCAACCCGATCGCGCGATAAGCGGCATCCACGGTCGGCCGGGCCATCGCCCGCGCTCTCTCCGCACCATCCCGAAGCACCCCCTCCACATAGCCGGGATCGGCACACAGCTCCTTGTGCCTCTGCTGTACGGGCCTGAGGAGCTCGACCACGGCCTCTGCGGTGTCCTTCTTCAAGGCGCCGTACGACTCATATACACCGCTCAGGTCGGATGGGTTCCCATCCGTGGACGCGGCCAGGATCTCCAGCAGATTCGCGAGCCCCGGCCGCCCCTCCCGGTCGTACACGACGTCCTGCCCGCTGTCGGTCACCGCCCGCATGATCTTCTTGCGCACCACGTCCGGCTCGTCGAGCAGATAGAGGATGCCCGGCCCGGTGTCGTCGCTCTTGCCCATCTTCGACGCCGGCTCCTGCAGATTCATCACCCGGGCGGCCACCTCCGGATGCGTGGCCCGGGGCACCACGAACGTGTGTCCGTACCGCTGGTTGAACCGCACCGCCAGATCCCGTGTCAGCTCCACATGCTGCGTCTGGTCATCCCCCACCGGCACCTCGTCGGTCCCGTACGCCAGGATGTCCGCGGCCATCAACACGGGATAGGTCAGCAGCGACAGCCGCACACTCCCGCCCCGCGCCTGCTCCCGTGCCGCCTTCTCCTTGTACTGGATCATCCGCCGCATCTCACCGTCGGTCGCCACGCACTCCAGCAGGTACGACAGCCGCGCGTGCTCATCGACATGACTCTGTACGAAGACGGTGCACCGCTCCGGATCCAGTCCCGCCGCCAGCAACAACGTCGCCGCCTGCCGACTCAGCCTGCGCACCCGCGCCGGGTCGTGCTCCACGGTCAGCGCATGCAGATCGACGATGCAGAACAGGGCGTCCGTCCGGTGCTGATCCACCTCTGCCCACCGCCGCATGGCCCCGAGGTAGTTGCCCAGCGTCAGATGCCCCGTCGGCTTGACCCCGCTGAAGACCCGCGTCATCTCTCCACCTCCTGGTCGAGACCGCCGCACCCGGTCGGCCGGCCCCCGGAGGGAGAAACAAGAACGGCCGCCGAAGCGGCGGCCGTTGAGTGCATACGTGCGCACGGCCGCCGTCAGGCGGCCCACCAGAGCTGGGTGCACGTACGCGTAGTCACGTCCTCAGAGTACGCCTCCGGGTGCGGTCGAGGACGGGAGTTGACACGTCCCGGGCCGGTACGTAGTGTTCTCCGAGTTGTCCGACGTGAGCGCCGACTTCGGTCGGTCCCCGGACAGCATTCCGCGAGTAGTAACCACTCCCGACGAGCAGTCGATCCGTCGCTCTGCTGTCGTGCTGTCGGTATGCATATTTACGGAATGAGGAATCCGCGTTCGAAAGGACGCAGCGCCCGATTAGCTCGGGAGCACGGAATCCGCTAGAGTCTCACTCGTCGGAACGGCCGAAGGGCCGCCAAGACAAACCCCGCTGACTGGGGATCAGGTCGAGAAAGGATCTGATAGAGTCGGAAACGCAAGACCGAAGGGAAGCGCCCGGAGGAAAGCCGCGAGAGAGATTCTCGGGTGAGTACAAAGGAAGCGTCCGTTC
>NZ_JBHWJQ010000069.1:0-16305 GCF_042731435.1 Streptomyces sp. NPDC059861 | reverse complement strand
GCCGTCGGCCCCGGGCCCGTCGTGGAGCGGCCGCCGCTCAGCTCAGCGGCTGCACCCGGATGTTGCGGAACCGCACCTTGTTGCCGTGGTCCTGCAACCGGATCGGCCCCGCCGCGGGCGTCTCGGGCCGGCCCGAGCCGGTGGGACCGTCGAGCGTGACGTCGTCGTGCACCTTCCTGCCGTTCCACACGACCGTCGCCCGGGCGTCGGCGGTCTTGCGGCCGCTGTCGTCGAAGCGGGCCGCGCGGAAGACGATGTCGTAGGTCTGCCAGGTCTCCGGCGCGGTCGCCGCGTTCAGGTCGGGTGCCTTCTTCAGGTAGAACGCGCCGGCCTCGTTGGTGTCCAGCGAGGTGTCGCCGTAGGAGTCGAGGATCTGGAGCTCGTAGCGGTCCTGGAGGTAGATGCCGCTGTTTCCACGGTCCTGACCGGTCACGTCCGGCGGCAGCAGCGGGACACGGAACTCCACGTGCAGCGCGAAGTCCTGGTAGGCGTCCTTGGTGCGGAGGTCACCGCAGCACACCTCCATCGACTTCTCGTCGGTCAGCGGCCAGGCCGTCCGGCGGCCGTCCGGGTGCAGCCACCGCGCCTGCGAGGCCGCGGTGCCGTCGAAGAGGGTGACCGGGGTGCCGTGCGGCTGCACGGTGATCAGGTCGAGGTTGACGTGGCCGGTGTCGCCCGCGTCGTACCGGTAGGCGATCTCGTTGCGGCCGGCGCGCAGGGTCAGGCGTTCCGTCCGGGTGGACCAGGAGTCCCAGTCGCCGGTGGAGGGCAGTTCGGTCTGCCGCACCTTCTTCCCGTCGGCGTACAGGGAGAGGGACTTGGTGCCCTGGAAGGGGTTGGGACCGTTGGAGTAGCGCAGGTTGACGTCGTAGGAGCCCGACTTCGGGACCGTCACGTCGAAGGACGTGCCGACCTCGCCCTCGGTGGCGTAGCGGTCGACGAAACCGCTGCCGGAGTACCCGACGTGGTCGGTGTTGATGCCGGCCTTGCCGGTCAGGCGTGCCTCCTCGGCCTCGTACAGGGTCGCGGGAGGGGGCTGCTTGCCGGGGATCGCGTTGAGCGTGTACCAGGCCTCGGTGTTCCACAGGGACTCACCGGACGCCGAGGTGAAGGGGCGCGGGGAACGCACGTGCACGACATGACCGGGCTTCAGGCCGTCCAGCCGCAGCCGAACGGTGCGTCCGTCCTTGGACAACGTCGCCGAGCGTACGGCGAGCCGCTCCTCGGCGATCTTCGGGCCGCCGTAGTCCGTGGTCGGTGTGTAGCGCCACTGCTCGGCCCGGTAGTGCTCGGCGAGTTGCGCGGCGGTCTCGGGGGACACCGGCTGCGTGTACGTGAGGTCGAAGCCGCCGGGCACGGCGCGCATGGTCTTGATGTCGAAGGTGTTGCCGCCGTTGGGCGTCAGCTTCTGCAGGCCGAACCTGAGCTTGCCCTCCTGGCCCCAGTTGCCGTCGGCGCCGAGACCGCCGGCGTAGATCGCGCCGTCGGGACCGAGGGTGATCCGGTTGACGCCGGCCTCCAGGCCCTGTGTGTAGCGGAAGACGGCACCTTGGTACTGCCCTTTCACCTTCTCCAGGTAGGCGCGCTGGAGGCCGCCGTAGGTGACGTCGCCGATCAGCATCTGGCCGGCGAACCGACCCTTGCTCAGATACAGCGGTGTGGAGGGTGAGTTGGCGATCTCGTTCTGCGGCAGCCAGAGCACCGGCGCGGTGACGGGGGAGTCCTCGAAGGGGCCGGCGGGTTCGGTGTAGTGGTTGAAGAAGCGGTCCTGCTTGATCTGGACCAGTTTCGAGGAAGGAAGCCAGCCGCCCTGGTTGTCGGTGGTGAACAGGCTGCCGTCCGGTCCCCATCCGATGCCGTTGGGCGTGCGCAGGCCACCGGCGACCGGGCTGATCCGGCCGGTCCTCTTGCTCACCTTGTACGTGGTCCCGCGGCCCGGCGCCGGCTGCGGAGTGGTGGTCGCGCCGCCGTAGTCGATGGCGACGGAGAGGTTCACGTAGAAGTACCCGTCGCGGTAGAGCAGGCCGAACGCGAACTCGTGGAAGTTGCCTCCGTAGGGCCAGGTGGCCACCGTGCGGTACTCGTCGGTCACGTCGTCGCCGTCCCGGTCGACCAGCCGGGTCAGTTCGTGCTTCTGCGAGACGTACAGGGAACCGTCGACGTACTTGATCCCCATGGGCTCCCGCAGCCCGGTCGCCACCTTCTCGACGGTGACCTCGTCACGGCTGGTCGGGCCGGTGACGTTGTCCAGCAGGTACACCTCTCCGGCAACGTTGTTGCTCCCGCCCCACGTACTGATAGCGAGACGTCCGTCGGGCAGCCAGTCCATGCCGCTGACCTGGGGTTCGAAACCGTCCGGGCGCAGGTCGGTGAGGGTGAGGTCGGGGCGCACGGAGGTGAGCGGCAGGCCGTCCCCGGGGGTGTCACCGCCGGCCTCGCACTCCTTTCGGCCCGGCGCCGTCACGCGGACCACGCCGGCGTCGGTACTCAGCGCCTCCTGGGGCACGACGGTGAAGTCACCGGCGCCCGGGGGTTTCCAGGAGAGCTGCAGCTGCTGCCCGCCGTCGCGCTCGAAGTGGTCGATGCGCAGGGGGTGTGGCCCTGCGGTGAGATGGACGGCGCCGTCCTTCGGTTCGGCTCCATGGAGCCCGTCGTGGTCGATCACCGTGTCGCCGTCCAGGGTCAGCCGCGAGCCGTCGTCGCTGGTGAGGCGGAACACGTAGGAGCCGTCGCTCGGCGCCACCAGGTAACCGGTCGCCTCCGCGACGAAGCGGTCGGCGAGCCCGCCGAAGTCGGCGGTCGTGGACCAGTCGACCGTCGGCATGAGCTTGTCGTGGTTGGGGGTCTGTCCCGGCTTCAGGGTGCACAACTCGCTGAGCGGGGTCTGCACGTCGAACACGCGCAGCGTGACCCCGGGCTCCTGCGGCGGAATGTCAGCGCGAGCGGCGACGGCCGCCGGGGCGGCCAGGGCACCGGCGGCCAGAACGGCTGACGTCAGCAGCGGAACGAGGTGTCTTCGGACGACGGGGAACAGGGGTTGGCGCATTGGTCCTCCTGGGCTGGGGACCGGACCGTGCCGGATTTCGTTCCGGTCTTCTTCCGTGGCGGAGCCTGCGGTTGCGCCGCAAAGGTAGGAGACTTCTGCTTGTCATGTCCATACTTTGTCATCGATGTGTTCAAAGTCCGGTGCGGCGGGGCGACTTGGAGGGCGGGAAGTGACGGGATCCATCGCCTCCGCGACACGGCTGGTGAAGGACTGCCACGAGCGCGCCCATGGTGCCCGGGCGCACCGACGGAGCGCTCCGGGCGGCCGGCGGACTCCACGCGGTCCGCAGAGTGCTCAACGGCCGCTTCTCCGAAGGGAATCAGGTGGAGGTGGGGCGGTGCTGGCACGCAGGACGACCTCGCCGCCGGCCCGCAGTACGCGTGAGCGCGGGCCGTGCGGCTCGCACAGGGCGAGGGCCATGACCTGCTGCCCCATCGCGGCGAGCGGCAGGGCGACGGTGGTCAGGGGCGGTGAGAGTTCCCGTACGAGGGGGATGTCGTCGAACCCGGCCAGGGACATGTCCTCAGGAACCCGGACGCCCTCCTCCCGGAACGCGGCGAGGGCCCCGACCGCCATCACGTCGGTGACGGCGAAGACACAGGTCGGCCGGCTTGGCCGGGTCAGCAGCTCACGTGCGGCCGTGTATCCGCCGTCGCGGGTGAACGCGCCTTCCACGACGCGCTCCCGCGGCAGCCTGACGCCGGCCGTGGCGAGGCCTTCTCGGAAGCCCGCCAACCGGTCCGAGACCGTGGTCAGTTCGGGCGGTCCGCTGAGTACGGCGAACTCCCGGTGACCGAGGTCCAGCAGGGCTCGCGCGAGCGCCGCGGCGCCGGCGCGGTTCTCCGGCAGCACGGCGTCCACCCGCAGGCTGCGGTGCCGGCTCACCACCGCGACCCGGCCGCCCGCGCGGACGTACGGTTCGAGTTCGGCGGCGAGGGCTCGCTCCCAGGCGCGGTCCTGGATGCCCGAGCCGATGAGCAGGATCGCGCGGGCCCGCTGCGCGCGGAGCGTGGAGACGTACGCGATCTCGCGCTCGGGTTCCCGGAAGGTGCTGGCGAGCATGACGAGGAGGTCCTGCTCGGCGGCGGCGCGCATCACTCCGGCGGCTATGGCGGCGAAGTACGGGTCTCCGACGTCGTGACAGATCAGCCCGACCGTGTTGCTGGAGGCGCTGGCGAGCGCCTGGGCATGGGCGTTGGGGATGTAGCCGAGCAGGTCGGCGGCCGCGCGTACCCGCTGGCGCAGGTCCTCGCGGACCCGTGTGGTGCCGTTGAGCACTCTGGAGGCCGTGGCCAGGGAGACGCCGGCCTCACGCGCGACGACGTCGAGCGTCACATGGACGGGTGTTGCATGCCGTTCTCTCACCGCACCCCCGAAACTTCGGGACGACCTATTGACCGTGCGCACAGGCAGTCATTAGCGTGGCCACACCCTACCAGAAAGCGCTTTCTGAAAGCGTTTTCCGAACATACCAGCCCACAGCTCTTCTCAACCGCTCCGGAAACCGGAGGAATTGACCCGTGAGCCAGAGCGTCATCAAGGCAACACCCGAGAAAGTGGCGGGGGTTGCCCAGCGGAACAAGCCGGGAGCCAGGGAGCGGATCACCGCCGCCCTGGATCGGAGCTGGCGCCCCGTGGCGCTGCTGCTGGCGTGCTTCGGCGCGTGGTGGGTGATCGCCGCGGCCGAACTGGTCGAGCCCTATCTCGTGCCCTCACCGGGCGCGACGCTCGACGTCCTGACCGGCAAGAGCGACTACCTCTGGCAGCACACCTGGGTGACCACCTACGAGACTCTGCTGGGCTTCCTGATCGCCGTCGCCGTCGGTGTCGCCGCCGCGGTGATCATGGTCTACTCGTCGACCGTCGAGAAGACGCTCTACCCGATCCTGCTCTTCGCCCAGGTCGTCCCCAAGATCGCCATCGCCCCGCTGTTCGTCGTCTGGCTCGGCTTCGGCATCGCCCCGAAGATCCTGATCGCCGTGCTGATCGCCTTCTTCCCCGTGGTGATCTCGATGGTGACCGGACTCAAAGCGGTCGACCCGGAGATGCTCCAGCTGTCGTCGACGATGGGCGCGAACTCCTGGCAGACCTTCGTCAAGATCCGCTTCCCCGCCTCGCTCCCCCACCTCTTCTCCGGCCTCAAGGTCGCGGTCACCCTCGCCGTCACCGGCGCCGTCGTCGGCGAGTTCGTCGGCGCCAACGAGGGTCTCGGCTACGTCATCCTCCAGGCCAACGGCAATCTCGACACCCCGATGCTCTTCGCGGGACTGCTCGTGATGTCGCTGATCGGCGTGGTCCTCTTCGTCCTCGTCGAGGTCGCCGAGAAGTTCCTGCTCCCGTGGCACGCCAGCCGCCGGGACTCCGGTGTCACCACCGCCTACTGACCCCGCACGACCCTCGCTGACGAGAAGGACCAGCCATGACTGCGCGCAGACTTCTGATCGGCCTCGTTCCGCTGCTCCTGGTCGCCACGGCCTGCGGTGAGGACGGCTCGGACGAGAGCACCAGTGAGTCGGGCAAGAAGCTCGACAAGGTCACCCTGACCCTCAACTGGTATCCGTACGGCGAGCACGCGCCGTTCTACTACGGCAAGCAGCAGAAGATCTTCGAGAAGCACGGTATCGACCTCACCATCCAGGCCGGGCAGGGGTCCCAGAAGACCGTCCAGGCCACCGGCGCCGGCCAGACCGACTTCGGCTGGGCGGACACCCCCGCGGTGCTGTCCGGCGTCGACTCCGGCGTCAAGGTGAAGAGCCTCGGCGTCTTCCTCCAGACCACGCCGTCCTCCGTGCAGTTCTTCGAGTCGCAGGGCATCAAGGCCCCCGCCGACCTCAAGGGCAAGACCATCGCGGGCACGGCGGGCGACGCGCTCTCCAAGACGTTTCCGATCTTCCTGAAGAAGAACGACCTCGCGGAGTCGGACGTCAAGGTCCAGAACACCGACCCGGCGGGCAAGATCGCCGCGGTGATCTCCGGCAAGACGGACGGACTGCTCGGCTATGCCAGCGACCAGGGCCCCACGATGCAGAACAAGGCCAAGAAGCCGGTCGCGTATCTGCGCTTCTCCGAGCACGGGCTCAACTTCTACTCCAACGGCCTCATCACGGGACAGCGCTTCCTGACCACCAAGAAGGACGT
This sequence comes from Streptomyces sp. NPDC059861, assembly GCF_042731435.1. NCBI lineage: Bacteria > Bacillati > Actinomycetota > Actinomycetes > Kitasatosporales > Streptomycetaceae > Streptomyces > Streptomyces sp. NPDC059861. The sequence goes on along the minus strand of NZ_JBHWJQ010000069.1, from coordinate 10,121 downwards.
GGCCGCCCGTATGGCCAAGGCGGTCAGCGAGTCGTTCGCCGCGGCGGAGAAGTCCCCCGATCCGGCCGTCAGCGCGATGGACGGCGCCAGCGAGCAACTCCCGCCCAAGGAGGTGCTGTCCGAGCAGTTCGAGACGACCCTGACGCTGCTGCACACCCCGGCGACCGAGGGCAAGGCACCCGGTGTGAACACCGATGCCGACTGGCAGCAGACGATCGACGTCTTCTCCGAGGCCGGCCTGGTCAAGAGCCCCAAGCCCGTGGCGGAGTACTGGGACAGCGCCACCGCGATGAAGGGATGACGATGGCGAGAGAGACGACGGTGCGGGAGCCCGGTGTGCGGCTGGACAAGGACGCGCGGCAGGCGGCGGTCGGACTCGCCGACGTGGCGGTCCGCTTCCGCACGAAGAACCGGGACGTCACCGCGCTGGAGCGAGTCTCCCTCGATGTCGCGGCCGGGGAGTTCGTCGCCATCGTCGGCCCCTCGGGCTGCGGGAAGTCCACCCTGCTCAAGCTGGTCGCGGGCCTGCTGAAACCGTCCGCCGGAGAGGTCCGGCTCGCGGGCGAGCAGGTACGCGGCCCGCGCCACGACATCGGTTACGTCTTCCAGCGCGCGGCCCTCCTGGAGTGGCGGTCGGCCCGCCGCAACATCCTGCTCCAGGCCGAGATGCGCAGGATGCCGGGTGCGACCGCCCGGCGGCGTGTCGAGGAGCTGATCGCCATGACCGGCCTCGGCGGCTTCGAGGACGCCTATCCGCACGAGCTGTCCGGCGGTATGCAGCAGCGGGTGGCGCTGTGCCGCGCGCTGCTGCACGAACCGCCGGTGCTGCTGATGGACGAGCCGTTCGGTGCGCTCGACGCGCTGACCCGCGAGCAGATGAACATGGAACTCAACCGGATCTGGCGGGAGACGGGCACCACCGTGCTGCTCGTCACGCACTCCATCTCCGAGGCCTGCTACCTGGCCGACCGGGTGGTGGTGATGAGCCCGCGGCCCGGCACGATCACGGAGACCATCACGGTGGGACTGCCGGCCGAGCGCGACTACACCGAGACGATGGGGCGCCCTGAGTTCCGGGAGGCCACCAGCCGTATCCGCCATCTGCTCGGTGCGGCCTCCGCCGCGGACTGACGCGCGGGTCCACGGGTCGGCGCACAGACCCGGACGACTGAGCCTCGCCCCCCTTCGTCGGGGTGCGAGGCTCAGTGGCGTGCGGGTGTGCCGTCGCCGTCAGTACCTCAGACGGGAGAGGTACCGGTAGCTGTTCAACGCGGTGGCGAACGGGTCCGCCGGTGCGTCGTGCTCGACCAGCCACTGCCGTACGCCCCCGCTGTCCGCCGTCCGGAACATCGACGGGAAGTCGAGGACACCCGAACCGACATCGGCGAAGTCCCCGTTCGGGGCCATGTCCTTGACGTGCAGCGCGGGGAAACGCCGGCGGTGGCGCACGAACAGCGACCGGGGATCGGCTCCGCCCTTGGCCGCCCAGTACACGTCGAGCTCGAATCCGACCAGGTGCGGGTCGGTCTCCTTCAGCAGGATGTCGTACAGGTTCTCGCCCTCGACGACCTCGTGGTCCAGGCCGTGGTTGTGGAACAGGAGCGGCCCGAGACCGGCCTCGCGTGCGGCGAGCCCGGCCTTGTTGAACTCCCTGGCGGCTTCCCGGAACCCCGCCGGGTTGTGCATGGCGCTGGGCAGGCTCGGTACGACGATCCACCTGGCGCCGAGGGTGTGGATGTCCTCCAGGGCCTGCGGCAGACCGCTGCCGCGGACGATGTCGTACCCGACGTGTTCGAGCACCGCCTTGAGACGGGTCTCGTCCAGCATGGTCCGGATCGCGGCCGCGCTGTTGCCGTGCCGGCCGCTCACTCCGACCGTCGCGTATCCCATGTCCGAGAGCCGGCCGAGGGTGCCCTTGAAGTCCGTCGCCAGCGGGGTGCGCATGGTGTAGAGGTGCATCCCGATGCCGGACGGCGGGATGCGCCGTCGGCACCGGCCCGTCTCGGCGGCCTGGGCGGGTGCGCCCAGAGCGGTCGCCGCGGCCGCGCCCAGTGCGGTTCCGAGGAAGGCGCGTCGTGTGCCGTTCATGTCAGCTCCTCTCATGTCTGCTCTTGCCTCAACTCACGGTGACGCGGGCGAAGGCGCTGGTGGTGTCGCCCTTGTCGTCGGTGACGGTCAGATGTGCGGTGTACGTACCGGGCCTGGCGTAGCTGTGCGTCGCCGTCGCGCCCTCGGGCGCGGTGGGCTTGGTGTTGTCACCGAAGTCCCAGTGGTACGAGGCGATGGTGCGGCCGGCGAGCGGTTTCACGGTGCTCGTCAGCTGGACGGCGAGGGGTGCGGTGCCGGAGGCCGGAGCCCCCTTCACGGTGACCTTGGTGCCCGGGTGCTTCTCGACGCCACGTCCGTTGAAGTGCAGCCAGTCCACGGCGAACAGGTCCGGCTTGTCGGCGGCCCACTGCGGGTTGGAGAAGACCACGTACAGCGGTGCGGTGATCCCCGCGAACTTCAGGGCGGTCGTCGGCGAGACGACGTTGCCCCAGTCGCCGGTGTTGGGCACGGTCACACTGCCGAGGAGGGAGCCCGTGGGTGACCCGGAACGGAACTCGACGGTTCCGCCGAGGCCGCCCGAGGCCGCGCCGACCGTCACCGAGTCGATCCCCTTCAGGTGCACGGGATCGAAGCGGACCCAGTCGCCGTCCTCGATCTCCGTCAGCCGCTTGCCGCCGGAGGCGTCCGCGCGGTTCGCCACCACCACGCCGTCGTGGGCGCCGCCGGTGGAGGTGTGGTGCTCCGCCTCGCGCAGGGCCGGGCGCAGGGTGAGCGAGGTCGAACCGGTGAGCGCCGGTACCCCGGGCGCTCCCTTGTCCTCGTACTGGGCGGTGATGCCGTAGTACAGGTTCTGGCCGGGGCCGTGGCTGTCGCCGGCGTCCGTCCGGATCTCGCCGGCGCAACCGGTGTAGTTGTCCAGCGGATGCAGATGCGAGTCGTGGCCGAGCTGCGACTGGACGACCACGCGCGAGCAGTCGATCTGTCCGTCCTCGCGGTCCTTGACCTTGACCTTGAACGGGATGGTGTCGCCGAAGCTGAACATCCCGCCGTTCGGCGGCCGCTGGATGGTCACCTCGGGCCGGGAGTTGCCCACGGTGATGTCGGTGACGGCGAGACCGCTCAGATTCCCGGGGGCGGTGACCGTCAGCCGGGCGGTGAAGCGCCCCTCGGTCCGATAGACGTGGGTCGGGTCGGCAGCCGTCGAGTCGGTGGTGCCGTTCCCGTCGAAGTCCCAGGCGTACGTCACCGGTGTGCCGCTCGGCAGGCCCGACCCCGCGCTGGAGAACTTCACCTTCAGCGGCGCCTTCCCGCTGTCGGGCGTGGCCGTCACCTTGGCGTCCGGCAGCCGGTCGTCGCCGACGTAGTCGATGCGGTAGATGCCCGACCCCTCGTTGCTGCCACCGCGGCCTGTGCCGCTGCCGAGACCGAAGTCGATGACGTAGAGCGCTCCGTCGGGCCCGAAGTCGGCGTCGAAGGGCTGATTCCACTTCATGTCGCCGAAGATCCCGTTGATGGAGTGCAGATCACCGGCCTTCACGGGGGCGAAGCGCGGATCGGTGAACGTCTGGTCCTTCTGCTGGAGCGAGAACGCCTTGAACCAGGTGCGAGTGAGCTCGTAGTTGAGCCACTTCCCGTCGAAGTACTCCGGGAACTTGGTGCGATAGGTGTTCGCCGGGTCGTAGTCGTAGACCGGACCGCTCATCGGCCCGCCGCCGCCGGTGCCCAGTTCGGGGAACTCGGATGAAGCGGAGTACGCGTACCAGACGGTGGCCGGCTGGGCGGGCGGCAGCTGGGTGAGCCCGGTGTTGTTGGGAGAGTCGTTGACCGGGGCGGAGCAGTCGAACTTCGGACCGGACGTCCTGGTCGTGAAGTCGTAGTCGTTGAAGGGGGTGTTGTTGCCTATGCAGTACGGCCAGCCGAAGTTTCCGGGCTTGGTGATGCGGGTGTACTCGACCGTCCCCTCCGGCCCGCGGTCCGCCTTGGCCTCACGGGCGTCCGGACCGTAGTCCGCCACCATCAGCGCACCGCTGTGCGGATCGGTGGTGATCCGGAACGGGTTGCGCATGCCCATCGCGTAGACCTCGGGACGCGTCCTGTCCGTACCCGGCGCGAAGAGGTTGCCCTCGGGGACGCTGTAGGTCCCGTCGTCCTCCGGGGTGATGCGCAGAATCTTGCCGCGGAGGTCGTTGGTGTTGCCCGAGGTGCCCTGGGCGTCCCACGCGCGGCGACCCGCACCCTCGTCGATGGGGGTGAAACCGTCCGAGGCGAAGGGGTCGGTGTTGTCCCCGGTCGCGATGTAGAGCTCGCCGTGCTTGTCGAAGGCGAGCGAGCCCGCCATGTGGGAGTTGGCCCTGCCCTCGCCCCGCAGGGTGGGGATCGCGAGCAGCCGCTTCTCCGACGCGGGGTCGATCGTGTTGCCCGTCACCGTGAACCGCGACAGATTGATCTGTTTCTCGGTCTTGTCGGAGTTCAGGAGATACAGCCAGTGGTTCTCGGCGAAGTCGGGGTCCAGTGCCAGGCCGAGGAGGCCGTCGGACTGGCTCGTCATCTCCGGCGTGTAGGCGAAGTCCAGGACGGTGGTGACCTTGAGCGTCTGCTGGTCGATCACCTTGACCTTGCCGGTGCGCTGGATGAAGAACACCCGGCGGTCGGGCGCGACGGCCAGTTCGAAGGGGTCGGCCAGATCACTGGTGGCCAGCGGGGTGCGCTGGAAGGCGCTGGTCTTGCCGGCGGTGCAGTCGCCGGGCTTGTCGCCCGCGGCCCACTGGATGCCGCCGAGCAGATGCTGGAGGAACGGCGCCTCGCCGAACGCGGCGCTGTCGTGGCCGCCGGCGGTGAACCAGGAGCGCCCGCCGTCGTAGTTCTGGCACCAGGACCACGGATGGTCGACACCCTCGTCGAGCCCGGTGATGCCGTCACGCACCTTGATCTGCGCGAGCGTGTGGACCTTGCCGGTGGGGTTGGTGCGCCAGTTGTACCACTCCTCGGAGCGCTCCCAGAGTTCCGGCAGGCCCTTGGTGGAGGGGTGCGCCTGGTCGAGGACCTTGACCCGCCCGGTCTGGACGGCGGGGTGCTTGTCGAAGATGGCGCCGACGAGACCCTCGTACCAGGTCCAGTCGCGCTCGCTGGCCGAGGCCGCGTGCAGACCGACCCAGCCGCCACCGCCGCGTACGTACTTCTGGAGTGCGGCGCGCTGGGCGGCGTCGAGCAGATCGCCCGACTCCGGCGTGGAGTTGGTGTTGTTGAAGACGATCGCCTGGAAGCGCGCGAGGTTCGCGTCGGTGAAGGCCGCGGCGTCGTCGGTGGCCTCGACCTCGAAGCCGTTCTCGCTGCCCAGCTTCTTGATGGCCTCGATCCCGGCGGGGATGGAGTCATGGGTGAAGTTGGTGACCTTGGAGAAGACCAAGACCCGGTAGGCCGCGGCTGCTTCGGCCCGTGGGGGCGAGGCCAGGCCGAGCCCGACGACAAGCGCAAGAAGTGCCGTGACGACGGTGGCGGGAAAGAGGATTCTTCGGCGGAGCCGTGGGTGATGACCACTCATTTTGCGCTCCCGGTGGCTGGTATGCGGACCGTGATCTGGAAAGCGCTTTCTGGTATACGTCGCACAGCGTAGGTTCCGGCTTCACAGGGGGTCAATGGGTCGGATGCGGCCCGTGTGAGGCGATCCGTCGCCCTACCTCACGGTGCCCGTGGCCGTCACGTACCCCGCCCCGGGCCCCGCCGGCCCGATCCACGGCCGCGTCGGCAGCGTGGGCAACCTGCCGTGGTCCAGGGCGAATCGGGGAAGTGAGACACCGTACGTCGCCGCGATCGCGTCCAGAGCACGGCGTTCGTCCGAGAGGTCGACGGCGGGTCCTGCCGGGTCGGGGAACAGCCGATCGGGGCGGAGCTCGGCGGGGAGCGTGCCCGTCTGGTGGCGCACCGCCTGGTGGACCGTGAAGGCGTACCGCTGTTCGCCGTCCTCGGCGCAGGCGAAGTGGAACAGCCCCGGCTGCCGCCAGACCGTCAGGGCGCGGGTGCCGCCCGAGAGTTCGGTGCCGGGGTGTCTCAGGCGGGACGGATCGAAGTGCAGCCGGTGGGCCGACTCGAAGGCGAAGCTCCAACCGTCCCTGGCGCCGATGCGGGCCGTCGGCCCAGGGCGCCGTGGCTGCGCCGAGAACTGAAGATGCCGCAGCTCGCTCTCTCCCGCGACCGGCTCCAGCGGGCCTGTGCCGAAGCGCTCCGCCAGTTCTTCGGGGCGTACGCCTTCCACCAGGACGAACCGGTACGACTCCCGACGCGGTCCGCCTGCGGGGTGGTCTTGGTGCGTCAACCACCCGAGCCCGTCATGCGCCGCCTCCCGCTCGTCGGCGGAGGCGGAGGCGGGAGCGGAAGCCGACACCGGAGCGGGAGCCGACGCGGGAGCGGGCGTTGTCCGCGCCTGACCGGCCCGGGGGGTGGTCAGCAGTTGCCTGCCCCGCTCGGGCGTGACGACCGGTCCGAGCAGCGGATCTCCGAGCAGGCCGAACGGGGCCACATGGTCGTCCCGGTACGGCTCCCACTGCGGGACCGCCGCCGCGAGGGCCCGCCAGGCGCCGTCCGTGTCGCCCCAGCGGGCCAACTCCCTCGCCTCCTCGACCGCGCGCCCGAAGGGGCCCGGTGAGGTGTACTCGTAGGTGCGCTCCCTGATCTGCTCCAGGACCACCTTGGCCCGCTCCCGGTCCGTCGCGTAGTCCTCCGTCACCGGGCCGAGCACAAAGGAGTCGTCGTGCCGGAACCTGCGTAGGTGGTCGCACACCTTCAGGGGCAGCACCTCCCCCGCGTACAGCGGATCGTCCATGCGCGGGTCGAGCGGCACCCAGGCATCGCCGTCGAGCAGCGCCCGGAGCTGTGCGACCAGCAGGCCCGCACGCTCTCTGCCGAGCTCCCTCGCCTCGCCCAGGACGGTGAGCGCCTCGTCCAACTCACCCCGCAGACAGGCCAGTCGAGCATCCTCCACCTTGGCGTCGAGCTCACGCGTCACCGCGTTCTCGAAGCCGGAGTGACCGCCGCCCAGCTGGTAGAACTGCTTGTACATCCGCTCCATGAACACGCGGAACGAGTCATGGCGGTCGGGACGTTCACCGCTCCAGCCGTGGTGGACGTAAACCGCCCACTCCCCGTCGGCGCCGACGTCGCCCGGGTCGAGCAGCACATCCGTCATGTCCGAGTCGAGCGACAGCTGCAGCGCCCGGCCCCACATACCGGCCAGGCGGACCTCCTCCGCCGACGGGTCCGCGTCCAGATTCTCCTCGTGCAGCCGCTGGAGGTCGTACGGATCCCCGTAGGAGTCGATGCTCTCCGCTCCGGCGAGCAGATAGACGAAGCCACCCGCGTGGCGCCAGCCGTTCGTCGTCTCCAGGAACGCGCGCAGGGACGGCGGCAGGGGCGCCGCGATCCCGAGCCTGCGAACGCGCTCCTCCAGAGCGGTGATCCCCGACGGGCCGGCCGGTGCGAACCCCAGCCAGCGCTCACGGACGATGTCCTCTTCCAGCTCCTCGAACTCCTCCGGCTCCTCCGCGGCCAGGGCTTCCAGCCACTCCTCGCTCCACCGCTCGAGCAGCGGCCCCCACTCGAAGATCTTCATGCTCGTCATCGTGGCAGGTGCCACTGACAGCGGGTCATGTCGCACGCGCGAGGCACCCGCACAGCCTCGCCTCGGAGAGCGGCGAGTGTCCTTTGCAGGTCGCGTCGCGTTCCTGCAACCGGAGGTCGAGTTCAGGCACTCATGACCCATGCGCGCCCGTGGTCGACCGCCCCGTGCATCCAGCCTCCTGCCGAACCAGCCGAGGAAGAAAACGAGGAATCATCGTGTCCCTGTCGCCACGCCGACGTCTGACCGTCGGCGTCTCCGTGATCGCCGCCCTCGCCGGGGGATTCGCTCCTCTCGCCACCGCGTCGGCCGCTCCCGCCGCGCCCCGCGGCGTCGCCCAAGCGCCCGCCTCCCCCGCCCCGGAGATGTCGGCGACGATCGCCGCCCCGGACATGGACGGGGTGGTCGCGGCGCTGAACGCCGCGACGGCCAAGGGCGCGCCGGGCGCCATGGCGCGCTACACCGCACCGGACGGGGTCCGGAGCCGTGCCGTCGGAGTCCGCGACAGAGTCTCAGGTGCGCCGATGGACGTGGACGCGCGGTTCCGGATCGGCAGCGTCAGCAAGACGTTCTCCGCCGTGGTGCTGCTCCAACTGGTGGATGAGGGCAGGCTGAAGCTGGACCGGCCGGTGGGCCGCTATCTGCCGGGGCTGCTGCCCGACGACCGCATCACGGTCCGTCACCTGCTCACCCACCGCAGCGGCTTGGCCGATTACACCGAGGCCATGTTCAACCAGACGGTGCCCGGCTTCGAAGCCGTACGGAACCGCGTCTTCAGCTACCAGGAGCTCGTCGACCTGTCCCTCGCCGAGCCCCCCACCACCGAGCCCGGTGCGGCGTACAAGTACTCGAACACCAACTTCGTGGTCGTCGGCATGCTCATCGAGAAGCTGACAGGCCGTCCGGTGGCCGACGCCTACCAGCGCCGCATCATCAAGCCGCTGGGACTGCGTCAGACCTCGTACGTGCATCCCGACACGCGCATCAAGGGACTGCGGGTGCGGGGCTACCTGCACCCCGACGAGGCCGGCGCGCCGCTCGTGGACTCCACCGAGCAGACCGTGTCCTGGGCGCAGTCGGCCGGCGCCGTGATCTCCAGCCCCGCCGACCTCAACGCCTTCACCAGCGCGCTCCTGCGGGGCCGGCTGCTGTCCCGGGCCACGCTGGAGGCCATGACCACGGTGACGCCGACGGACACGACCGTCACCCGCTTCTACGGGCTCGGCCTGCGCCGCTACGACCTGTCCTGCGGCACGCGGATCTACGGCCACACCGGCACCGTCCAGGGCTACTACACGTACGCCTTCTCCACCCGCGACGGCCGCCGCAGCCTGTCGGCGATGGCGAACACCTCCAACCGCGGCGAGGCCAACACGGCGCTCGGTGACACGCTGGAGGCCGCGTTCTGCGGGAAGAAGCCGGCGTCCTCGCCGTCCGCGCGCACCGCCACCGCGCCCGCACGGGACGCGGAGTCGCCGCCGGCCGAGCGCGACCTGCCCGAGCGGCGCTGAGCCCCCGCCCCCGGGGAGCGCACTCCGGCGAGGTGGTGAGAGCCCTCAGCCCTCATCACCTCGGCAGGCGGCCCGGCTGCGAACCGAGCCCATCGCATCACTGAGCACCACGAAGCCATTACTTCGGGTGCTTTTGTGGTCGCGCCCTCCATCACCGCGCGATTCCTGGGCACCCGCCTGGCATGGCCATACAGGGAGGGGAAAGCCCGTGCTGATGCTCGCCATCCTGCTGCTGCCCGGTCTCAGCCTGCTGCTGATCGTGATGAGCCGTATCGAGGACAAGCTCCACGAGGTTCCGCAGCCCGCCCGGCACGCCCGGCGGTCCCGTCATCTGCGTCTCGTCCACGGCGGCAGGACCGCCGGCGCCGACGCCGGTGAGTCGGATCAGCGCACCGCCGCGGCCTGACCCACGCGCTTCGGGCGCGCGTCCCGGGGCATGGACGTCGGTTCAGTCACGCCTGGTCGTCGCGGTCGGTGACGCGTTCCCCGACGTTGTCGGCCACGGCTGCGGAGAGCAGGGCAGGCAGGAGGCCGGGGAAGCGTGCTTCGAGGGTTTCGCGCCGCAGCGTCACGTAGCACCGGGTGCCCTCCTGGCGGGTCTGCGTGACACCCGCCTCGCGCAGCACCTTGAGGTGATGGCTGAGGGTGGACTTGGCGACGGGGGCGCACAACTGACCCCATCCGCGTTCCGCCCCGTCGGACAGCACCCGGACGATCCCCAGCCGTGTCGGATCACTGAGCGCCCCGAGCAGGCGCGGCAGGGCGATCTCACTGTCGGCGGGGGATGAGTGGTCCGGCATGGCGACCAGAGTACCGCTCATTCGGTGAGGGTCGAACTTCCGGTGTCACAGGTGACGGGGCTGTCCGGTCTGGAGTGCGTATCCGGAACCCGACCAGGAGATCGCCATGGAACCGCGTCTGAACTTCTTCGGCAACGCCTTCGCCGGCAA
>NZ_JBHWJQ010000068.1:0-19040 GCF_042731435.1 Streptomyces sp. NPDC059861 | reverse complement strand
GGCGTAGACGGCCACGCTCGCGATCCCGGCGTCCCGGCAGGCCCGGGCCACGCGGACAGCGATTTCGCCACGGTTGGCGATGAGCACCTTGCGCATGTCAGGACACCCGGGCCGCCGCCGGCGGCTCGCCGGCCCGGCTGAACCGGCCGGCTCCGGTCTCCAGCGGACCCAGCGATCCGTCGAAGAAGATCAACGGTTCCTGGCCGTGCTGGGGGACGCCCAGCTCCACGACTTCGCCGACGACGATGTCGTGGTCGCCGGCCGCGTGCACGTCGACGGTGGTGCAGGCGATGTAGGCCAGCGCCTCACTGAGCGCGGGCAGCCCGTCCCCGGTGAAGTGGTGCGGGACTCCCGAGAACGCGTCGGGTCGCTTCTCGGCGAAGTAGCGGGCCAGCGGCTGCTGCTGCCCGGACAGGAAGTTGACGGTGAAGCCGCCGCTCTCCTGGAGCAGGTCGTGCAGCCGGGACTGCTTGTGCAGGCAGAACAGCACGAGCGGGGGGTCCAGCGAGACGGAGGTGAAGGAGTTCACGGTGGTGCCCTCGGCCCGGCCGCTCGGCCCGGTGGAGACCACCGTGACGCCGGTCGTGAACAAGCCGCACACGCGGCGCAGACTCAGCGGCTCGATGGGCTGTCGCTCAGGGGTGCGGGTCAGCGACCGCGCTGCTGCGGACATGCTCATCCCTTCCGTGGGGGTGTCGTGGGTGTGCCGCGCGGGTCAGAGGAGCTTGCGCACCTTGGAGCCGGCCTTGACGATGCCGAGCAGGAACTCCCGGCCGACGTCGTTCATCTCCGAGGGAGCCTGCACCGACGCCCAGAACAGGAAGCGGGCCATCGTCGGCACCGAGGGGTAGATGAAGCGCTGCTTCTCGTCCTTCCAGCCGAAGACCGGGTTGACGATGGGCGAGTCACGCAGGGTGGCGAAGATGATGTCGGCGGCCTCGTCGCCGGTGATCGCGCCCGCCTCGTACTTCTCACAGGCCTCGGCGGTGGTGTCGAGGATCCGCTTGAAGGAGTCGGACTGCGGCCACCACAGACCCGGGTACGGGACCTGCTCCAGCTCCTCGAAGTGCTCCTTGCGGCCGTCGCGGGCGTGGTTCAGCCGGGCCCGGGTGAGCCGCATCGTGCCGGGGGTGATGAAGGAGCCCCACACCCGGAACACCGCGTTCCAGAGGCGGAAGTGCGAGAAGGCGATGAAGGAGCTGTTGACCAGTTCGTCGTTGTACTGGAGCAGGCCCTGCTCCAGCCGCTCGACGTACTCGAAGCGCTCGGCGGAGAAGTCGCCGTCCTTCAGCGCGACCAGCAGTCGGGAGGTCAGCGCGTCGACCACCTCGAAGGTGTTGGACAGCCCCCGGGAGTACAGCGCGTCGATGAAGCCGGCCGCGTGCGACATCAGGCACCAGCGGTCGCCGATGGTCTGCTTCGAGGAGTACTGGAGCCGGTCCGTGGACACCCACTCGCGCACCCGGGTCGCGCCGTCGAACTGACGCTTGACCGCAGGGTACTTGTCGAGCCAGAGCTGGAACTCCTGCTCCGGGGTGAGGTCCTTGGGTTTGGGGTAGGTGCGCTCGTCCACGGTCAGGCCGACGCTGCACAGCGGGTTGCGGGACTTCTCGTGGTTGTCGAACGGGATGATCCAGAACCAGCCGCGCTCGATCATGTGGTGCAGGGTGCCGGTGTGCCAGTCGGCCGGCGGGCGCAGGTCCTTGGGGTGGCCGCTGACGTCGTCGAACCGCTTGATGCCGACGTAGTGCGTGAACATCGAGCGGCTGTGGTGCTTGAACCGGGCCGGCTTCTCCCGCAGGTCGAACTTGTCGGCGAGCGGCGAGCGGAAGCCGGAGGCGTCCACCAGGTACTTGGCCCGGTACCGCTCGGGCTGGGCGTTCGGCGCGGCGCTCCGACCGGTCACGGTCACGCCGTCGTCGTCGAAGTCGACCTCGCTCGCGCGCCAGTTCTGCCGGGGTGTGCAGCCGTACTTGATCGCCACGTGGAACATGAACGAGTCGCTGTCCTGGCGGTGCATGTGGCTGTTCTGGTGGAAGATCTTGGGCAGCGCCAGCTGGGTGGCCGCCCGCGGGTCGGGCTCCTGGCCCACCTCGTGCTTGATGAAGCCGAAGTGCGCCTTGGTGCCGAAGGTCGGGCCGATGTCACGGGTGGACGCCTGGACGCTGGACAGGCTCTTCAGCTCGGGGATGTCGTGCCGCTCGGAGAGGATGTGGATCCACTCCACGAGCTGCGGGGTCATGGACTCGCCGACGGCGAAGCGCGGGTGGGCGGTCGCGTCGACCAGCAGGACCCGCGCACCGTGCTTGGCCAGGATCGCGCCGGTCACGGAGCCGGCCAGGCCCGACCCCAGAACGACGACGTCGAACGTCATCTCCTCCGGTATGGGGGCCGATTCCGTCGCGCCTTCGGTCATCTTCGTGACCATCAACTGTCTCCTTCTTCGGGGCGGAATACCGCATGAAAAAAGGCCCTTCATTCGAAGAATGAAGAGCCGTGGAAAAAGGCGTGAGGTAACCGCTGAATTAAGCGTGACAGGTTTTGGCCAGAGGGTCAACCCCTGGCCGATACGGTCGACTTGGTGTTTACGGAAAGATCGCTTCCGGAATTCCCGCCGGATTGCCCGTCGGAATGCCCGCCGGATCGCTCGTCGGGATTCTCCGCCGCCTCCAGCAGTTTCAGCAGCAGTGCCCGCAGTTCGTCCTCGCCGCCGGGGCCGAGCATGGCGGCCACGTCGTGCGCGAGTTCGTGCACGGCCGCGGTGATGACGGCGAGCTTCTCCCGGCCGTGGTCGGTGACCTCCAGGGCGTAGCGGCGCCGGTCGTGGGCGTCGCGGCCGCGGCGGACGAGCCCCTGCTTGACGAGTTCGTCGACGAGCTGCGAGGCGGCCGGCCCGGTGATGGCGAGGAACTCCGCGAGCTGCTGCTGGGAGCAGGGCCCGGAGGCGACGAGCGCGGACAGGGGGCCGTAGTGGCGGACGCGCAGGCCGGTGCCGGTGAGCTTGTCGTCGCCGTGCCGGCGCAGCCGGAAGTGGGCCTGCGCCACCAGGTACTCGGTGCCCTGCACCAGCGGCTGCGCCGACTCGGGCAGCAGCCTGGCGAGCAGTTCGTCGAGCCGGGCGGTCTCCTCACGGGTGAGGGCGGCGGTCAGGTGCGCGTCCCGCTCGGCGACGGCCCGGCGCATGGAGCCCAGGGCGGTGCGGCCGCGGTCGGTCAGGGAGAGCACGTACTGGCGCCGGTTGTCGGGGTTGCGGGTGCGCTGGACCTCGCCGCGGGCCTCCAGGCGGTCGATGACCTGGACCATGATCGTGCGGTTGATGCCGAGCCGCTCGGCGAGGTCGAGCTGGGAGGCCCAGTCCTGGCCGGTGAGGGCGTCGAGGACGAGGAAGTCCCGGGAGTCGGCGTCGGTGCCGTCGGGGGTGGCGGAGAACTGCGCGTGGACCCGGCGCAGGAGGTAGCTGACATAGCCCGCGAGCGACTCCGGGAGGGCCCCCGGGACCTCGGCGGTCTCCTCGGTCCTCGTGAGGGGAGCCGTCGGACTCACCGGGCTCGCCGGTTCCTGGACCTCGTCGCGTGCACGCCGCAAAACAGCACCTCCTGCCCGAGTATAAGTGCGGTGCACCCGCCGTCCCCTCGGGTGCACCGCGGTCTGGAAATTCAGCGGGTGACGTCGTCCCGGACGAGTTCCAGCACCGTCCGGACACCGGCCGCCTGGCTGCCGGCCTCGAAGACGCCGGTCGGCTTCAGGCCCGCCCGGGCGGCGAGGCGGACGAGCTCGTCGACGCCGCGCTCCACGCCGGCGAAGTAGGCGAGCATCCTCAGGTCCATGGCCGTCTCGGGGTTCTCGCCGGTCTCCTCGATGACCAGGATCCGCCCGCCGTCGGTGACCGCGTCGGCGCAGCGGCCCAGGATGCGCAGGGCGTCCTCGTCGGACCAGTTGTGCAGGACGGAGGAGAGGATGTAGCCCCCGCCGCCGGCGGGCAGCTCGTCGAAGAAGCTGCCGTCGACGACGTCGGACCGGCCCTCCAAACCGAGCGCCCGGAAGTGGTCCGCCGCGCGGGCGGCGGTGGCCTTGAGGTCGACGACCGTGCCGCGCAGCGCCGGGTGGGCCGCGAGCAGCCCGCCGAGCAGGACGCCGCTGCCGCCGCCGAGGTCGTAGACGTGGCCCAGCGCGGACCAGTCGTAGGCGGTGGCGATCGAGGGCACGTCCCGGGCCAGGTTGTCGGCCATGATCGAGTCGAAGGACTCGGCCAGCGCCCGGTCGGCGGCCAGGTCCTCCCAGTACGGCACGCCGTAGCGGACGGGGTAGGCGGGTTCGCCGGTGCGCACCACGTGCGCCAGTTCGACGAGGCTGAGGTCGCCGCGGCCGAGGGCGCCGTCGAGGTCGACGAGCCGGTGCTGGCCGCCGGGGTGGCCGGAGCGCAGCTGCTCCCCGAGGCCGGTCAGTCCGTACCTCCCGCCGCTCAGGGTGAGGATCCCGACGGTGACGAGGTGGCGCAGGACCCGCTCCAGCGCCCCGGCGTGCAGGTACTCGGCCCGGGCGATGTCGTCGGCGGTGGTCCGGCCGGCCGCGATGTGGTCGGCGACGCGGTAGGTGGCGGCCACGCGCACGGCCATGGGGGTGACGAGGTCGGCGAGCTCCCACACGGCGAGGGAACGGTTCTTCGGACCACTGTTCGACGTGGGCTGCTCGGCCTGGGTGTTCCGCGAGGGCTGGGGCATCTCGGCGCCTCTTTCCGGGCTGGGTGTGGGGGGAGGGGTCCGGCGGCCCCGCCGCGGGGGAAGAGGCGGGGCCGCCGGGGTGGGTCACAGCGCGACGGGGGGCTGGGCCCCGTCCTGCTGCGGCTGGGGTGCCGACTTCGGCGCGGTGAGCAGCGCCGTCAGCAGGGCCAGCAGGTAGAGGGCGCCACCGAGCAGGAAGCCGTACGAGTAGCCGGTGGTCAGGGCGTCGGACGTGGTGGGCTCGGACTCGTTCTGCGTGATCACGGTCGCCGCCGCGGCCAGCGCGGCGAGGCCGATCGCGCCACCGATCTGCTGCGCGGTGTTGACGAGGCCGGACGCGGCACCGGTCTCCTGCGGCGCGACCCCGCGGACGCTGATGATGGTGACGGCGACGAAGACCATGCCGAGGCCGAGACCGGAGACCAGCTGCGCGGGCAGCAGCGCGACCCAGGGGTTCTGGTCCGGGGCCAGCAGGCTGAACCAGACCATGCCGAGGATGCCGACGGTCAGACCGACGGAGATCACGGTGCGCTCGGACAGCCGGGACAGCAGCTGCGGGCCGATGGCGCCGGCGGCGAGCAGCATGCCCACCGCGTACGGCAGGTAGGCGACGCCGGTGATCATCGGGTCGTAGCCCTTGACCAGCTGCATGTAGAGGGTCAGGAAGTAGAAGGTGGCGAGCATGCCCGCGCCGACCAGGAACATCACCACGTTGGCGCCGACGCGGCCCTTGTCGGCCAGCACACCGCCGGGGATCATCGGCGCCCGCGCGGTGCGCTGGATCGCGACGAAGGCGATCAGCAGGACCAGCGCGACACCGAGGGAGATCAGCGTGGTGGTGTCGTCGAGGCCTTCCTCACCGGCGCGGGTGATGCCGTAGACCAGGGCGCCGAAGCCGAAGGTGGCGGCGAAGGCACCCGGCACGTCGACCTTGCCGCGCTCGCGGCCGCCCTCGACGAGGACACCGGTGCCGACCAGGACGGCGAGGGCGATCGGGATGTTGACGAACATCACCCAACGCCAGTTCAGGTACTCGGTCAGCGCGCCGCCGAGCAGCAGGCCGACGACCGAGCCGAGGCCGCCCATCGCGCCGTACACACCGAGCGCCTTGTTGCGGGCCGGGCCCGCCGGGAAGGTGGTGGCCAGCAGGGACAGCGCGGTGGGTGCGGCGATCGCGGCGCCCAGACCCTGCAGCAGCCGGGCGGTGATCAGCAGTCCGCCGGTGGTGGCCAGGCCGCCGAGCAGGGAGGCCGCGGTGAAGATGATCAGGCCGATCCGGAAGACCAGCCGGCGGCCGAACAGGTCACCGGCGCGGCCGCCGGCCAGCAGCAGTCCGCCGAAGGCGAGGGCGTAGGCGGTGACGACCCAGCCGAGGCCGGCCTCACTGAGGCCGAGGGCGCTCTGCATGCTCGGCAGGGCGACCGCCACGATCGTGTTGTCCAGGACGAGCATCAGCTGTGCTGCGGCGATGACCAGCAGCGCGAGGCCGAGCTTGCCGTCCTTCTGCGGCGGTGCCGCGGCCCTGGGGACGGCCTGGGTGCGGTCTTGCAGCGACATGAGCTCTCTCCGATGTCTCTGGGTCGGGGGTGGTACGACGGGAGCCCGGGGGTGCGGGGAAGCGGAGGCACCCCCGGACGTGGGGGGCCGGTGTCAGCGGGCGGCGGAGCCGGCCCGGGTGCCCCAGATGTCCAGCGCCTCGTAGGCCGCGCGCCATTCGGTCTCGTAGGCGTTGCGCAGCGGCTCGGGCATCTTGCCGAGGATTCCGGCGAGCTTGGCGGCGGTCATGTCGTCGAGCAGCCAGGGCAGGTAGTACCGCGAGTCGTCGCCGACGCGGGTGCGCTGCTCGGCGCTGAAGGTGGCCCACTGCTCCGCGCTCATGGTGATGTCCATCAGCTGGAGCGCGTCCCGCTCCTCGTGGTCGAGGTGGCCGCCGAGCCGCGTGCAGAGGGTGTCGGTCAGGCCGCCGAGGCGCTCGAGACCGGAGTCGCGGTCGGCGAGGGCCGCGTCGATGTCGGCGAGCAGCGGGTCGATGACCGCGTGCTCGGCCTCCATGGCGTCCAGCAGGGCCAGCTCGTCGGGCTTGCCGGCCAGCGCCTGCTGCATCACGGGCCACACGGTGACGTCCTCGGACGTGTGGTGGATGGTCAGGAACTTCTTGAACAGCTCCCAGCCGACCGCGGTGCTCAGCACATGGCGGGGGTCCTCGTCGACCCGGGCCGTGATCCGCGCGATCCGCTCCAGCTCGCGCCGGAGGGCGTCGTGGATGGCGAACATCATCGTCATGTCGAGGTTCTTGAACTGCTGGCTCATCACTGTCTCCCTCAGTGCCTCGCTGCTGCGTTGCCGTAGTGCGAGAGTATCGTCAACTCACTTATCTATCAACATGTCCAACTAACAACCCTCCCAACCATCCACTAGCCAAGCAAGCGTGGAAAGAGCAGGTCAGGAGGCGGTTTCAGCGGGTTCCGGCGGACTCCAGGACCGGCTCTTCTTGTCCGGTTCTTGACGGGTCCTCGGCCGGATCCAGATCCCCCATGCCGCGGCGGATCCCGCTCAGCGCCGGCGAGGTCGCGGCCGTGGTGACCAGCGCCATCAGCACGAGGATCGTGAACAGGTCGGGGCCGATGACGCCGAGGCCTAGGCCGATGTTCAGCACCACCAGTTCGGTCAGACCGCGGCAGTTCATCAGCGCGCCGATGGACATCGCGTCGCGCCAGCGCTGGCCCGCGAGCCGGGCCGCGACCGAGCCGCCGCCCCACTTGCCGACGACGGCGACGACGAGCACCGCGCCCGCCCACAGCCACTGCGCCGAGTCGCCACCCAGCAGCGACACATCGGTCCTCAGGCCGGTGGACACGAAGAACAGCGGCAGCAGCACCGGCACGGCGAACGCCCGCAGCCGGGCCGCGGAGGCCTCGATCTTCCGCCGGCCCCGCGGGGTGATCACGCCGAACAGGAACGCGCCGAACAGCGCGTGCACACCGATCTCGTCGGTGGCGTACGCGCTCAGGCACAGCCCGCTGAACATCACGACCAGCACCACGCCGTCGGCGTACTTGCGCTCGGCCCGCCCCGCCCACCGGCGCAGCAGCGGGCGCACGACGTAGAACATGGCCAGCGTGAACGCCAGGGTGAAGGCGGCGGCGGTGAGCGCCTCCATCGGCGAGCCGCTCCTCGTCACCGCGACCACGGCCGCCAGCAGGCACCAGGCGGTCACGTCGTCCACCGCCGCGCACGCCATGGCCAGCGCCCCCACCCGGGTCCGGTACAGGCCCCGGTCGGTGAGGATCCGGGCGAGCACGGGGAAGGCCGTGATGCTCATCGACACCGCGATGAACAGCACGAACGCCGGCTTGTCGGCGCCGGCGGGGGCGAACGTGTCGTACATGCCGAAGGCCAGCAGGGTGCCCAGCAGCAACGGAACGGCGATGCTGGCCTGCGAGACGGCCACCGCCGTACGGCTGTGTCCGCGCAGCGCCTTCAGATCCAGTTCCAGCCCGACGAGGAACATGAAGGCGAGCAGCCCGATGTTGCCCAGCACACCGATGTAGGACAGGGCTGACTCCGGGAAGAGCCAGGCCTGCGCGCCGGGCCACAGCCAGCCCAGCAGCGAGGGACCGAACAGGATCCCCACGACGATCTCGCCCACCACGGGCGGTTGCCCGAGCCGCCGCACGAGCTGGGCACCGGCCCGGCAGGCCAGGATCACCGCGGGCACGGCTATCAGCAGATCGGGGAGGGGATCGGGAACAGCGGCCATCACACGTCTCCTGAGGAGGGTTCGGGGAAGGGAAAGCGCGCGGGTGTCCGGCGTCACCGACGGTTCGTCAGGAGGCGTACGGGCGTGCCGCCTTCGCCTCGCGCAGCGCGCGGGCCCACCACAGCAGCTGGTCGAGCATGAGCTTGACCGCGGATTCCGCGCCCTCGGGGTCGGCGGGGAAGCGGCCTTCGGCGTCGTAGTGTTCCAGAATCCTGGGGAAGGTGACGATGTCCTTCATCCCCACGCAGTGGAACTCGGCGAAGATCTGCCGCAGATGCTCGATCGCGCGCACCCCGCCGGCCGAGCCGAGCCCGTAGCCGACGAAGCCGACCGGCTTGGCCTGCCACTCGGACTGGAAGCTGTCGATCAGGGTCTTCAGCGGGCCGGGCACGCTGCGGTTGTACTCCGGTACGACCACGACGTAGGCCTCGGCACCGGTCAGCCGGGGGCGCAGGGCCGCCGCCGTCGGATCGTCGGCGTCGAGGCTCGCGGGCAGCAGGTGCTCGGCCACGTCGACGACGTCCAGCACCAGGTCGTCGCGGCGCGAGGCCACCCGCGCGAGCCAGCCCGCGACGTCCGGCGCGAGCCGTCCCTCCCGGGCCGAGCCCACGAGCAGCGTGACCCGCAGCGGGCGCGTCACCAGGCCGGACGTGCTCATCGCCGTACCGCCGATCTCGGCGCGGTCACCGGCGTCAGCGCCAGGAACTCCTTGGCGTCGACCCGGGAGAGGATGCGGCGGGTCAGGGCCGGCATCTTGGTGGTGCCGTCGTCGGTGAAGACGACCGGGTGGGTGACCTGGACCCGCCGGCCGCGGGTGGTGATCTCGCAACCGCCCGCCGCCAGCACGTTCTTGACCCAGTCGGAGCCCGGCCCGTACGGCAGTGTGATGATGATGTCCTCGCCGCGCCGGAACAGCTTCACCGGCGTGGCGAACTCGCGCCCCGACTTGCGGCCGCGGTGGTGCACCTTCCCGAACCCCGGCAGCCGGCTGAACAGCGGGCCCACCAGATGGTTGGCGAACTTCCGGTTGAAGCGGGCCACTTTCCTGTCGATCGGCACGGATCTTCCCTCCCTCTGAGCTGTCGGTCGCCTCTGAACGCCGGACGGGCGCCGCGCCGTCCACCGACGGCGGGCGCCCGTCCGGAACCGGGGCGTGGGTCAGGCGGCCGGCTTGCCCGCGCCGGGACCGCCGTTCGCACCGGCCGGCGTCAGGGGGCCGACCGCCTTGCCGCCGGACTTCAGGAAGCGCTCCAGGGTGAAGTTGTCGACGATGCCCCAGCGCTCGGCGATCCGGTCGCCCTCGAAGCGGAACCAGATGATCGCCTGGTGCTGCACTCGCAGCCCGGTCGCCGGGATGCCGATGAACGGGCCGGTGTGCTTGCCGTGCATCACCCAGCGGATCGCGGCCTTGTCGCCCATCGAGATGAAGTCGAGGATCTCGTAGCGGATCTCGCTGAACGCGGACTGCTGGATCTTGATGGTGTGCTTGAACGCCTCCGGACCGCGCATGGAGTCGTCGTGGCTGCCGTTGTTGCGGAAGTCCGCGGTCAGATAGCGGTCGGCGGCCGAGAGGTCACCGAGGTCCAGGCCCTCGTGGAAGACCTTCTCGATGACCTCGCGCTGCTGCTCGGCGGTGAGCGTGGTGGGCATGCGTCAGTTCTCCTTCGTCGCTGCTGTCGCTGATGCCGCTGACGCGGCCGCGGTGGTGTTCCCGCGTGTGTCGAGGGTCTTGACGTCGACCTGGGTCACGCCCCTGGGCACGGCGCCCGTGGTCCACGAGATGCGCAGCCGCAGCCGGTCGAAGCGCCAGCCGTCCGGCAGCCGCCGGGCCGTGCCGGTGAACCGCCCGCCGAGCTGGAAGTACTCGGAGGGGTCCGGCGGCAGGGGCGAGCCGTGGTGCACATGGGACGCGATCAGGCTCCAGCTGAGCTCGGCCCGGTCGCCGTCGAGGTCGACCGAGCTGTCGGAGCCGTGGTGATGGGTACGGCCCCAGCGCGCCATGATCACGGTGGTGAAATCGCCGACACCGAAGATGCCGTGGTGGCTGCCCACCGGGAAGGTCATCTCGATGTCCTCGGTGAACAGTGACTTGGCCCAGGCCTCGTCGAAGTCGCCCTCGTCGAGGCTGGCCAGATAGCGGCCGGCGAGCTTCTGCAGCTCGGCGAGGTCGGCGAGCCGGGCGACCTCGGTGGCCAGGGCGGCCGGATCCGCCGCCTGCGGGCGGGTCATGACACCCGGCGCGCTTCGGTGGTGGCGTCCGTCCCGTAGATCACGGCGTCGTCCGGACCGTGCACGACGGCCTTGCCCTCCCCGGTGAGCGTGTCACCGTCGCGGCGGGCGCTGATGTCGATCTGTATGTAGGCGGCGTGGTGGCCGTTGGGGCTGATCTGGGTGACGTCGAGGTTGAAGTCCTCGCGCAGGGAGAACTCCAGTTCGGTGTCGCTGGTCACGGTCCACGAGCCGGTGCCGGTGCTCTTCTTCGTCGTGACCGAGAGCGAACCGTCCGGCTCGAAGGTGACCGTGTAGTCGTCCACCTCGCCGTCGTGCGTGACCGTACCCGTCCAGCGACCGACGGGCGTCCAGGTAGAAACAGGCATCGACCACACTTCCTCTAGTCGGAGAAACGTCGGGGAAACAAAAAATCCGCATCCAGGTCGGGAACACCGACGTGAATACGGATTTCGAGTCAGGGCATGAAGGCGCCGGAAAAAGTGTGACACCTTGGCCCGAGCTTCGTCAACTCCGGTCTTTCGGCAACTGCTGATGAATGATCGGTGAACGGAAAAGAAGCAGCCCCCGCGGCCTGGGGGTCGGCCGCGGGGGCTGCTCAACGGGATCCCCGCACGGATCCGCGTTTTTCTCCATGATGGCTCTGACGGCCCGTCATGATGTCGGGTGGATAATTGTGAAGGCGTTATTCCCCGGCGCCGTTGCCGAAGATCGGGAATTACCGGGAATCGTCGCGACGGGCCAGCCTGAACAGTTCGTCCAGGTCGTACTCCGCCCGCTGCGGGCCGCCGTACCGGGTGATCTTCCGGCGGCTCGCCCACTTGCGGATGGTGGCCTCGGACACCCCCATCGCGAGGGCGGCCAGTTCCGTCGAGACCCTCCGTCGTCTCCGGTTCTCCTCCTCCGTCACGCGGCCTCACCCTTCAGCCGGTCGGCCACGCGCATCCACTGGTGCGGCGGCAGGGCGTGCCCGGCGTCGCAGGTGACATGGCTGGGTACCCGGCCGCCGCCCGCGGACATCACCCCGTGCAGCGCTCCGTCGCACCCGGGCTCCAGGCAGGACCCGAGCGGGAACCTGCGCACCTGGCCGGGACCGAACAGCTTGCCGAAGGCGGTGAGCAGTTCGGCGACCTCCTCGTCGAAGTCGATGGCCGCGGGGTGGCCGGCCAGCCACGGCAACTGCTGCCGCAGAAACCGCACCAGGCTGTCCATCCGGGGCTCCCGGGGCCGCGGTGCGCGGTCCCGCCGCTCGTCCACCACCAGCCGCGCCCACTGTGCGAGTACGTCGGCGACCTGGGCCCGCAGGGCCACCGCGTTGTCGTCCAGCACGATGCCCACGGTGCTGCGGCTGCCACTGACCCGCTCGCGCAGATGGGGCGTGGCCCGGGTGAGGGCCTGATCGCTCTCTTCGTAGAGTTCGAGCAGAGCGCGTAACTCCCGGTGCAGCCGGCCCACGCACTTGGCGCAGATCCGACCGCACAGGGGCACGCAGTCCCTGCTCCTGTGGTCGTCGGCGAGTTGCCGAACCTCGTGCATCCGAATCCCCCGAATCTCTGGGTTCTCCTGAGACTTCCTCCATGCTCGCGGTCGCCCCGACGCGCTTCAACGCAGGCCCGTTCAGGGTTTGGACAAGCATCTGCAGTTGTGTGAACGGACCGTCAGGGCAGTGTGAGACGGCCTGAATTCGTCGCCCGGCGGGACCGGAGGCCGGTGGTGCGCCCGGTGGCGTCCCCGGAGGGGCTGGTTCCGCCGTCGGGCCGGGTCCGGCAGCCTCCGGCAAGGCTTGAAGACTGGCCGATCCGTTTGATAAACATAGCAGAAGATACCGTTCGACCAGTTTTTTTAGACCACCCCTCAGACCCGCAGCGGACCGCTCCGACGCGGGCGGGCCACGGCGCTGGGAGACACCGATGAGGACCGTTCTGATCGTCGATGACGATGACGGCGTGGCCGAATCGCTCGCGCAGGCCCTGACCGTCCACGGGTTCGTGGCGCTGCGCGCCGCGACCGGGGCCGACGCGCTGGACCTGCTGGACGACGTGTCGCTCGTCCTGCTCGAACTGAGCCTGCCGGACCTGGCCGGGCACGAGGTGTGCCGGCGGATCCGGGAGCGCTCCTGCGTGCCGATCCTCGCGATGAGCGACCGGGCCGAGGAACTGGACCGGGTGATGGCGTTCCACATGGGCGCGGACGCGTTCGCGTACAAGCCCGTGGGCTCCTACGAGTTGAGCGCGCGCATCCAGGCGCTGTTCCGGCGCACCGGCAACTGCCCCTGGCACGAGAGTCACCGTGAGGAGCCGCGGGCCGTGGAGGAGCCCGTACAGGGCCTGACGTCCGCCCGGGACACGCTGAGCGCCGGCCCGCTGGGACTGGACCTGCGCACCCGGACGGTCGCCCTCGACGGCGAGGAGATCCCGGTCACCCGGCGGGAGTTCGACCTGCTGGCGATGCTCATGGAGGAGCCCGGCACGGTGCACCGGCGGCAGGACATCATGGCCCAGGTCTGGGACGAGAACTGGTTCGGCTCCACCCGCACCCTCGACGTCCACGTCGGCTCCCTGCGCAGCAAGCTGGGCAGCCGCGACTGGATCGAGACGGTACGCGGCATCGGCTACCGCCTGGTGATCCCTCCCAAGCCGTTGGCCCCGGCCCGCCGAACACCGGAAAGGACAGGAGGCTGAGCCTCCCGTCGGCACTCCCACAGCCGGCGCACGCCCACCCAGGGCCCCTGCGGCCACCCGACACCCTTCATCGCCGAGGGGCGCGCCCCTGGGGCTCCACACCCGGCCCAGCGGCCGCGCAGCCGACCCGCGTCCTCGGAGGCCGACCGATTCGTAGCGGCGCAGCCGCGAGGACATCCGCCCCGCGCGGACCGGCCAGGCGTCGGTGTGTGCGGGGCGGATGTGAGGCTCGTGGACACCCGTGGCACTTCGGCCGCGCCCGCGGACGCTCGCCCGGACGGCCCGCGGTGGCGCTACGGCTGCTCCGCGACGTCCCGCGAACGCCAAGTCGCCGCCCCGGGGACGTCCTCGCGGCGGGATGCGGTCGTCCTGCGT
This sequence comes from Streptomyces sp. NPDC059861, assembly GCF_042731435.1. NCBI lineage: Bacteria > Bacillati > Actinomycetota > Actinomycetes > Kitasatosporales > Streptomycetaceae > Streptomyces > Streptomyces sp. NPDC059861. The sequence continues at coordinate 5,274 of NZ_JBHWJQ010000068.1, read as the reverse complement.
GCGCATGCGGTCGGGCGCTCCGGATGCCCCGGTCGCCCCCGCGCCGGGTACGCCAGGGTCCCCACGACCACCGCACCGCCCCCGGACCGGAAAGCCCCGTCCGCGCCCCCGCGCGTCCGCTGCCTCGTCGGCGGTCTGCGCGCGCCGCGCCGCAGGTGGCCGTGCCCCCTCCCCGCACCCCGCGGGAAGGGGGCAACCCCAAGGTGTTCAGGCGTGCTGGGCCGTCGTGTCCAGGATGGTGACCGTGCAGACGCCGGCCACGGTGCCGGCCTGGTGGAACTCCACCGTCAGGCTGCGGCGGCCCAGTTCGTCCACCGTCGGTACGGACGCCGAGACCACGCAGGGCGTGTCCAGCTCGACGTACCGGTGGAACGAGGCGTCGCAGCCGACCAGCAGGCCCTGCGGCAGCCCGAGGCGGGCCAGTGCCGCCTGCCGGGCGGCCTCCATGACGAGCATGCCCGGCACGTGGTCCACCGGGTGGTCGAACAGCACCGGGTGGGTGTGGTCGACGCGCAGCAGGTGCACCGCACCCTGGTCGTTGCCGGCCTCCCCGCCCGGCACGCCCAGCACGACGTCGAACTCCCTGCTACGGCCCACGAGTTCGGGCTCGACCGCCTGGATGAGCGTGCACGCCGGACGGGCCTCGGCCCGCTCGCCGCGCAGCCTGCGGTACACCGCCGGCGCCACGCAGTCGCTCGCGGCGTACCCGTGCCCGATGAGCGTGCCGTCCCGGTGCGCGAGCACGTCGCAGGCGAACGACACGACGTGCTCCCGCCGGCAGCGGATGTCCTTGAGCGTCACTTCGAGCACCACGTTGGCCGGCGCCCCGGCCAGGCGTGCCCCCTCCTCGGTGATCTCGAAGGAGGTGTGCTTGGTCAGGAACCGCTGCCCCTGCGGGATGCCGAGGGCCTGGTGGGCCAGGAGCAGCCCGGCCTGGCGTATCGATTCTCCCAGCACCATGGGGTCGTGCCAGCGACCCGCCACCGGGCCGTAGTAGCTGTGCCCGCGCGCCCATTGGGCACCCACGCGGTACACGTCCCGTCTATGGGGACGGACTCCCGTGATCAGGACCTCCGAGACCGCGGCGCGGTGCACGAGCCAGCGCGGCACCGTGCGTTCAAAGAGGTCGACCTCCCCGTTTTCGAGAGTTAAAAATTCCAGTCGGTCGGCTTGCACAAGTGCGCTCATCGTGTGCCTCCTGAGGCGCGAAAGGAACGCGGCCTTCCGCGAGCGGAACAGGACAGGGCTTACATGGGCCGCCGTCGTGCATGGCAACACCGCTGCCGTAAGCGTACTAGCTGACTGGTTTTTTTTCTCTGAGACATGGCAGTCTTTTACCAAGGGACTCGCGGCGGCGCCGGCGGGGGTGGGCGACCGCCACCGGACCGTCGACGGACAGGAGGTAGGCAAGTGGCCAGGGCCAGGCAGGAACGGGCCGAGATCACCCGGCAGGCGATCCTCGACGGAGCCGCGACAGCCTTCGACGCGACCGGCTTCGGCGGTACGAGCCTGAGCGACGTCGCACAGCAGGCGGGCGTCACGAAGGGCGCCCTCTACTTTCACTTCGCCTCCAAGGAGGCCCTCGCCCGCGCGCTGGTCGACGAGCAGTTCCAGTCCACCGACCTGATCGCCGGGGAGCTGATGCCGGGCGTGCAGACGGTGATCGACATGGGGCACCGGCTGGCGCACGGACTGCGCACCGACGTCCGGCTGCGCGCGGGGATACGACTGGTGGTGGAGTTCGGTTCGTTCGTCGACCCCGACCCCACGCCGTACAACTCGTGGATCAGCATCGTGCGGGACTGCCTGGCGCCCGCCCAGGGCCGCGGTGACCTCTTCCCGGAGATCAACGTCACCGACCTGGCGACGTTCGTGTGCGGCTCGTTCACCGGCCTCCAGCTCACCTCGTACGTCCGCACCGGTCGCGACGATCTGCACGAGCGGGTCACGGACATGTTCGGCTACCTGCTACCGGGCATCGTCCCGGCCGAGCGGCTCGCCGGCTTCCAGGCCGCCGGCTCCCCCAAGTGCCGTGCCGAGCTGGGGCTTCCGTCGCTGGACGACGACCGGCCGGCGGAGCACGAGCAGGGGCGGGGGCGGGAACAGGAGCTGGTGGCGAAGCACACCGACTGACCGGTAGGCGCGGGCCGGCGAGGTGCGCGCGAACGTGGCCCGCGCAGCGGGGCCGACGTGATGTCAGCTCCGGCCCGCGACAGCGGCCCCGCGCCTCACAGCACGGACGGGGCCGTGGTCCGTACCGCCCGCAGCCCGTCCTCCGACGCCAGTGCGGGCAGGGTCAGTTCCCACAGATCGGCGAGCCACGTCTCGCACTCGTCCGCCGGCACACCCAGCCAGGTGAGCGTCTCCAGCCCGGAGACCGCCGCCGCCACCGGCGTCCGCGCCGACGACTCCGCCACGGAGCGCCCGAGTTCACCGGCCCGGCGGGCCTCGTCGAGCAGACCGCCCAGCCGCCCCAGCCACTGCCCGTAGAAGTCCGGGGTGCCGTCGTCGCCGGGCGGCTCACGGCCGACAACGATGCCGCCGATGTCCCCCGGCTCCCGTTCCCGCGCGATCCGCACCGACGCGCGCACGAACACGTTCTCGCGCAGCAACCGCCCCAGCTCGTACGTCAGGTCGACGACGAGCTGGAGATACGTCCCGCCGGTCGCCTCCAGTTGGAGCACCGCGCGCTCCATGACCTCCCGGCCGCGTTCCTGCACGGCCATGGCGACCTCGTCCTTGGTGGAGAAGTGGAAGAACAGCGCTCCCTTGGTCACCCCGGCGTGGTGGCTGATGTCGGCGAGAGTGGCCCGTACGTAGCCGTGCCGCGCGAACTGCTCGGCCGCGGCGACCACCAGTCGTTCGACGGTCCGCTCGGAGCGTTTCTGTTTGCCTGCCATCCGACCGCTCCTCGAAGCAACCCGTTACACCTCCTGTATGGGTCCTTCATACGCCTCGGCACGGCAGGGGAACGCAAGCCCAGTGTCAGATAAACAAAAAGATTCCAAACCCTCACACTTCCCGGCCCCGTCGCACGACGGGGCCGGCCCACGGGAACCGGGCCGGCCACGTCCGGGGGCGTCAGTTCTTCACGGCGACGGCGGCGAAGCCGGCCGTGTCCTCACGGTTGGTCTGGTAGTCCGCGTCGGAGGCCCGCTCCTCGTCGGTCTCCCACTCGTTGACGGACACCACACCGGGTTCGAGCACGGTCCAGCCCTCGGTGGCCACGAACCGGGTGATCTCCGCGCGGGAGCGGGAGGCGAGGTCCACCCGGAGGTTCGTGTACAACTCGTCGACCGCGGCCCGCACCGGCGCGGAGACGTAGTCGGGGCTGGAGTGGGTGAGGATGACGAGGCTGCCGGGGGCCAGCGCCTCCTTGTAGCGCTCGACGGTGCCGTAGGGGTCCTCGGAGTCGAGGACGAAGTGCAGCAGCGCGCCGAACAGCACGGCCACCGGCTGGGAGAGGTCGAGCAGTTCCTTGACCGCGGGGGCCGACAGCACGGCCTGCGGGTCGCGGAAGTCCGCGTCGACGTAGGCGGTCCGGCCGTCCGGGGCCGCACCCAGGAGCCGGCGGGAGATGTCGCCGACGACCGGGTCGTTGTCGACGTAGACGACCTTGGCCTCGGGTGCGACCTCGTGCGTGGCGGCGGCGGCCGGGATGCCGCTGCCGATGTCCAGGAACTGGCCGACGCCACGCCGGGTGGCGGTGCGCACCGCCCGGTTGAGGAAGCGCCGGTTGGCGCGCGCCCCCAGCGGGCCGCCGGGCAGCAGCTTCACGATGCCGTCCGCCGCGGCGCGGTCCACCGGAAGGTTCTCGGAGCCGCCGAGGAAGTAGTCCATGATGCGCGCGGCGTGCGGAATCTGGTCGGGGGTCATGTTCTCGGGCATGTCCACACATCCTTGGTGAGGGGTCGGGTCTCGTGCGGGAAGGAGCCCGGGCAGGGCCGGCCGGCCGGCGAAGGGCAAACAGAAAAGGCGACATCCAGGACCGGTGACTACCGGGGGATGTCGCCTTTGTCATGCCGTTTCAGGGCAAAGGGGCTCCGCGAGGAAGCGTGACATGTGCACGCGTCCGATGTCAACGGAGGCTGGGCGTCCGCTCCACCGGGCCCACCGCCGCCTCCCTCCGGCGCGGCCGGCTGAGGTGCTTCATCGCGGGGCGCTCGACCAGCGCGTACAGCAGATACGCGAGGACGGTGGTGACGGCCCAGGCGAGCAGGCACAACCCGACCGCCTCGGCGAAGCTGTAAGGGGCGTGCCCGGCGAGGTACTTGGTGCCGCCGATCAGCACGGTGGCCTGGAGCAGGTAGAACGCGAACGACACCTCGCCGAGCCAGGTCATCACCCGCCCCCGGAACGGCGAGCGCCGCCCGCGGACGTCGGCGACAGCGGCGGCCGGGATGAGCAGGCCGAGCGGGATCACCCAGACCGCGGAAAGCGCGTACAGATAGGGCACCTCGAGCGCCACGGCGTACGCGGCGACGCACAGGAGCACCGCCTGCCACAGCCGTACGCCCACCCAGCGGTCGGTCAGCACGAGCCGGGCGAGCAGCATGCCGACCACGAACTCCATCATCCGCACCGGCGGCAGCTGGTACACGAACCAGTTCTGCACCTCGCTGACCTGCCAGCCCGGGACGCGGACCTCGCCGGGCAGCACGGCGTAGGCGAAGGCCGGTACGGCGATCACGGCGGCCACGAAGCCGGCGGTCCACCACCACAGCCGGGCCGGGGAGATCGCCTTCACCGCGCGGTGCAGCAGCGGGAAGCACAGGTAGAAGAGCAGCTCACAACCCAGCGACCAGCTCGGGGCGTTGACACTGAAGGACACCGCCGGGTCCCAGGACCAGGTCTGCAACAGCAGCAGGTTGGGCAGCCAGTGCTGCCAGGCGGTGGTGGTCGCGCCGGCGAAGACCAGCAGCGAGACCACGAAGGTGACGAGATGGTTGGGGTACAGCTTGACCAGGCGGCGGCGCATGAACCGGCCGGAGGTGTCCGTGGGGCGGGCGGACCAGGTCAGGATGAACCCGCTGAGGATGAAGAAGAACGACACCCCGAGCCCGCCCGCGATCCCGAACAGCCGGGCCGCGTCGTGCCCGCTCCGCCCGCCGAACGGGCTGAGCTGGGGGCTCGTGACGTGGTACAGGAACACGGCCATCGCCGCGTAGAACCGGAGTCCCGTCAGCGACGGCAGCCCGGCGAGAGAGCGTGCCCGCCCGGTACGGGCGGGCACCCGCGCCGGGGGGGGGGGGGGGGGGGTGGTGACCGATGGAT
>NZ_JBHWJQ010000067.1:0-20015 GCF_042731435.1 Streptomyces sp. NPDC059861 | reverse complement strand
TGTGGGGTGAACACCCGTATGCGCCGCCACCGTTTCCCGGGGGGCGGGCGCCTCGCCGTATGGCTGTCCGCCGCCTCAGTGGCCCTTGTTGCCCTGCTTGCCGACGGCCTTGCCGCCCGGCTTGCCCTTCTGGGTCTGCTTGCCGACGGCCTTGCCGCCCGGCTTGCCCTTCTGGTCCTGCTTGCCGACGGCCTTGCCGCCCGGCTTGCCCTTCTGGGTCTGCTTGCCGTCGGCCTTCTCGCCCTGCTCGCCCACGAGGGCGTTCTTGTCCAGCTGCAGGCTCTCGCTGGCGATGGTGTTGTCGAGCGTCTGGAGGGTGTCTCCGACGTTGATGTTGCTCAGCCCGTCACCCACGGCGTGGGAGGGGGTGACCGCCGCGACGACGAAGCCGGTGGCGAGGGAGGCGATGGCAAGCATGCTGCGCTTCTTCATGCCCCGACCAACTGACGGACCCGGTCCGGGGTCACGCACTCATACCCGTTCCACCGATCCCACTCCTGCCCGTTCGACCGATCCCGGCCCCCGGGTGAACGTTCCTGCCGCCGCTCACACACCCGCCGCCGTGGCCTCCGCCCTCCGGCTCAGCACCGCCGCCGCCGCCCCCACCAGCCCCGCGTCCGTGCCCATCTGGGCGGGCACCACGGTCAGGCGCTGGACGAACGACAGGGTCGCGTAGTCGGCGAGGGTCTTGCGCAGGGGCGCGAAGAGCACGTCACCCGCATTGCCCACTCCCCCGCCGATCACTGCGATGTCGATCTCGACCAGGGTCGCGGTGGCCGCGATGCCGGCGGCCAGGGCCTGGGCGGCGCGTTCGAAGGAGGCCACGGCGACCGGGTGGCCCGCGCGGGCGGCGGCGGCCACGGCCGCGGCGGAGGTGTCGCCGTCCGGACCCGGCAGCCAGCCGCCCTCCAGGGCGCGGCGGGCGATGTTGGGGCCGCTGGCGATGCGCTCCACGCAGCCTCGGGCACCGCACGGGCAGGGGTCGCCGTCGAGGTCCACGCTGATGTGGCCGATGTGACCGGCATTGCCGGTGGGGCCTGGGTGCAGCCGTCCGTTGAGGACCAGGCCGCCGCCGACGCCGGTGGAGACCACCATGCACAGCGCGTTGTCGTGGCCGCGTGCCGCGCCCTGCCAGTGCTCGGCGGCGGTGATGGCCACGCCGTCGCCGATCAGCTCGACGGGCAGTCCTCCGGTGGCAGACCGGACCCGGGACACCAGGGGGTAGTCGCGCCAGCCGGGGACGTTCACCGGGCTGACCGTGCCCGCGGAGGCATCCACCGGGCCCGCGCTGCCGATGCCGACCGCTTCGGCGCGGCTCCACAGCGGAGAGGCGGTGAGCTCGCCGATCACCTGCTCGACGGCCCGCATCACGGTGTCGCCGTCCTTCTGGGCGGGCGTCGGGCGCTGGGCGCGCGCCACGATCCGGCCGCCGCCGTCCACCAGCGCGCCTGCGATCTTGGTGCCGCCGATGTCGAGCGCAGCCACGAGGTCGGTGTGCATCAGTGTGGGATCCCCCGTCAACCTTGGGAAATGGGCTGGCCGGCCCTGCGGTGGGGCGGGGGCCGGGAAGTGCGGGGGACAGTCTCTCCCGCTGCTGACAACGTTGTCCAGGCTCTATGCTCGACGCCACATCCTCATACAAACAATGGACCCACGCATCCCCACGGACCACAGGACAGGACAGCTCACCGTGCCCGAGACCCACCGCCTCGCCGGAAACCGCTACGGAAACCGGCCCACCATGAAGGACGTGGCGGCCCGCGCCGGCGTCGGACTGAAGACGGTGTCCCGGGTCGTGAACGGGGAACCGGGGGTGACCCCGGAGACCGAGCGCCGCGTCCAGGAGGCCATCGAGGCGCTCGGCTTCCGCCGCAACGACAGTGCGCGCGTCCTGCGCAAGGGCCGCACGGCGAGCATCGGGCTGGTCCTGGAGGACCTCGCGGACCCGTTCTACGGCCCCCTGAGCCGCGCCGTGGAGGAGGTGGCCCGCGCGCACGGCGCCCTGCTGATCAACGGCTCCAGCGCCGAGGACCCGGACCGTGAGCAGGAGCTGGTCCTGGCGTTGTGCGCGCGGCGGGTGGACGGGCTGGTGGTCATCCCGGCCGGTGACGACCACCGCTATCTGGAGCCCGAGCTGAAGGCGGGCGTCGCCACGGTGTTCGTGGACCGTCCGGCCGGGCAGATCGACGCCGACGTGGTCCTCTCGGACAGCTTCGGCGGCGCCCGGGACGGCGTCGCCCATCTGATCGCGCACGGGCACCGGCGGATCGGGTTCATCGGCGACATGCCCCGCATCCACACCGCGGCCGAGCGTCTGCGCGGCTACCGGGCGGCCATGGAGGACGCCGGCATACCGGTCGAGGACCCCTGGATGTCCCTGGGTGCCACGGATCCGCTGCGGGTGCGGCTGGCGGCCGAGGAGATGCTGTCCGGCCCCTCCCCCGTCACCGCGATCTTCTCCGGCAACAACCGGGTGACGGTCACGGTGATCCGGGTCCTGGCCGAGCACCCGCGGCAGATCGCGCTCGTCGGCTTCGACGACATCGAACTGGCGGACCTGCTCCAGCCGGGCGTCACGGTCGTCGCTCAGGATGCGGCGGCACTGGGCCGCACCGCGGCCGAGCGGCTCTTTCGCCAGCTGGACGGTTCGCTGATCGTCCCCGAGAAGATCGAACTGCCGACCCGGCTGATCACCCGTGGCTCGGGGGAGCTGCCGCCGGCGGTCTGAGCGCGCGCTCGATCCCGGACGCCTGCACTGCTGGTGCGGTCCGCCCCGCTGACGACAGGAGCGGCCGGTTCCCGGACGCCCGTCACTGCTCAGCGCACCGGAAGTCCGGGCACAAAGGGGCGTCGTTGTCGCCGCCCTGGATGTGGACGGCGCTGACGTAGGCGCCGGCGTCGTCGTCGGCGGCGCGGCCCCACCAGACGTCCGTCCACTGGCCGGAGGTCTCCCGGCGGCCCAGGTGCCGGCAGTAGAAGTAGTTGGTACCCGCGTCGCGGATGCCGACCTCGGTGTGCCGGCGCCTCCCGTCGCACCGCCGCCTCCGGAACCGCCGCACCTGACGTCACGGTGCAGGACCCCGACGCGGCGGGCGGCGGCCGGCGCGTCCATGACCTTGGCGCCGATCCCGGCGGCCTCGCGCGGGTCGAGGGTTCCGCGGTCGCGCAGGACGTCGTCCAGGCAGGGGCCGTCCACCAGCTCCGTCACGATCACCGGACGGCCGTCGACGTCGGTGATGTCGTGCACGGCGACGACACCGGGGGGCCGCACGCGGGCGGCGGCGCGGGCCCACGCCGCATCCGCCGTCGTAGCTCGGCCAGTTCGGGGTCCGGCGGCGCCGGTGGAGGTGCGCAGTTCCTTGACGGCGACCTCGCGGCCGAGGACCTCGTCGGCCGCTCGCCGGACCGCCCCCATGCAGTCCCTGCCGAGCCGCGCCGTCGCGCGACAGCGGCCGACCGGTCCCGTCCGCCTGTCCGTACTACCCCCGAAGACACCGCTGCCCCGTTCTGCGCCTGGTACGACACGTCGATGAGTGCCGTACGGACTACGGGGCAGTGGTGCCGGAGACGGCCTCAGGTGGCGTCCGTGCCAGTCCTGTCGGCTACTTCGCGGACGCCGTCAGGTCGCCCCGCCGGGGCGCCGCGAAGCCTTCCAGGTCGGCCCGGGTCAGTCCGGTCAGCCGCGCCACCTCGCCGATGTCGAGGGCACCGCAGTCCAGGCCGCGCAGCAGGTAGCCGCTGAGGGCCTTCGCGGTGGCGGGCTCGTCCATGACGTCGCCGCCGGCCCGGTTGGCGTAGCGGGCGAGGCGGCCGGCGGCCTGCTCGAAGCCCTCGCGATAGAAGGCGAAGACGGCCGCGTACCGGGTCGGGATGTGGCCGGGGTGCATGTCCCAGCCCTGGTAGTAGGCGCGGGCCAGGGCGCGGCGGGTGAGGCCGTAGTGCAGGCGCCAGGCGTCGTGGACCTTCACGGTGGGGCCGACCGGCAGGACGTTGGTGGAGCCGTCCGAGACGCGTACGCCGGTGCCCGCGGCGGCGACCTGCATGACCGCCTTGGCGTGGTCGGCGGCGGGGTGGTCGCCGGCCTGGTACGCGGCGGAGACGCCGAGGCAGGCGCTGTAGTCGAAGGTGCCGTAGTGCAGGCCGGTGGCGCGGCCCTCCGCGGCCTGGATCATCCGGGCGACGGTGGCGGTGCCGTCGGCGGCGAGGATGGCCTGGCTCGTCTCGATCTGGATCTCGAAGCCGAGCCGGCCGGGCTCCAGGGCGTGCGTCTTCTCGAAGGCGTCCAGCAGCCGGACCATGGCCGTGACCTGCTCCGGGTAGGTCACCTTGGGCAGCGTGAGGACCAGCCCGTCGGGCAGGCCGCCGGTGCGCATCAGGCCGGTGAGGAAGATGTCGAGGGTGCGGATGCCCCGGTCCCGTAGCGGCGCCTCCATGCACTTCGTCCGGATGCCCATGTAGGGCGCCGCCGTGCCGTTCTCGTACGCCTGCGCGATCAGCCGGGCCGCGCGGGCCGCCGTCTCGTCCTCCTCGGCGTCGGGGTGAGGACCGTAGCCGTCCTCGAAGTCGACGCGGAGGTCCTCGATGGGCTCGCGTTCCAGCTTGGCGCGCACACGTGCGTACACGGGCTCGGCGAGTTCGTCGGAGAGTCCCAGGACGGCGGCGAAGGACGCGGCGTCCGGGGCGTGTTCGTCGAGGGCGGCGAGTGCCTGGTCGCCCCAGGAGCGGAGGGTGCCGGCGGCGAAGGCGTCACCGGGTACGTAGACGGTGTGGACGGGCTGACGGGTGCCGGGGTCTCCGGGGTAGCGGCGCTCCAGTTCGGCGTCGACCGGCGCGAGGGAGGCGCTGATCTCCTCGCTCACCGTGCCCGCGAGGCTCGTCGCGACCTGCTCCTGCTGGCCCTGACCCATCCCACACCCTCCTATTTTCCGCTATACGGAATCAACAATCCGTAGAATGAAGTTATCCGGGGACCTTCCGCCGGGTCAACACCCCTTCCTTCTCGGGCCACCCGGGACCTTTCGACATGTTCACGCTCATCTCATGAGGCGGTAGAACACTTCGGTACGCCCACTCCCCTGGCCGCACCGACCGAAGGAGCCCCCGTGCCGCACCGGAGCCGAGTCACCCGCCGCCTGGGCCTGAAGAGCGCGCTGGCCGCAGCGGTCGTCCTGCCCCTCTCCAGTACAGCACTGTCGTCGTCGGCCGCCTCGGCGCAGGAGCGCGACATCGAGCAGCCGGCACGGCGCGCCGACCGCCGGCTGAGGACCATGTCCTTCAACCTCCGCTTCGCGAGCACCACCGAACCCAACAGCTGGGCCGTGCGCAGACCCGTGATGCGCGAGCTGCTGCGCCGCGAGCGCCCGCATCTGGTCGGCACCCAGGAGGGCCTCTACCAGCAGGTGCTGGACATCGAGTCCGACCTCGGCCCGCACCACGACTGGATCGGCACCGGCCGCGCGGGCGGCAGCCGAGACGAGTTCATGGCGATCTTCTACGACACCCGCCGCCTGGCCCCGCTGGAGTTCGACCACTTCTGGCTGTCCGACACCCCCGACGTGATCGGTTCGAACACCTGGGGCGGCGGCTCCATCCGGATGGTCACCTGGGTCCGCTTCCGCGATCTGCGGGACGGCGGCCGGGAGTTCTACCTCCTCGACACCCACCTCGACAACCGCAGCCAGGACGCACGCGCGCGTGCCGCCGCACTGATCGCGCAGCGCATCGCCGGCCTGGACAGCTCGCTGCCGCTGCTGGTGACCGGTGACTTCAACGTCGCCGCGCACAAGAACCCGGTCTACGACACGATGCTGGGCGCCGGGCTCACGGACACCTGGGAGACGGCGGCCGCGCGCGGCGACCTGTACGCGACCTTCCACGGCTACCGGCCGCTGACGCCGAACGGTGACCGGATCGACTGGATTCTCGCCACGCCGGGCGTCACCGTGCACCGGGCGGACATCAACACGTTCCAGGTGGACGGCCAGTTCCCCAGTGACCATCTGCCCGTGCAGGCCACGCTGACCCTGGGATGAGCCGAGGCCCCCGTGACCGGCGACGGTCACGGGGGCCTCGTACAGCCTGCGGGAGATCAGCCCTTGCGGGTCTTGATCTCCTCGGTGAGCTGCGGCACGACGTCGAACAGGTCGCCGACGACGCCGTAGTCGACCAGCTCGAAGATCGGGGCCTCGGCGTCCTTGTTGACGGCCACGATCGTCTTCGAGGTCTGCATACCGGCACGGTGCTGGATCGCACCCGAGATGCCGGACGCGATGTACAGCTGCGGCGAGACCGACTTGCCGGTCTGGCCGACCTGGTTGGTGTGCGGGTACCAGCCGGCGTCCACCGCGGCGCGCGAGGCGCCGACGGCCGCACCGAGCGAGTCGGCGAGCGCCTCGATGAGCGCGAAGTTGTCCGCGCCACCGACGCCGCGGCCGCCGGAGACCACGATGGCGGCCTCGGTCAGCTCCGGACGGCCGGTCGACTCACGCGGCGTGCGCCCGGTCACCTTGGTGCCGGTGGCCTGCTCGGAGAAGGACACCGACAGCGCCTCGACCGCACCGGCGGCCGGCGCGGCCTCGACGGCGGCGCTGTTCGGCTTGACCGTGATGACCGGGGTGCCCTTGCTGACACGGGACTTGGTCGAGAAGGACGCGGCGAACACCGACTGCGTGGCCACCGGACCCTCGTCGCCGGCCTCCAGGTCGACGGCGTCGGTGATGATGCCGGAGCCGATGCGCAGCGCCAGACGGGCGGCGATCTCCTTGCCCTCGGCGGAGGACGGCACCAGCACGGCGGCCGGGGAGACGGCCTCGTGGGCGGCCTGCAGGGCGTCCACCTTCGGGACGACCAGGTAGTCGGCGTACTCGGCGGCGTCGTGGGTCAGCACCTTCACCGCGCCGTGCTCGGCGAGCGTGGCGGCGGTGTCGGCGGCGCCGTTGCCGAGGGCGACGGCGACGGGCTCGCCGATGCGACGGGCCAGCGTCAGCAGCTCCAGGGTGGGCTTGCGGACGGCGCCGTCCACGTGGTCGACGTAGACGAGAACTTCAGCCATGGGACTTCTTCTCTCCTGCTTGCGAAGTGTGAGGGGCGGTCAGCGAAGTCGAGCTCGGAGCTCAGATGAATTTCTGGCTCGCGAGGAACTCGGCGAGCTGCTTGCCGCCCTCGCCCTCGTCCTTGACGATCGTGCCGGCCGTACGGGCCGGACGCTCGGCCGCCGCGTCGACCGTGGTGTACGCACCCGCCAGGCCGACCTCCTCGGCCTCCAGGTCCAGATCCGACAGGTCCCAGGACTCCACCGGCTTCTTCTTCGCGGCCATGATGCCCTTGAAGGAGGGGTAACGCGCCTCGCCCGACTGGTCGGTCACGGAGACCACCGCCGGAAGCTGTGCCTCCAGCTGCTCGGAGGCGGCGTCGCCGTCACGGCGGCCCTTGACCGTGCCGTCCTCGACGGAGACCTCGGACAGCAGCGTCACCTGCGGCACACCGAGGCGCTCGGCCAGCAGCGCGGGCACGACGCCCATGGTGCCGTCGGTGGAGGCCATGCCGGAGATGACCAGGTCGTAGCCCGCCTTCTCGACCGCCTTCGCCAGTACCAGCGACGTGCCGATGGCGTCCGTGCCGTGCAGGTCGTCGTCCTCGACGTGGATCGCCTTGTCGGCACCCATCGAAAGCGCCTTGCGCAGCGCGTCCTTGGCGTCCTCCGGACCCACCGTCAGCACCGTCACCTCGGCGTCGTCGGCGTCCTCCGCGATCTGCAGCGCCTGCTCGACCGCGTACTCGTCCAGTTCGGAGAGCAGACCGTCCACGTCGTCACGGTCGACGGTCAGGTCATCGGCGAAGTGCCGGTCGCCAGTGGCGTCGGGCACGTACTTCACAGTGACAACGATCCTCAAGCTCACGCCGGCTCTCCTACTGCAATCGGTCAATTTCTGGCTGCCTTCTTGCAGGCAGCATAGGCGCCCCTAGCGGCGTATCCCGGTCGGGGCGACTCGCGCTCCGAACGAGATATTACTCGTCAGTACATCCAGTTCGTGCCCGCTAAGCAAGCGCTTTGAACTGTGACCTTCGCAACGCAGCGTAACCGGGACTGGACGGTTCCGCAGGCCGCTCAGTCGCGCAACGCAGTGAAGCGTCCCTGGTGGTAGAGGAGTGGCCGGCCCTCGCCGGCCGGGTCGCCGCCGACGACCTCGGCGAGCACGAGACGGTGATCACCCGCGGGCACGCGCGCGTGTACCTGGCACACCATCCAGGCCAGCACCCCGTCGAGCACGGGAACGCCCTCGGGGCCATCGCGCCAGCCCGTGGGCGCCGCGAAGCGGTCGGCGCCGCTGCGTGCGAAGGTGGCCGCCAGCTCCTGCTGGTGCTCACCGAGTATGTGCACGGCGACATGACCGGCTCCCGAGATCGCCGCCCAGCTGGAGGATCCGGTGCCTATCCCGAAGGAGAGCAGCGGCGGTTCGGCGGAGACCGAGGTTAGGGAGGTGGCGGTGAAGCCGACCGGGCCGGCGGTGCCCCGCGCTGTGATCACCGCCACGCCGGCCGCGTGCCGCCGGAAGACGGCACGGAACAGGTCGGGAGCGGCGGTGTCCGGGGAGGCGGAGACGGCGAGGCCGGGGGTGGCCGTCATGGAGGTGACCTTCTGCGGGCGACGACGAGCGGATCCGGGGTTGTTCAGCATCCCGGACAGCGTGCGCTCGCGGTGCGAACGAGGTCGAGGTGGACCCGGCCGAAGAGAAGGACTTCCGAAGACATAGGGTCAAGCTGACGATAGACGGTGCGCACAGTCAAGTTCGTCCTGTAATACGGGATCCGGGAATCAGGACCCGGACACCCCGGCGCGGACCGCCTGCCCCAGCGCGGCGATCACATCGGCCTTGCGCGGCAGTCCGGCGGCCCGGCGCACGATCCGCCCGTCCGCGTCCAGCACGAGCACGGTCGGGGTCCTGTCGATGTCGAGCGCCCGTACGAGCCGCAACCGGGCCTCGGCGTCGATCTCGACGTGGGTGACACCGGGAACCAGGCCGGCCACCTCGCCGAGGATGCGCCGGGTCGCCCGGCAGGGGGCGCAGAAAGCGCTGGAGAACTGCACCAGCGTGGCGCGTTCACCGAGTTCGGCACCCAGCTCGGCAACTCCGAGCCGCCCGGCGCCGCCCTCGCCGCCCTCGCCGATCGCTTCGTACTCGTCACCCACGCGCGCACACCACCCGGCCCGTCCGAACTCCCGTCATGCCCAGCACAAGCGTGCACGAGAGGGCAAAGATTCCCGCCTCCCGGCGGCCGTTTCGCTGCGAATCGCTGGGATCGGCCTGGGTGTCGGAGTTCGCGTGCCATGCGAGATGTACCTGCTCGCCCAGCAGGTGACCGTACGAGTGGAGTAAAGCCCGCGTAAAAGTACGAGGTGGAAATGTACGCCGACGTGACGAGGATCTCGCGTCGGTAGGGCACGGGGGCTGGCTCCCCGACCGTTCTTGGGGCACGATCTGCGAGATGCCGTAAACCTACGGCTACGTAACTTTCTGGCGGGGAGTACCTCCCCAGGCAGAGCAGGAAGGGTCCACCCCGCCCATGGCAGAACTCGTCTACCGCCCCGTCGTCGGCCTCGCACAGACCCTGTTCAAGGTCTGGGACCTGAAGATCGACTGCAAGGGGTCGGAGAACATCCCGCGCTCGGGCGGCGCTGTGCTGGTGAGCAATCACATCAGCTATCTGGACTTCGTCTTCAGCGGCCTGGCCGCGCTCCCGCAGAAGCGCCTGGTGCGTTTCATGGCGAAGGAGTCCGTGTTCCGGCACCGGATCTCCGGTCCGCTGATGCGCGGCATGCGGCACATCCCCGTGGACCGCAAGCAGGGTGAGGCGGCCTACCAGCACGCGCTGGACTCGCTGCGTTCCGGTGAGATCGTCGGGGTGTTCCCGGAGGCCACCATCTCGCCGTCCTTCACCCTGAAGAGCTTCAAGTCGGGTGCCGCACGGATGGCTCAGGAGGCGGGCGTCCCGCTGATCCCGATGGCCGTGTGGGGCACGCAGCGGCTGTGGACCAAGGGGCACCCGCGCAACTTCAAGCGCAGCCACATCCCGGTCACGATCCGGGTGGGCGAGGCCGTCGAGGCCCCCCGCGACCAGTACGCGGGGGCGCTCACGCGCCGCCTGCGCGAGCGGGTGCAGGACCTGTTGGAGGTCGCCCAGCGCGCCTACCCGGGCCGCCCCCGCGGCGCGGACGACAACTGGTGGCTCCCCGCCCACCTCGGGGGCACGGCCCCGACCCCGGAGCAGGTCCGCGAGGCCGAGGCCCGCTGAACGCCGACGGGCCGGCGGCTCAGCTCGTCGGCTCGGGAGTGTGCATCGTGATGCGGGCGCCGGGGCTGAACTTCTCCAGCAGCCCCGCGAGTTCGGCGGCGGCTCGCTCAGCCTCGGCGACCGGCATCGGTGCCATGGTCTCCAGCAGGAAGACGCCCGAGACGGTCGCCTCGGTGAGCCGGGTGCGCGGGCCCTGGCGCCAGTTCCAGCGGCGACAGGTCACGCCTACGTCGTCGCGCCACACCACCTCGCCGGCGTCGGGACGCTCTACGGCCTCCACGCCGCCGGTGACGGTCACGAAGTCCTCGTCGCCGGTGGCCCGCACGAGCCGCATCCCGCCCTGGATACGGTCGATGTCCTCACCGCCGACCGGGATCAGATGGGCGACGCTGATGGCGTTGTAGACGTCGACCAAGACGTTGATCCGTGGCAGACCGGCATCCGTGAGGGCTCTTTTGGCCAGCGCCTCCGCCGAGTTGCGAGTGCGCGACGGCTTCGAACCGAACGCCGTGTAGACCTCGCGCCAGGCGGCCATGTGCGGGTCCTCGTGCGGGGCGCGCCCGTCCAGGCGTACGGCGAGACGACGGGCCGCGTCATCGAGGAGTGCCGCGCTGCCGTCGGTGCTGGGCCCGTTCACGAGTCCGTGCGCCTCGACGGCGACGTGGGTGAAGCCGGACGCGAGCGCGCGCACCTCGTCGGACACGGTCAACGTGAGAGTCATGGTGCGCCTTGCCTCAGAGTGCGGTGGGGAGGTGCTGCCAGAGGTACGGCCGGTCGGGCGCGGCCCTGAGGGCCGCGAGCACCACCGGATGTGGTGCAGCATACAGGACCGGATGGTCCAACTCATTGGACTTCGGATCGGGCGTGAAGGCCAGGCGCTCGCCGTCCAGCGAGAACTGCGCGTCCACACCCGGCTTGTTGCCGCGAGGGTCCTGCCGATGCCAGGCACCGTCGAAGCGCACGGCGACCAGCCCGTGCAGCACGTCGAACTTCTGGTAGCACAGGGCGGTCGGGATGCCCTCGGCCCGCAGCAGCGCGGCCAGCGCGTGGGCCTTGGCGTAGCAGATGCCCGTGCCCCGCTCCAGCACATCGGACGCGCGCCAGGTGACGCGGGGATCGTCGAAGTCCTCGGAGTGGGTGATCGTGTCGCGCACGAACTCGAAGGCGGACCGCGCATAGTCATACGAGTCCGCCGCAGTCGCCGCGAGGCGGGCGGCCACTTGCCGGACTCGCGGGTGGTTGTGGTCGACGACCTCGTCTGCCGCCAAATAGGCCGACAGGTCAGAGGTTTCCTGGATCAGCTCCATGCCGGCAGAGCATAGAGACGCGGCCACCCGAGCGTCAATGACTTTTCGGGTAGCCGCATATTTATGCAGACGCGTGCCGGACGGCCTACCGCGCCATCTCCTCCTTGAGCGCCGCGACGAACGCGTCCACGTCGTCCTCCGTGGTGTCGAAGGCGCACATCCAGCGCACGTCACCGGCGGCCTCGTCCCAGAAGTAGAAGCGGAACCGCTTCCGGAGGCGCTCGCTCACGTCGTGGGGCAGCCGCGCGAAGACCGCGTTGGCCTGCACCGGGTACAGCAGCTCGACCCCGTGCACGGCCCGGACGCCCTCCGCGAGGCGCTGGGCCATCTCGTTGGAGTGGCGGGCGTTGCGCAACCACAGGTCCCTGGCGAGCAGGGCCTCCAACTGCACCGACACGAAGCGCATCTTGGAGGCCAACTGCATGGACAGCTTGCGCAGATGCTTCATGTGGCTCACGGCGTCCTGGTTGATCACCACGACCGCCTCGCCGAACAGGGCGCCGTTCTTGGTGCCGCCCAGGGAGAGGATGTCGACGCCGGCCGCATTGGTGAAGGTCCGCATCGGGACGTCCAGCGAGGCGGCCGCGTTGGCGATGCGCGAGCCGTCCAGGTGGACCTTCATCCCGTGCGCGTGGGCGTGCTCGCAGATCGCGCGGATCTCGTCCGGCGTGTAGACCGTGCCCAGTTCGGTGGCCTGGGTTATGGAGACGACCTGCGGCATCGCGCGGTGCTCGTCCTCCCAGCCCCAGGCCTGCCGGTCGATCAGCTCGGGAGTGAGCTTGCCGTCCGGAGTGGGCACGGTGAGCAGCTTCAGGCCGCCCATCCGCTCGGGAGCGCCGCCCTCGTCGACGTTGATGTGCGCGCTCTCGGCGCAGATCACCGCGCCCCAGCGGTCGGTGACCGCCTGCAGGGCGACGACGTTGGCACCGGTGCCGTTGAACACCGGGAACGCCTCCGCCGTGGCGCCGAAGTGGCCGCGGACGATGCGCTGCAGGTTCTCGGTGTACGCGTCCTCGCCGTACGCGACCTGGTGCCCGCCGTTGGCCACGGCCAAGGCGGCGAGCACCTCCGGGTGGACCCCGGCGTAGTTGTCACTGGCGAAACCGCGGACCTCCGGGTCGTGATGGCGACGCGCGTCGGTCTTCGCAGGGTTCACGGCTTCTCGGTCAGCCACAGACGTTGTCCGTTCACTTCGGCGGCGGGCTTGTCCCAGACGGCCACGATGGCCTGCGCCAGGTCGTCGACGTCGGTGAAGCCCGCGAACTTCGCGTTGGGGCGGTCGGCGCGCATGGCCTCGTGCACCAGTGCCTTCACCACCAGGATCGCAGCCGCGGCGTTCGGCCCGTGCTCGCCCCCGGCCTTGGCGAAGTAGTCGGCCATGGCCAGGGTCCACGCCTCGGCGGCGGCCTTGGCCGCGGCGTACGCGGCGTTGCCCGCGGTGGGCTTGCTGGCGCCGGCGGCGCTGATCAGGAGGTACCGGCCGCGGTCACTGCGCTGCAGTCCCTCGTGGAAGGCGAGTGAGGTGTGCTGCACGGTGCGGATGAGCAGCAGCTCCAGCAGGTCCCAGTCGTCGAGCCGGGTCTTGGTGAAGGTCTCGCTGCCACGCCAGCCGCCGACGAGATGGACCAGGCCGTCGACGCGCCCGAAGTCCTTCTCGATGCGGTCGGCCCAGTCCTGTGCCGCCTGCCGGTCGAGCAGGTCGACCGTGTCGCCGACGACGGTGGCACCGCCGTGCGCGTAGCTGGCCGCGTCCACGGCCTCGGCGAGCCGCTCCGGATCGTTGTCGGAGGCGACGACGATCGCGCCCGCGTCGGCCAGCCTCTGCAGCGTCGCCCGGCCGGCGGGTCCGCCCGCGCCTGCCACCGCGATCACCGCACCGCTGAGAGCTCCGTTCTGCATGGTCCTCGCCTCCTGAGCAGCGTTGGTGGTGCGGTCGCTCATGCGGCGACCCGCTCGGCGGGGTCCGCCGTGATGCCCCTGGTCGAGGCAATCACGTTCTTGAGCTTCTTGGACAGCGCCTCATAGAACATGCTGAGCGGAAACTCGTCCGGAAGCACGTCATCGACGAGCTTGCGCGGCGGCAGGGTCAGGTCCAGGGCGTCGGGGCCCTTGGCCCACTTGGAGCCGGGGTGCGGGGCGAGGTAGGTGGAGACCAGCTCGTACCCCGCGAACCAGTGCACGAGCTTGGGGCGGTCGATGCCGTCCCGGTAGAGCGTCTCGATCTCGGCGCACAGCTGGTTGGTGACCTGCGGAGCGCGCTCCCAGTCGATGGACAGCTTGTTGTCGATCCAGCGGACGACGTCGTGCTTGTGCAGGTAGGCGAAGAGCAACTGTCCGCCGAGGCCGTCGTAGTTGCGCACCCGCTCGCCGGTGACCGGGAAGCGGAACATACGGTCGAACAGCACCGCGTACTGCACGTCACGGGCCTGTGGGACGCCCTCGCCGGACAGCTTCACGGCCTCCTTGAAGGCGGTGAGGTCGCAGCGCAGCTCCTCCAGCCCGTACATCCAGAACGGCTGGCGCTGCTTGATCATGAACGGGTCGAACGGCAGGTCACCGTGGCTGTGGGTGCGGTCGTGGACCATGTCCCAGAGGACGAATGCCTCTTCGCAGCGCTTCTGGTCGTGGACCAGGGCGGCGATGTCGTCGGGCAGCTCGAGACCGAGGAGGTCCACGGCGGCGTCGGTGACCCGGCGGAAACGTGCGGCCTCGCGGTCGCAGAAGATGCCGCCCCAGGAGAAGCGCTCCGGGGCCTGGCGCACGGCGATGGTCTCCGGGAAGAGGACGGCGGAGTTGGTGTCGTACCCGGCCGTGAAGTCCTCGAAGGTGATGCCGCAGAACAACGGGTTGTCGTATCGGGTGCGCTCCAGCTCGGCCAGCCACTGCGGCCAGACCATGCGCAGCACGACCGCTTCGAGGTTGCGGTCAGGGTTGCCGTTCTGCGTGTACATGGGGAACACGACCAGGTGCTGCAGGCCGTCCTGGCGGTTCGCGGCGGGCTGGAAGGCGAGCAGCGAGTCCAGGAAGTCGGGCACCCCGAAGCCCTCGTCGGCCCAGCGGCGCAGGTCTCGCACGAGGGCCGCGTGGTAGGCGGCGTCGTGCGGCAGGAGCGGGGAGAGCTCCTCGACGGCGCCGACGACCCGTCGTACGGCCAGCTCCGCCTGAGCCACCTCGGGGGCGTTCTCGGCCTCGAAGTCGATCGATCCGTCCTTGGACTGCCATGGCCGGATCTGCTCCACGGCATCCTTGAGCACGGGCCATGCCAGGTGCTCCACCACCCTGACCACAGGAGGAACCTGCTCCTCCGTACCCACCTGCACAAGAATTTCCGTCATGTCCCATCCTCCACGGGAGAACCTCGCGTAAGCAGACCGTATACACACCGAGTTTCACCCAGCAAGGGGCGGCTCGGGAAATTATTCTGTGACACCCCCGCCGTCACCGCATTTTTTCCTGTCGGACACGGCGATGGCGAAGACACGTGGTCCCGTCGTCCCCCTCTGCCCAGAACGGCTCAGGCGATACCTTCCAGGTGGGGCCGCAAGGCCTCCACCGCCGCCGTCGACGGAAGCGAGTCGGACCTTGAACTTCCTCACCATCGGTCACCGCGGAGTCATGGGTGTCGAACCCGAGAACACCCTCCGGTCCTTCGTCGCGGCTCAGGAGGCCGGCCTCGACGCGATCGAGCTCGACCTCCATCTGAGCAAGGACGGCGCCCTCGTCGTGATGCACGACACCGACGTGGACCGTACGACGGACGGCTCCGGCCCGATCGCCGAGAAAACCCTCGCCGAGCTGCGCACCCTGGACGCGGGCCGGGGCGAGCGGGTCCCGGTGTTCGAAGAGGTCCTCGACGCTGTGCGGGCGCCGCTCCAGGCCGAGATCAAGGACGTGCAGGCGGCACGTGCCCTGGCCGAGATCATGCGCCGGCGCGACCTGACCGGGCGGGTCGAGGTGTCCTCGTTCCACGACGAGGCGGTCGCCGAGATCGGCCGGCTGGTGCCCGGCGTACGCACCGCACTGATCGCCGGCCGGTACGGCACCGACGTCGTGGAGCGTGCCGTCGGCGCAGGTGCGGCGACCGTCTGCCTGAACATCCGCCGGCTCACGCTGGAGGTCGTGGAGCACGCGCGCGGGGCGGGCCTGCGGATCATCGGCTGGGTGGTGAACACGCAGGAGCACCTGCGTCTCGTACGGGCGCTGGAGCTGGACGGCGCGACGACCGACCACCCGGAGATCAAACGCACCGGCCGGTTCACGGCGTAGGGGCTACACGAGCTCCTTGACCAGCAGCTCGAAGCGCAGGTCGTCGCGCTGCGGGATGCCGTAGCGCTCGTCGCCGTACGGGAACGGGGTCATCCGGCCCGTACGGCGGTAGCCGCGTCGCTCGTACCAGGCGATGAGGTCCTCACGCACGGAGATCACGGTCATGTGCATCTCCGTGGTGCCCCAGTGCTCATGGACCTGCCGCTCCGCCTCCGCGATGATCACCTTGCCGAGGCCGGAGCCCTGGAGGGTGGGGCTGACGGCGAACATGCCGAAGTAGGCGTGACCGTCACGGCGTTCGAGCTGGCAGCAGGCGACGACGGTGTCGTCCCGCTCCACGGTCAGCAGCCTGCTGTCCGGCGCCTTGATCACGGTCAGCACGCCCTGCGGGTCGGTCCGCTGCCCCCGGAGGATGTCCGCCTCGGTGGTCCATCCGACCCGGCTGGAGTCGCCCCGGTAGGCCGACTCGATCAGGGCGACCAGCGTGTCCACGTCGGCGTCGGTGGCATCGCGGAAGGTCAGTCCGTGGGCGGCGCTCTCCATGAGGTGTCTCTCCGAATTCTCCGGCGCGGCTCGGGCACAGACGAGAGTAATGCTGCCACTAGGCTCCGGGTGCATGGTGCATGTACTGAGCGGACGGATCCTGCTGCGTCCCACCGACCCCGAGCGCTCCCGTGCCTTCTACGGCGAGCAACTGGGTCTCGCCGTCTACCGCGAGTTCGGCACCGGGCCGGACCGCGGGACCGTCTACTTCCTCGGCGGCGGCCACCTGGAACTCTCCGGCCGCTCCGAGAGCCCGCCGTCCCCGGCGGTACGGCTCTGGCTCCAGGTCCAGGACGTGTCCGCCGCGCACGAGGAGCTGCGCGCCAAGGGCGTGGAGATCGTACGGCCGCCGGTCCGCGAGCCCTGGGGGCTGGTGGAGATGTGGATCGCGGATCCGGACGGCGTGCCGATCGTGCTGGTGGAGGTGCCGGCCGACCATCCCATCCGGTACCGGCCGGGCATCTGACACCCCCTGCGCCGGGCGGCCCGGCGGGACGGCTCGGCACACCGGGAGCCGAGCCGTCCCGCCGACGTCCGCGAGCGGGCGCGAGGAGGCCGCCGGATGGCCGCCGCCGGTGGCCGGGGCTAGCGTGCTGGTCGAGGTTCCCCTGCGGAAGGACGTCGGATGAAGCTCCACAAGCCGGTGGTCGGCGGCCCCTGCTGGGCCGAGCTGGGCACGAGCGACATCGGGGAGGCCAAGCGGTTCTACGCCGAGCTGTTCGGCTGGCGGTCCGAGACGGACCCGCGTCAGGAGGCGGGCGGCTACACGGTCGCGCACCTGGGGGACGCGCCGGTGGCGGCGCTGACGCCGCTGTACCAGGAGGGGCAGCCGGTCGCGTGGTCGGTGTCGTTCGCGGTCCGGGACGCCGACGAGACCGCGGGGCAGGTGACGGCGGCCGGCGGAACGGTGCTGATGAGCCCGATGGACGTGTTCGACATGGGCCGCTTCGCGGTGGCCTCCGACCCGTCCGGTGCCGTCTTCACGCTGTGGCAGCCCCGGGCCTTCGAGGGCGCCGGGGTGTTCAACGCGCCCGGCGCGCTGGGCTGGGTGGAGTTGCTCACCCGGGAACCCGCCCGCGCACGCGACTTCTACACGACCGTCTTCGGGTGGACCGTGAACGCCTCCGAGCACTACACGCAGTGGGGCCTCGCCGGCCAGGACTTCGGCGGCATGATGACCATGGACGACAAGTTCCCGCACGAGGTGCCGCCGCACTGGCTGCCGTACTTCGCGGTGGCCGACGTCGACGCCGCCACCGCGACGGCGACCGGGGCCGGCGGCGCGGCCCTGATGGAGCCCACCTCCGTGCCGGACGGTCCCCGGATCGCGGTGCTGCGCGACCCGCAGGGCGCGGTCTTCGGTGTCTACCGCGCGGGTGACGTGGGCTGAGACGACGGCGGGGGGGGTCTGGGGGCCGAGGAGCCATGGGCAGGGCCTCGCCGCGCAAGGCGCGGGAGTCAGCTCCGCAACGCGCCCAGGCGGCCCTCCAGCTGTCCGAGCAACTCCCTCAGCAGGGCCGCGAGTTCGCCCTGCTGCGGCGCATCCAGTCCGGACAGTACGGCGCCCTCGTAGGCGAGCTGCTCGGGCAGGACGGCGTCGACCAGGTCGCGTCCGGCGTCGGTGAGGCGGACGTGGGCGACACGGCGGTCACGGTCGTCGCCCCGCCGCTCGACGAGGGCGCGTTCGGTGAGCTGCTTGAGGCGTTTGGTGACGGCGGCGCCGGAGGAGAAGGTCTCACGGGCCAGTTCGCTGGGGGTCAGCTCATGCCCGGTGCGGCGCAGCGCGGCGAGCAGATCGAACTCCGGCCGGCTGAGCCCGGCCCGCCGCAACGGGGCGTCCTCGGCCTGCTGAAGCAGGGCGGCACAGCGGTTGACCCGGCCGATGATCTCCATGGGGCCGGTGTCGAGATCCGGGTGCACGGTCTGCCACTGGTGGACGACGGCGGCGACGGTGTCACGCCGACCGACACCGCCGAGTGTGTGTCCGGAGGCACCGGCGACGTGTCCGGATTCGCCGGTAAGGCCCGTACCGCCGGTCGGACGGTCGCCGCCGATCTCGCCGGCGTGGCCCGCGACGCCCGCGGCTCCGCCGGCGCTCCCCGCTTCGCCCTCGCCCCGCTGCCCCTGCGTGCCCGCCGCGTCTCCCCCGTCGGCCCCCAGCCCGTTCGTCCCCGTCATGGCTGTGCGTCCTCCGTCGTCTTGCGCGCGTCCCGGTCCAGGAGCAGCCCCTGGCGTCGTACCGTCGCCGCGAGCGTACGGTGTCCTGCCTGCTCGGCGTGGACGACCCGCTCCTGGGGCAGGGCCCGCTGCCACCACTCGCCGGACGCGGCGTCCGCGGTGGCGCGCAGGTCGACGAGGGCGGCGGCGAGGCCCCTGCGGGCGGCCTCGAGCGCGCCGGGGGCGGGCTGCGGCCCGGCCAGCAGGCGGGCGGTGTGCTCGCGCGCCTGTTCGGCGGCGGCAAGGGCCTGTTCCAGACGGGCGCCCGCGCTCCGGTTGGTGACGGCGACCGCGGCGGCGAAGCCGACCAGCGCGCCGACCGAGGTGTCCACGACCCGCTCGGTGATCAGCGCACCGGGATCCTGGAAGCCGGTGAACTCGGTGATGAGCAACGCCATCGGCGTCACGCAGACGCTGCCGAGCCAGTAGTTGCGGCTGATCAGCGCCTCCGCGCCGAAGCTGCAGGCGAGGCAGCACAGCACCAGGGCCGCCGGGCCGAGGTGCGCGAGCGGGGTGAGGGCGGCGAAGACGAGTTCCCCGGCGAGGTTGCCGACGACGCGCTGCACACCCCGGCTCCAGGGGAGGGTGATGTTGGCCTGGTAGAGGGCGGCCGCGGTGACCAGCGCCCAGTACGGGCGGCCGATACCGAGGGCCAGGGAGGCGTACCCGGCGAGGGCGCAGCCCAGAGCGCTGCGGGCGGCGATCGGCCCGAGGGACGCGAGCGCGCGGCGCAACGGCCGGTGCGGTGCCGCGAGTTCCAGGTCCACGCCGAGCAGTTCGTCGCGGTCCGGGTCACCCGCGTACGGCACGGGCCGGGTACCGCGCAGCTCGCGGGCCCAGGCACGCAGCCGTGCGGGGTCGGTGTCGGCGGGCGCGGCGAGGGCGACCTCGGCGCGGACGACGAGGGCACGCAGGGCCCGCCGGGTCTGCGAGCGGTCCGCCGAGCGGGCCCCGGCGGAGAGCAACGTCTGCCAGGCGGCCTGCACGGCGGCGGCCGTGGCGGCCCGGGCCCGGATGTGCCCGTCCCCGGTGCCGCGTGTCCCGGCGTAGGTGGCGGCGGCGTCCAGGGCCTGTGCGGTGGCGCGGCGTTCCGGGCCGTACGGGCGGGCCAGTCCCGGGGCCATGCTGACGAGCCAGGCCCACGCCCCGGCGCCGAGGCCCAGCGCCAGGTGCCCGGGCACCTGGTCGAGGGACTGCGGGGCGAAGAGCGCGGCGGAGCTGACGAAGGTGAGCACGACGTTTCCGGGCGGGCCGATCCGGGTGGCGTCGCACAGCGCCTTCTGCGCGGCGGCCAGGAGGGCGCCGACGGTGACCAGCACGACGGCCTGGGAGGTGAGCGACGCCGTGACCAGCGCGGCCGCGAGTCCACCTCGGCATGCTCGGTGGACT
>NZ_JBHWJQ010000066.1:0-22573 GCF_042731435.1 Streptomyces sp. NPDC059861 | reverse complement strand
TGGGGGGGGGGGGGGGCCGGGGGGGCCCGTTTTTGGGGGGGGACCCCCACCCCCGGGGGGGGGGGGGGGGCCCCGGCCGCCCCCCCCCCCGCTTCGGCTCGACCCCGACCCCCCGCTTCGGCCCCACGCCATCCTGGAGCCCCCATGACTGTCCGAACGGCAGGCCTCCTGTCCAAGTCCTGCGCCGTGCTGCTGACCGGCGGCCTCCTCGCGACACTGTCGCTCTCCACGGCCGCCGCCGCCCCCGAGTACACGACGGCGGAGTCCGGCAATCCCTTCGTCGACGGCTGGTACGCCGACCCCGACACCGTCGTCCACG
The DNA here is from genome assembly GCF_042731435.1 of Streptomyces sp. NPDC059861. NCBI lineage: Bacteria > Bacillati > Actinomycetota > Actinomycetes > Kitasatosporales > Streptomycetaceae > Streptomyces > Streptomyces sp. NPDC059861. The sequence goes on along the minus strand of NZ_JBHWJQ010000066.1, from coordinate 22,254 downwards.
ACGGCCGGTACTGGGTCTACCCCACGACCTCGAAGGGCTACGCCGAACAGACCTACCTGGACGCCTTCTCCTCGACCGACCTCGTCCACTGGACCAAGCACGCGAACGTCCTGTCCACGGCGGACATCTCCTGGGCCGAGTACGCCCTCTGGGCGCCCGCACCGGTCGAGCGCGACGGCAGGTACTACCTCTACTTCGCCGCCAACGACATCCAGGACGACTCCCAGCTCGGCGGCATCGGCGTCGCCGTCGCCGACCGCCCCGAAGGCCCTTACAAGGACGCCCTCGGCAAACCGCTCGTCTCCCGGTTCCACAACGGTGCCCAGCCCATCGACCAGGACGTCTTCATCGACGACGACGGTCAGGCGTACATGTACTACGGCGGCTGGCACCACGCCAACGTCGTCAAGCTCAACCCCGACATGACCAGCCTGGGCACCTTCGCCGACGGCACCACCTACAAGGAGATCACCCCGGAGAACTACACCGAGGGCTCCTTCATGTTCAAACGCGGCGGCAAGTACTACTTCATGTGGTCCGAGGGAGGCTGGACCGGTCCGGACTACTCCGTCTCCTACGCCATGTCCGATTCGCCCACCGGGCCCTTCCAGAAGATCGACAAGGTGCTCGCGCAGGTTCCCGCGGTCGCTCGCGGCTCCGGTCACCACTCGGTCGTCAACGTGCCCGGCACCGACATCTGGTACATCGTGTACCATCGCCGGCCGCTCAGCGAGACCGACGGCAACCACCGCCAACTCGCCTACGACAGGCTGCACTTCAACGCCGACGGCACCATCCGTCGTGTCGAGATGCGGGTGCGGGACAACTTCGCCGACGGCAACGCGCTGGGCTGGAGGACCCACGGCGGAACCTGGTCGGCCGCGGGCGGGCGCTACCGGGCCGGCCACTCCCTGGGCGGCAAGGCCCTGCTCGACACGGCCTTCGCCGACTTCACCTACGACGCCGACGTGACCCCGGACGCGCGCGACGGCGACGCCGGCCTGGTCTTCCGGGTGACCGGTCCGTCGGTCGGCTCGGACAGCTACTCCGGGTACTACGCGGGCATCGGCGCGAGCGGCAAGGTCGTGCTCGGACGTGCCGACGGCGGCTGGACCCAGCTGGGGACAGGCCGGCTGGCCATCGCCCCGGGATCGACCCATCGGCTGCGCGTCACCGCCGTCGGCACCTCGATCAAGGTGTACGTCGACGACATGAGCACACCGAAGATCTCCGTCACGGACGGTACCTACCGCAGCGGCGCCACCGGGGTCCGGGTCTTCGGCACCCCCGCCTCGTTCGACAACCTCGCGGTCTCGCCGGTGCGATGACCCCGCGCAAGGGCCCCGGCGGGAGTACTTCCCGCCGGGGCCCTTCCACCGCTGCCGTGCTACGGCTTCTCGTCGGTGTGGAGCGCGCCCACCTCCTCGGCGGTCAGCGCCCTGTCGTAGGCGTGCACCTCGTCGACCGAACCGTTCCAGTAGTCGGTGTTGTTCCCCTCCCACTGGGCGCGGCCCAGCGTGAGAGCACCGGTGCTGGGGTAGGCCGCACCGCCGGTGGCGGTCGCCGCCGGCTTCCCGTCGACGTACAGCGTGATCGTGTTGTTCGTGCTGTCGCGGACGCCGACGAGGTGGTACCAGCGTCCCGTCTCCGGGGTGGTCCCCAGCCGGGCGCGGTTGCCGCCCGGGGTGCTGAAGGCGAACGCGCCCTGTCCGTACTGGAGGTAGAACGGGCTGGCCTGGCGCCGGGTGTCCTGGCTGACCGCGGTGGCGTAGTTGCCGGGAAGCTCGTCCAGCCGCACCCAGGCGGACACGGAGTAGCTTCCGGTGGTGTCGAGCACCGGCCCGTCGGTCTCGGCGTACTGGCCCTGGCCGTCGAACTTCAGCGCGCTGCCGCTGACGCCGGGCGTCCAGGTGGTGCCCTCGGTGAGCGTCAGGGACCTGGCGTTCGGGCCGTCGTCCTTCGCGGTCGTCCCGGTGCCCTCGTCGAGAGCCCAGTGCCCACCGCCCTGGAGCGGCTGCCGCTCGCCCGCGGCGGCACCGGCGGCGATGACCTGACGGTTGATCTCCCGGATCCTGACCGGGTCGACCTTGATCTCCCGGCGGTCGTACGTGTACAGGCCGTTGAGCTCGTTCTCCAGGTCGGTGATCTGGGTGTAGACCGAACCGGACAGCTCGGCCCCGGCCTGGTCGAGGTAGAACTCCTCGGTGTTCTCCACGTACTTGCGGGTCAGCGCCTCCTTGTCGGCGACGCCGCTGTAGATCACCGTCGGGGCGCCCGGCCACATGTGGCCCGGGGTGCGCAGGACGAAGCCGCCGTGCTCGCCGTCCATCGCGGCCCGGTGGTCGGGGAACGGCGGGTCCTCGTTGTTGTAGTCGTGGTGGTCGATGATGTCGCCCTTGCCCGAATCACCCTTCGAGTTGCAGCAGTTGACACCGCTGTGGGCGTTGACGACACGGGACGGGTCGGCCTCCTTCACGGACTCGGCGATACGGCCGGTCTCCTCGCGGTCCCACTCGCCCCAGCCCTCGTTGAAGACGATCCAGCTGATCACGGAAGGCGCGTTGTGATGCTCCCGCATCACCTCCCGGCCCTGGTCGACGAAGGCACGCCGCCCGGTCTCGTTGGTGATGTTCCCGGAGACGAAGTCCTGCCAGACCAGCAGGCCGAGCCGGTCCGCGTGGTAGAACCAGCGCGGCGACTCCACCTTGATGTGCTTGCGGACGGCGTTGAAGCCCAGTTGCTTGTGCGCCTCGAGGTCGAACGCGAGGGCCTCGTCGCTCGGCGCCGTGTACAGCCCGTCGGGCCAGAAGCCCTGGTCGAGCGTGGCGAGGGAGAAGACCGGCTTCCCGTTGAGCACCAGCTTCCGGAAGCCGCCCACCTTCTCGATGCCTATCTCGCGCATACCGAAGTAGCTGCCGACCTTGTCGGTCGACCTGCCGTCGTTGAGCGTGACGTCGAGGTCGTAGAGGTACGGGTCGTCCGGGCTCCACAGGTGCTGGTCGGCCACCGGCAGCCGCAGCTGCTTGTCGGCCGGCCCGCTGACCTTGCCGACGACCCTGCCCCGCTTGTCGCGGGCGACGGCCTCGACGCGGGCGCCGGCGGACGCCGTGCCCGACTCCACCGTCACGGCGAGGCTGCCCGTGTCGATGTCCGGGGTGGTGACAACGTTATCGATGGCGGCCTCGGCCACCGGCTCCATCCACACGGTCTGCCAGATGCCCGACGACTGGGTGTAGAAGATGCCGCCGGGGTTGACGGACTGCTTGCCCATCGGCTGGTCGGCGCCACCGGTGTCCGTGACGGCGACGACGACCTCCTGCGGGCCGGTGCCCTTCAGCGCGTCGGTGATGTCGGCGCTGAAGGCGTCGTACCCGCCGGTGTGTTCGGCGACCTGCGTGCCGTTGACCCATACCCGCGCCTGGTAGTCGACGGCGCCGAAGTTGAGCTTCAGCCGGTTGCTCCTGCCGTCCTTGCCGACCTTCCAGTCCTTCGGCACGTCCACCAGCTTGCGGTAGAACATGTGGTCCTCGTGCCGCTCCAGCCCGGAGAGCTGCGACTCGACCGGGAACGGCACGACGATCTTCTCGTCGAGGTTCCTGCCGAACACCGGCTGCTCGCCCGCCTCGGCGCCGCTGAACTGCCAGGGCCCGTTCAGGTTCTTCCACTTGGCGCGCACCTGCTGCGGGCGCGGGTACTCCGGCAGCGGGCGCTTCTCGTCGAGCCGGTCGCCCCACTTGGTGGTGAGGCGGTGGGTGGAGGCGTTCTCGGCGTAGCGGATGACCTTCGGAACGGTCTCGCCGCCGGAGGTCAGGCCACCCTCGCCGTCGTAGGTGACCCGCACCTGCTGGTTCTTCTGGACGGGCTCGGCGAGCGTCACGAGCAGGGAGTTGCGGTCACCGGGAGCGGCGGTGACCGACTTGAGGGGCATGGCCGTGGTGTCGACCTCGACCTTCAGGTGGTCCTTCACCGTCCGCAGATCGCCGACCCGGCCCTCGAACCGGGCCCGCAGTCGGCGTCCGTCGGCGGCCACGGACATCTCCACCGGGTAGACCTCGAAGCCCTCGGGTGGGGTGAACGCGGACATCGGCACCAGTTGTTTGGGCTGGCCCGGGGTGGACCAGCGCAGGAACATGTTGGCGCCGCCGAAGTCCTGGAACATCTCCAGGCGGAAGTCGTGCTTCTCCCCGGCCGTCAGTTTGATCGGCGCGCTGGTCTGCTCCCGGTCCCAGTCCGGCTCCCAGTGGTCGATGACCGGCCCGCCGTCGATGAAGAGGCGGAAGCCGTTGTCGCCGATGGCGTGGAAGGTGTAGTCACCGGTGGCCGGCGCCTCGATCTGCCCCGTCCAGCGGGCCGTCGTGTGCTCCGTCCTGCCGTTGAGTTCCTGGAACGTGCTGGTCAGGCCGGAGAAGTTGATCTGCGGCTCGAGCAGCGTGCCACCGAGCTCGGCGAAGTCCCGTGCACCGGGCGCAGACATGCTGAAGTACTCGCCCTTCAGGCCGTGCACTTCGACGTCGGACTGTTCGGCGGCGGGGAGCGCCGACGCACGGCCGGCGGGCTCCGCGGCCGAGGCGGTGGCAGCCAGGCCGCCGGGAGGCAGCACCAGGGCCGCGGCGGTCAGCAGCGCCCAGGCTCTGACGCGTGGGCGGATGTGTTGTCTTGTCATCGAACCTTTCCTCGCACGAAGGCCCTCGACCGGGACCGGTCACAGGCGAACGCCGGTACGGGTGCGGTCAGGCGGCTCTTTCAACGTTGGAAATCCTGCGACAGCGGAATGACAACACGCCCTCGGTTTGGCTGTCCAGACCTCGCGCATCACAGGGCCGACGTGACGTCACGGGTGGGCGGAACGCGGGCAGTTGGCTGCCACGTCGGCCCATGGACGTATCTCCGCAGGCCCGCAGCATTGACATGTGCAGCGCTGCTCAAGATGCTGGGAGCACTGATTGCATCGATGTAAAGGCGATCTCCGCCGACCGCCACGGGACGCGGAGGCCAACGAGGGGCGGGACATGAGGCTTTCTCGTCATCTTTCCGGCGCAGCCGCCTTCGTGCTGTCCGGCGTGCTCGCCGCCGTGCTGGCGCTGACGTCCGCCGAACCCGCGCGAGCCGGACAGACCGCTCTGCGGGCCGCTGACCCGAGCGTCCTCAGGGTCGGCGGCACCTACGTCTCGGTGCAGTCCACCGGCGCCGGCATCGCCGTGCGGCAGGCCCCGTCGACAAGTGCCCTGGCGTCGGCGTCCGCCCGGCAGGTCTGGTCGGACACCCGGAACCTCGGCGAGGTCTGGGCCCCGGAGATCGTGCGGGACGCGGGCCGCTACTACATCTACTTCACGGCCGGTCGCGGAGCCGCCCACCGGATGTACGTGATCAGCTCGGCGAGCCCGGACAGCGGGTACACCGCCGAGACGAGACTGGCCCTGCCGGACGACAAGTGGGCGATCGACGGCACGCTGTTCACCTTCAACGGACAGCGCTGGTTCGTCTGGTCGGGCTGGGCCGGTGACACCAACGTCGAGCAGAACCTCTACATCGCGCGGATGAGCAGCCCGACCACGCCGACCGGCGGGCGCCACATCATCTCGCAGCCGCGGGAGAGCTGGGAGCGGGTGGTCGGCAACCCGTACATCAACGAGGCACCCGAGGCCATCAAGGACCCCAACGGGCAGATCCACGTCGTGTACTCCGCCAACGGCAGCTGGAGCGACCAGTACTGCCTGGCCGACCTGCGGCTGCGGGCCGGCGGCGACCCCACGTACGTGTGGGACTGGTACAAGTCCAACGGCTGCCTGTTCGGCTCCCACCGCGCCACGATGACGGCCGGCTGGGACCCGACCCTGAACGTCAACGGCCCCGGCCACCACACCTTCGTCCTGCTCGACGGCGACATCGGCACCAGCCCGCCCGCCGGGCCGACGTTCCCGCTGATGTTCCACGCGGTGCCGAAGGGGACGCCGTACTCCTGGGAGAACCGCTACTGGTACACCGGCACGTTCTGCTGGTGGGGCAACACCACGTACAGTCGCGCCGACGTCCCGGGCCCGAACGCGGACACCGGCTGGAGCCTGAAGTTCTTCGAGTAGGAGCAGAGCGGGGACGCCCGGGTCGACCGTTGACCACTTCCTGGCCCTTCGTCGTCATCCGCGGTCACCCGTCCTAGGACTCGGTGGCCAGACGCACCCCGAGCCCGACCAGCAGCGCCCCGGAGACCTGATCCATCCGGCGCCGAACGGACTGCCGCTGGAGCACTCCTGCGACACGTCCGGCCAGCCAGACCAACGGGAGGTACCAGATCAGGTCGACCACCGCCCAGATCACGGAGAGGGCGAGCAGCGTCGGAAGGGCAGGGGCTCCGTCCGGCACGAACTGCGGCAGGAAGGAGACCGCGAACACGCCTGCCTTCGGGTTGGCGAAGTTGGTGACCAGGCCCTGCCGGTACGCCCGCCGAAGCGACACCGCGGCTGTTCCCCCAGGTACCCCGTCCGCCACCGGGCCCGGCCGCCCCGCCTGCCACAAGGCGCGCGCTCCCATCCACACCAACACCGCGGCGCCGACGATCCGGATGACGTCGTAGGCGACCTGCGAGGCCAGCAGCAGGGCGGAGAGACCGAACGCTGCGGCGAGGCCCCACAGCAGCACCCCGCATTCGTTGCCCACGACCGTGGCCATACCGGTCCTGCGGCCGTTCACCACCGTTCGGCGCAGGATCACCACCGTGCTCGGCCCCGGGACCATGGCGATCAGGAGGGCCGCGCCGACGAACGCAACGACGGAAGTCATCATCCAGGCAGCATCGCCAAGCTCGTCGACGCCCCACAAGGCTCTTGCCGGTCCGGCTGCGGACGCCTGCCGCGGATCGTCCGTCCACGGCGAGGCCCACGGTCGGGTTCACGCCACTGATGGGCGCGGAACCGGATGGACAGGGCTCGGTACCTTGGCCAATGATCTTCGGCATGATCCGAGCCGCCACTGTGGACGACATCGCGGAGATCCGGGCGATGATCCGTGAACTCGCCGACTACGAACGGGCTGCTGAGCAGGCGCGAGCAACGGAGAAGCAGCTTCGCGAGGCCCTTTTCGGAGCACATCCGGCTGCGTTCGCGCTGATCGCCGAGGACGAGGAGACGGGGCAGGCCCTGGGCTTCGCCCTGTGGTTCCCTCGCTTCTCGACCTGGACCGGCACGCGCGGCATGCACCTGGAGGACCTCTACGTACGGCCGCACGCCCGAGGTGGAGGACACGGCAAAGCGCTGCTCGCCTCCCTGGCCGCGATCTGTCACCAGAACGGCTACGAGCGCTTCGAGTGGTGGGTCCTGGCCTGGAACAAGCCCACGATCGACTTCTACAAGTCGCTCGGCGTGGAACTCCTGGACGAATGGACGGTGTGCCGGCTGAGCGGTGAACCACTCGTGGAACTCGCTGCCCAGGCTCCGCCAGTCCTCACCCAGGTCCGGGCCCTGTAGGGGCGCAGGGGCATGCAACCTCCTGTCGCGTCCGTGATCGAGGCCCACCGGACACTGGAAGGTCTCGTGGCGGAGCTGAACGACCAGCAGGTCGCGGAGGCATCCGCTCTTCCGGGCTGGTCACGCGGCCACGTCCTCGCGCATCTCACCGACAACGCGAGAACGTTCGCCCGTCTCGCGGAACATGCCCTGCGCGGTGAACTCGTTGTGGGCTACGACGACGGGGTCCACGAGCGTGACGCGATCAGCGGGGCCACGGCGGACCGCGGCGCGGCCGAGCACCGCGAGCAACTCGCCGCGCACACGGCTGGGCTGGAGGCCTCCTGGGCACGCGCCACCGACGTGGACCGGTGTCGGCCAGTCACGTTCCGCGATGCGGACCTCGCCGCCACCGTCTTCGCACGCTGGCGCGAGGCATGGAGCCACATGGTCGACCTGGAACTCGGCGTGCGGCCGGACGACTGGCCCGAAGACCTGGCCGCACACGCCATCGACTTCCTCCTCGGCCGCCTGCCGGCAGGCACACGCATCCATGCCGAGGATGTCGGCCGCCAGTGGTCCGCCGGCGACGGGCCGCCGGGCACGGTGGTCACCGGAGGCGTACGCGACCTGGCGGCCTGGCCGGCCGGTCGTACGCCCGTGGTCGCACCGGTGGCGGCAGGGGAGCTCCCTGCCCTCGGCCCTTGGCCACCCCACCCTCCATCGAGCGCGACAAGGGCCCTCCGCCCGCGCCAAGCAGGTCGTCCATGCCACGGTCCTGCCGAGGATCGGTCATAAATTCAACTACGGCCAGGAGTAGCCTGTTTGAGCCAACGAAAGATCATTAATCTGCTGTGCGACGGCATGCATCTACTTCGAGGAGTTCCGTGTCCACGGCCCAGCAAGCGCCCGACATTCTCTCGCCCGAGTTCGCTGCGAATCCCTACCCCGCGTACGCGGTGATGCGGGAGAAAGAACCGCTGATCTGGCACGAAGCCACCCAGAGCTACATCATCTCCCGCTACGACGACGTCGAACGCGTCTTCAAGGACAAGAAGTCCGAGTTCACGACCGACAACTACAACTGGCAGCTGGAGCCCGTCCACGGCAAGACGATCCTCCAGCTCAGTGGCCGGGAACATGCGGTGCGGCGAGCGCTCGTCGCACCGGCGTTCCGGGGCAGCGACCTCCAGGAGAAGTTCCTGCCGGTCATCGAGCGGAACTCTCGTGAGCTCATCGACGCCTTCCGGCAGTCGGGGACCGCGGACATCGTCAGCGACTACGCGACCCGGTTCCCGGTCAACGTGATCGCGGACATGCTGGGCCTGGACAAGGCCGACCACGCCCGCTTCCACCGCTGGTACACCGCGGTGATCGCGTTCCTGGGCAACCTGTCCCGTGATGCCGAGGTGACCGCCGCCGGCGAGCGTACGCGCGTGGAGTTCGCCGAGTACATGATTCCGATCATCCGGGAGCGGCGCGACAACCTCGGCGACGACCTGCTGTCCACACTCTGCGCCGCCGAGGTCGACGGTGTGCGGATGAGCGACGAGGACATCAAGGCGTTCTGCAGCCTCCTGCTGGCCGCCGGCGGTGAGACAACCGACAAGGCGATCGCCAGCATCCTGGCCAACCTGCTGCTGAACCCGGACCAGTTGGCCGCCGTCCGCGAGGACCGCAGCCTCATATCGGCCGCCTTCGCGGAGACCCTGCGCTTCACCCCTCCGGTGCACATGATCATGCGTCAGGCGGCCACCGACGTCGAGGTCTCCGGCGGCACCATCCCGCAGGGCGCCACGGTGACCTGCCTGATCGGGGCGGCGAACCGGGACGAGCGCCGCTTCCGCGAGCCCGACCGGTTCGACATCTTCCGTGACGACCTCACCACGACGTCGGCGTTCTCGGCCGCGGCCGACCACCTCGCCTTCGCGCTCGGCCGGCACTTCTGTGTCGGTGCGCTGCTGGCCAAGGCGGAAGTGGAGATCGGCGTGAACCAACTGCTCGACGCCATGCCCGACCTCCGTCTCGCCGACGGGTTCGACCCGTCCGAGCAGGGGGTCTTCACCCGCGGACCGCAGTCACTGCCGGTGCGTTTCACCCCGGTCACAGACTGACCGCGGGTCCGGCAGCCGCACCGTGCCCTCCGCGGGCCGGGGATCGTCCAGGATCCCGCCGACCCGCGGAGGGTGCGATCACAGCGCCGGCGTGAACTGCACAGGCAGGGACGTCAGCCCGCGCATCCAGATCGACGGCCGCCAGGTCAACTGCTCCGGCTCCACGGCCAGCACCAGGTCGGGCAGGCGTTCCAGCAGTGTCTCCACCGCCGTGCGGGCCATCACGTCCGCCAGAAGCGGCGCCGGATAGGGGCAGCGGTGCTCACCGTTGCTGAAGGACAGGTGTGCGGAGTTCTCCGCGCCGACATGCGCCTCCGGCCAGATCTGCGGGTCCGTGTTGGCCGCCGCGAGCCCGAGGACGAGGCAGTCGCCCTCTCGGATGAGCCGCCCGCCGAGCTGCGTGTCGCGCACCGCCCAGCGGCCGATGAAGTTCTGCGTCGGGGTGTCCAGCCACAGCACCTCGTTGAGCGCGTCGCCGACGCTGACCCGTCCTCCGGAGACGTTGACCGCGAAACGCTCGTCGGTCAGCAGCAGCCGCAGGGTGTTGCAGATCCAGTTGGCCGTCGGCTGCTGCGCCGCCGCGATGACGGAGATGAGGTCCTGGACGATCTCCTCGTCGGTGAGCCCGGCCGGGTCGAGGATCATCCGCGAAGTGACGTCGGGGCCGGGGTTCTCCCGCTTCTCCTTGACGAGCTGCGCGATGCGTGCCCCGACGCGCATGTACGCCGCGACCGGGTCGTCGCCCTCACCGGCGTCGAGCGAGATCCGGAGATCGTCGACGAGCTTGTCGGTGTCCGCGCTGCCCTGCGGCACTCCGCACATCCACAGGACCGCGCGGGCAGGCAGGGCGTGCGCGTACGCGCTCATGAGCTCGGCCTGCCCGCTGCCGGCGAACACCGTGATCAACTGCTCGGCGATCGCCTGGCACTCACGGGCCAGTTCGAACTGGTCGACGCCCTCCAGCGCCTGGGTGATCACACCGGCCCGGCGCTGGTGCTCCTGGGCCTCGGTGAACAGCACCGACGGCTGGTAGCCGACGAACGGCAGCAGGGGCCAGTCGTCGGGGATGTGGGGCCACTGGTTCCAGCGCCTGGAGTCCCGGGCGAACAGCTCGTCGTGGCTGGTGACATAGCTGACTTCGGGATACCCCAGCACGAGCCAGGCGGGGATGCCGCCGTCCAGGAGCACCGGCGCGACCGCGCCGTGTTCCCGGCGCATGGCGCGATACAGCTGGGAGGGCGTCTGCTGGTACTCCAGACCGCCCAGTTGAACGGCGGAGTCGTGCGCCGGGCAGCCCGGTGGCGGTGTGTTCGTGGACGGGGCGCCGGTGTCGTCGCTCACGATGTCCCCTCACGGGAGAGTGCCAGTGTGTAGAGGTGGTCGACGAGGGTGATCAGGACTTCCTTGCCCGAGGATCTGACCCGTGCGTCGCAGTCGACCATGGGCACGTGGTCACCGAGGGCGAGCGCCTGGCGTATCTCGTCGAGCGAGAACCGGCTGGCGTCGTTGTCGAACCTGTTGACGGCCACCACGAAGGGCGTCTTGTGGTGCTCCAGCCGGTCGATCGCGTACCAGGAGTCCGCCATGCGCCGCGTGTCGACCAGGACCACCGCGCCCAGCGTGCCGGAGAACAGCCGGTCCCACAGGAACCAGAAGCGTTCCTGGCCGGGTGCGCCGAACAGGTACAGCACCATCCGCTCGTTCAGGGTGATGCGCCCGAAGTCGAACGCGACGGTCGTCGTGGTCTTGCGCTCCACACCGGCCGTCTCGTCCACGTCCTGACCCGCCTGCGTCATCACCTCCTCGGTGTTCAGCGGCCGGATCTCGCTCACCGAGCGGACCAGGGTCGTCTTCCCGACACCGAAACCACCCACGACGACGATCTTCAGTCCGGTCTCGGCCGCATCGGCGAGCGGCGTGCGCTGCGAGGGCAGCTCAGAGGTTGCGGAGCCCATGGAGCACCTCCTGGAGCAGGGCGGTTTCGGGGAGACCCGCGACGGACTCGGCCGCGCGGGGATGACGGGCACTCACCTTGCCCATGTCATGCAGGTCACCGAGGAGGATCCGTACGACGGTGATGGGCAGCTTCAGCTCGGCGGCGAGCTCCACCAGTGCCGTCGGGTGCCGGCACAGTTCGAGGATCCGCGTGTGCTCGGACTGCATCCCCTGCGTGGGCTCGCTCTCACTGACGATCAGCGTCACCAGGTCGAACGAGTCGTCGGCCTCGCTGCGACCGCCCGTGACCGTGTGGAGCCGGTCCGGGACGCCGATGTCCACGGGCTTGCGGGTCACGCGGAGGCACTCCGTGTGACGGTTGTGCGCGGCTCGGCCCTCAGATGGTCGCCGATCTGGTCCACGAGCTCCGTCATCTGGTGGCCGACCACGCCCGGGTCCGCACTGTCGTCGGCGAGGACGGCGAGGTGCGCGCCCTCGCCGGCGTCCATGATGAAGAGCAGACCTCCGTGGAACTCGGTCATGGAGTGCCGCACGCCGCCCGATCCGTCGCCGAACTCCACGGAGGCACCCTGGGCGAGGGCCTGCATACCGGAGCAGATGGCCGCCAGTTGGTCGGCCTGGTCCATGGTCAGATGTTCCGTCCAGCACAGTTTCAGACCGTCCCGGGACAGCACGAGGGCGTGACGAGTGCCCGGCGTGCGCTCCAAGAGGTTCATCAAGAGCCAGGTCAGGCTGTTGTCAGTGGTCTCCATGATGGGCGGGGCGGGACATGACCGATCGACGGTCACCCGACCCGTTCCTCCAATCAAACGGGGTGCGGCGAATCAGTGCGGGGAAGGCGGGCTGAGGTGCCCTGGGCGGTGCGACAGGCCGGGACTAGTCATCCGCCTCGGGCAGCGAGTCGGGCCCGGAGGAGGCGGCGGCCGGGTCCTGCGCGGCGCCTCCCGCCTGACGGCCCCGGTGGAAGGCGCCGAACCGGCTCCCGGCGTCGCGCGCCGGACCGGAGGCGCCGGGATCCGAGCGGTCCGGCTCGGCCGCCGTCTGCGGCCGCGCGCGTTCCGCCTCGGCCATGGTGCGGCCGGGGGCGCGGACGGGCAGCCCGTTCGGGGTGGCGGCGCCGCGGCTGCGCGGAATCTCCGCCTCCGGTGCCACATCCGCCGGCGCGACCGCCTGCGGGCGCTGCGCGGGCACCTCCGCGGTCGGGGCAGGCGGGGCAGCCGCGGCCGCGGGAGCGGCGCTGCGAGGAGGCTGTTCCGCGGTGACCGGCTCGCGCTGCTGGGCCACCAGCTGGGGCGGCAACAGGACGACGACACCGGTGCCCCCGCGGGAGGAGGGCCGGTAGTTCACGCTTATGCCGTACTTGGCGGCGAGGCGACCCACGACGCCCAGACCGAGCCGGGTGCCCTGGAGCGAGGCGAGGTCGGTGATCCGGCCCGAGACCGACTCCTCCGCACGGCGCATGGCGGCGTCGGACATCTTGAGACCGCTGTCCTCGATGGTGACCACGAGACCGGCGCTGCGCTCCTCCACGTACACGTGGACCTCGTCGATGGGCGGCGAGAAGTTGGCAGCGTTGTCAATCAGTTCGGCCAGCAGATGCATCACGCCCTCTGCCGCGAAGCCCGCGAGGGCGGCCTTGCTGGAGTTGTGCAGCCGCACTCGCTGGTAGGCCGCGATACGGCCGACCGCTCCGCGCAGGATGCTCTCCATGACGATCGGCTTGTTCCAGACGCGGCTGGGACGGCCCCCCATCAGCAGCGCCAGCCGGTCGGTCATCAGACCGAGCTGGGAGGTGCTGTGATCCAGGCGCAGCAGGTCACCGAAGACGTCCGCGCCATGCCGCTCCTGCATGTCGCGCAGGTCGGCGAGCATGCTGACGGTCTTGGCCTGGACCCTGCTGAGCGCCTTGGCGGAGGCGGCCTGGGCGGCGGCGGAGCGGCGCTCGCTGTAGGCGAGTTCGCGGACGAACGATTCGGCGGGAGCCCGCAGCAAGGGATCCACCGGCCATTCGAGCTTGGCGAGGACGGTCTCGGCGGAACTGCCCTCACGCAGCAGGGCCACCGCGGCGGGCAAGGTCTTGTCGGTGACGTGTTCGAGTTCCCGCGTCCACGCGGCCACTTCGCGCCGCAGCCCGTCGAGCTCCGACCGCGCGTCGTCGGCCCGTCGTACCGACTCGGAGAGCTCGGTGGCGTAGACGTGCAGCATCCGCCGCATGTACGGGTCGGAAGGCGTGGGCGATCCGGACAGTACGTCGTCCACACTCGCGCCGCTCTTCAGCTGGCGGGCGATCGTCGGCAGGGTCGTGTTGACCAGCTGATCCGTTTCTGCACCGTCCCGCATCCACGTGCTCCTGGCGGTCTCCAGCTCGCTGCCGAGAGCGTCCGCCCGCCGCTGGGCCCGGCGCAGGCCCAGGGAGTTGGTGACGCCGACGACCGCGAGACAGACCCAGGCGACGACCGCGGTTCCGGCCACCCACGTGCGCGCTCTCTCGGGAGCCAGGACGGCGGCCACGGCAGCCCCCGCGGCGGCGACGACCAGGACCGCGGGGACGACGGCCCCTGAGGAGCGCTTCGCCGGCGCGGATCGGCGCTGGCGGGGGCGAGCAGGCACTGACATTCCGCGATCCCTCGGTCTGTGAGAGCAGGAGTACGTCGACGACTGGCGCATCACCGAGAACCTGGAAGGCGGTAGGGCGTCTTCCGGTTCAAGCGCGCGCCTCATGCTAGCCACCGCGCCTGGCGTGTTGCCCCCGGCAAGGGGGCCAGCCCAGGGGCAAGTTCACTTCGTCGGGAAATGAACACCGTGACGGGCAGCTGTGATATTTGCGCTCCTTCGGTGGTGACCGCCGTTCCATGCCCTCGAGTTGTCCCCTACGACTGGTTTGCGGCCTGCGCGCCGTCACGAGTTCTCTTCTCTGGCTGGAAGCGATGGTTGATTTCTCGCCATCTACTGACAGTCAAGGCCAGTTGACATGGCGGAAGGAGCGGCGGTAGGCGGCGGGAGTCGTGTGCACCAGCGAGCGAAAGCGTCGCCGGAGACCGGCCGCTGAGGGCAGCCCCGTTCTGGCCGGCCGCGATCGTCTCGACGGGAAGGTCCGTCTCCTCCAGGAGGGCACGGGCTGCCATGAGCCGCTGTCGGAGCGGCCGGTGGCCCGGGCTGGTGCCGAGTTGCTCGGCGAACCTGCGGGCGAGCGTGCGGAGGGAGACGGCCGCGTGGGAAGCGAGGTCGTCGACGGTCAGCGGATCCTGCAGTCGCCCGAGTGCCCAGTCGAGCAGGGGGCCAGGGTGTGCGGTGGAGGAGGGGAAGCGTGGTGAACTGAAGTTGCCCGCCCTCGCGGTTGCGGAGGCATGACCATGTGCCGGGTGAGTTCATCGACCGCGGCCGGCGTCTTGGAGCGCGAGCTACGTCGTGTTCGCGCCGGGCAGCACACATCGTCCGCGCACGGAGACCGGTGCGCGCATGATCGGAATCGCCGTTCTCGGATGACCGGTCGGATCAGACCCGGAGCTTCAACGCCGTGCGTGGCGGATTCTCAATCGCCCGAATCCCATGGTCCCGGAGAGTCGGATCCTCGGTGCGCCGGGGCGGGAACGCAGCGGGGCCTTGTAGCGCAGGTCCTTCCACTCGGTGCGCACACCTTCGACGTCGACGACCGCGTCACGCGGCACCGTGATCCTGGCCCCACCGGTTCCGAGCTGCAGCTCGATGTCGACGACCGGATGGTCGATGATCGCCCGGGACAGATCCAGGCGCACCGTTCCGTACGCGGACTCGATCTTCAGAATCCGAGGTACCCGCCATGCGCCCCGCCTTCGGATCCGTCCGCCGGCGGCAGCGATCACTGATGTGGTGCCTGGGTCCTCCTCCGGGAGCGAGGCCAGAGCCGACACGAGTTCGCCGTGCGCCCTGGCCGTGAGCGCCTGGTGGAGGCGCTCGTCCAACTCCGCGTGCGAGATGAGCTCTTCGCTGTACGCCTTCTGAAGGCGCCGCACGGCCGTTTCGCGGTCGTCTTCGCCGATCAGCGGCGGCGAGTCGTCCGGTACGGAGGTCACCGTTTCACCCTACAGCCGTGCCGGCGATGCGAACGCGTGCGAGGGCACTGGGCTGTTGCTCACTTTCGGGTGAGTGCCCAGGGTGGACCTTGGTGGAGTGCGGCGGTCCGTGAGCCCGCTGCCCGGGCAGCGCAAGGGTGGGTGCGGAGGCCACGGGTCCGAGTGGAGGATTCGTACAGGTCCGTGTAGTTAACATTCGACTGTTACTGAAATGTCCGTATTTGGCAACACGGCTTGGCGCCTCGTCGCCGGGGCGGGCGATCGCGGCAGTGTGTGGGTCCTCGGCCACGCCGGCCGAGAAGCTCGCACCCCGGCCTTTCCCCGATCACCGGAGAAGGCCACGGGTCCTGATCCGAAAGGGATCTCGTGTCTGCTTCCCTGACTGCTCGCCGTCTGACGGCCGCCGCTCTCGCCGCCGGGGCACTCGCGGCAGTGACCGCGCTGCCGGCTTCCGCCGACCACGGTGATCGCCGCGACGACCGCGACCAGGTCGTCATCAGCGCCGTGCAGTACGACCCGCCGGGACGTGACGACCGCTCCAACCGTTCCCTGAACAAGGAGTGGGTGGAGGTCACCAACACCGGTCGGCGCAGTGTGAACCTGGACGGCTGGACGCTGTCCGACCGCGACGGTCAGACCTACGTCTTCGACCGCTTCCGTCTGGACGGCCGGTCCTCCGTCCGCGTCCACACCGGCGCCGGCCGCGACAGCCGCACCGACGTCTTCCAGGACCGTCGCCACTACATGTGGGACGACCGCTCCGACAGGGCGACCCT
Organism: Streptomyces sp. NPDC059861; assembly: GCF_042731435.1. NCBI lineage: Bacteria > Bacillati > Actinomycetota > Actinomycetes > Kitasatosporales > Streptomycetaceae > Streptomyces > Streptomyces sp. NPDC059861. The sequence goes on along the minus strand of NZ_JBHWJQ010000066.1, from coordinate 5,917 downwards.
CGCCAACCAGCGCGGCCGTGAGATCGACAGCGAGTCCTGGGGTGGTCGCGGACACCACCACCACCGCTGACCCCCGACCCACGCGAGGGGCGACGACAGCATGACCGGGTGTCCTGCCCCGGCGCCGTGGCAGGACACCCGGAGGTTCCGACCAACACGGCACACCACGTGCCCCCAGGGCACTTCGGCCTACGCCGGGCGTAGGGAGCCCGGCCCGCAGTTGTTCGTCAGTGATTGTGTGCGGGCGATGAGCAGGGCCACGTCGTCATGGCTGGCAGGGGCCCGGAGCTGTTGGAGCAGTCGGTCGCAGGTTTCCTCGACGGAGCGGTGCGGCGATGACAGCAGACCCACGAGGTCGTCGAGGCGTTCGTCGATGGGGTCGTCACGGGTTTCGACCAGTCCGTCGGTGTAGAGGATCAGCTGATCACCGGGCCGCAGGTCGAGGGTGGTGGTCTCGAACGGGACGCCGCCGACTCCGAGCGGCGTGCCCGTGGGCAGGTCGAGCAGTCCGGGCGGCTCGTCGGCTCGCATCAGTACCGGGGGCAGATGGCCGGCGGAGGCCACGCGCAGGCGGCAGTCGTGCGGGTCGTAGATCGCGTAGACGCAGGTGGCGAGGTACGGGTCCAGCCCTTGAATGATCTTGTCGAGGTGGGTGAGGATCCGGGCGGGGTCGAGGTCGAGGTCCGCGAGCGTGGAGGTGGCGGTGCGCAGGCGGCCCATGGTGGTGGCCGCCGGGATACCGCTGCCCATGACGTCGCCCACCACGAGAGCGGTTCGGTCACCGTCGAGGGGGATCACGTCGAACCAGTCGCCGCCCACCTCGCTGAAGGCCTGTGCGGGCCGGTACCGGGCAGCGACCTCCAGACCGGGATGCCGGGGGGAGAGCTGTGGCAGCAGGCTGCGCTGCAGTGTCTCGGCGGCGCTGCGGATGTGCTGGTGCAGGACGGCGTTGTCGATGCTGAGGGCGGCCGAGGAGGCCAGTTCGCAGGCCAGGGTGAGGTCGTCCTCGTCGAAGGACTGCGGGTTGCGCGCGCGGGCCATACCCATGACGCCGATGATCTGTCCACGGGCGATGAGGGGGACCGCCATGTCGGTGTGGACCCCCGCCTGCGCGAGGAGCCGGGCAGCATGGTCGTTCTCGGCGATGCGGGTGACATCGCCGCTGTTCACATGGGTGATGAGGACCGGCTTACGGGTGCGGACGCAGTGCGCCGCCGGGTGGTCGATGTGGTACGTGGTCAGGCGCCCGGGCGCCACGATCGCCTCGGCGGCGCCGGTGGGGTAGGCCGTCTTCACCGCCAGGGCCCGGAACAGGGCCGGGTCCTCGCCGGAATCCGTACGACCCGTCTGCAGGACGGAATCGAGCAGGTCCACAGCGACCATGTCGGCCAGATCGGGGACGACGACGTCGGCCAGTTCCTGCGCCGTCCGCTCCACCTCAAGGGTCGTCCCGATGCGAGCCGAGCCGCTGGCCATCAGCCGCAGGCGCTGCTGTGCCCGGTCGGCCTGCCGGGCTGCCTGATACCGGTCGGTGATGTCCACCACCACGTTGGCGATGCCCAGTACATGGCCGCGGTGGTCCTCCAGCCGGTACAACGACATGGTCCAGGCATGCTCCTGCTCCAGGTCCCCGGCGGTGCGGCCCACCACCTGCCGGTCCACCACCGGGACGCCGGTGGCCAGCACCTCCCGCATGCAGTCCTCCGCACTCAGGAAGGGCTCGCCGGGCAGGACCTCCCTGAACCTCCGGCCGATGTGGTCGGCCTCGGACATGCCGTGCATCGACGCGAGGGCCGGGTTCACGGCCAGGTACCGCAGGTCGGTGTCCAGGACGGACAGCCCGATCGGCGCCTGGGTGACCAGCCGGTCGGACAGGGCCAGCTTGCGCTCCACCTGCAGCAGCGTGGACCGGTCGGTGGCCAGCCCCAGCGCGTAGTGATCGCCCAGGTTGTCCGTCAGCCGCATGTTGCGGAACTCCACCAGTCGGGTGCTGCCGTCCTTGTGCCGGATGGGAAACGGCCCGGCCCAGGCCTGGCCCGTCACCATCACCTCGGCGAACAGCCCGATCGCCGCCTCCCGGTGCTCGGGGTGGAGGAGCAGGTGCGCCGCGTACTGTCCGACCGCCTCGCCACGGGTGTAGCCGAACAGCTCGTCGGCCTGAGGGCTCCACATGTCGATCCGGCCGTCGGCCTCCACCAGCACCGCGGCGACGCCCAGCAGATCCATCAGCGCACTCGGGTCCGACGCCCCGTCCTCCGGACGATCGGCGTGGTCCATGCGCCGCCGCGCTGGGCTCATCGCACTCATTCCTTCCGCCCGCCGACCCGAGCCACCGGCGTACCCGCCCCACCACTGCAAGGCAGCGGTCCTCGAGCAGGGCGGCAACCCATCTACGATGCGGCACGAACCTGAGACGGCCGGTGGGACCCGCCGAGGCGCGCCCTGGAAGTTGATCCCTGGTCTCGGGCGACCCGCACAAGAGCCATACTGTGCCCCCCACGCCGGTCTGGCCATCGTTGCGCTCCCCCCGTCCCACCACCTGGTCGGCGGAGGGGGAGATCAGGTGCGGGCCCACTCACTCCCGGACGCCTTGCCGGGCGGCGGACGCCGCGCCCGTGACCGTCCAGATCGCCATGCCCCACAGGCTGAGCGCGCAGAGGAGGCCCACCACCAGGCGAACCGTAGTGTCCGGGCTGTTCGTCAGCCATACGGCCACCCCCGCTGCTCCGGCCCCCACCAACAGAGCCGCCGGCACCCGCAGCCTGGGTTGCTCGAACACCGCTGCGAGCGGAAGGAAGTGGAGTCCGACGACGACAGCGACCAGCGGGGGAATGAGCACCGGCACCCCGGCCCGCGCGCACACCACGGCGATGACGACGATCAGCAGCCACTGAAGGCCGTTGATCTGGTTGAACCGTCGGCGTCGGTCGGCGGGGAACGGGCCCCCTGCCGACGCGGGGAGAAAACGGCGCGCGGCGAGCATCAGCCCCAATGTGACGGCACAGCCGCCCACGACCCCGGCCGGCCGGGCCGATCCGTCGAACCCACTCGTGCCCAGCAGCCACCAACCGAGCCCGAACAACGCGAGGAACCCCACCCCTGACTTGAACATGATCGACACCCTAGGCGGAGGAACAGCCCGCCGACCGGGGATCGACTCAACTGATGCTGCGCCAGGATGCAGGCGGACGCGGCTGCTGAGGTGGAACGGGGCAGTCGACGGTTGCTGTGACGGGTCCGTGATGCGCATGAGGGCAACGAAAGGTGTCTGTCGGATGTCGGACAGGTGAGTGCTCGGTGACGAGCGCCCCCTCGGAGTGTCCTACGTGCGACAAGGAGGCGTTGATGAGACGTCCCGTCCGCAGATCCATCCTCCGCACGATGCCAGGGCTCGTGGCGGCTGCCGTTCTGGCTGTCGGCTCCGGTGCTGCTGTCCCCGCGCTGGCCGTCGACGGCGACCCGCTCCCGCTGCCGGTGAGGATCACCGGCGAGTCCCGTGTGGATCTGTCGTTGCAGGGTGACAACGGTGATCCGGCCGAGCCGCAGATCATGCTGCGGCTCGCGGCGCCCGGCGGCGATGAGCCCGGGGAGGACGGGGAGGTGCCCGTCGTCCACCAGGGCGACTACAAGATCAAGATCGAGATCGGCGGTCTCGCACAGGTCGCGGAGGCCAAGCTCCCCTGCAACCCGAGCCCGTGGGGCGCCACCTGTGAGGGCGATCAGATCCGTGCGGGGGAGCAGGCCAACGTGATCGGCGGTATCCGCCTCGACGTCGGCGGATACGGTTCACCGCGGCGACTGGGCGAGATCACGGTCAGGGGTGAGGGCGAGGGCGTCGAGTTCGCGCCGCTGCGCATCGAGGTGGTGGTGAGCGACTCGCGGATCGTCAGCCGCCAGTTGTCGGCGCCCGGGTGGGTGTGGGCCACACCTGGAATGCGCCGCTGGGCTTGCGTAACGCCGGACGCGCGCCCGCCGACGGTGTCGTGCTGCGCTTCCGTGGCACCCGAGGGCTGAGCTTCGTGGATCGGCACGCAAACTGTGCCTACCGGCACACCACCGACGGCCCGCTGCAGGGGCAGGGCACCGACGCGATCTGCGCCTTCTCGGACGTCGTCGAGGCGGGCACGGCCTACGCGGTGACCGAGCCGCTGAAGGTGAAAACTCTCCCGTTCGCGTTGAACGACCGCTTCACCTACAGTTTCGCCCCCGCCCCCGCCCCCGCCCCCGCCCCCGCCCCCGCCCCCGCCCCCGCCCCCGCCGCCGCCGAGAAGGCGAAGACCCTCCTGGCGACCGACGGCTACACACCGGGCACCGGCGCACCGCTGACGCTGGAAGAACTCACCGGCGCTCCGGGCACCTACTGGACCCAGGGATCGGCGTGGCTGCCCTTCGACACCTCCTACGACATCCTGATCACCGGTGACTCCGCACGCGGCGCCGTCGGCGAGACGGTGACGGTGGACGTCGGCTTCCGCAACCTCGGCCCCGCCTGGGTGCGCGGGCTGGAGCCGCCGGACGACGATCCGATGCTCACGTACGTCACCGTCCCGCCGGGTGCCACGGTGACGAGAATCCCCGAAGACTGCTGGCCCGACTCCCACACCGAGGGCCTCTACGGATGCTGGGCGCACGCGCCGGTCCTGGAGGACGCGAACCTGACCTTCCCCTTCGAGTTGCGCATCGACAAGGTCGTGAAGAACGCCAAGGGCAAGATCCAGATGCAGCCCTTCGACTACCCGAGCGAGCCCAACCAGGAGAACAACTGGGCATGGATCGTCCTGAACCCCACCGATGACGGCGGGAGCACGCAGGGGTCCTCGGGTGGTCCCTCGTCCACCCCGAGCCCCAGTGCCTCCGGCAGCGGCGGGACGACCGGCTCCACCGGCACGACGGGTGGCAGCGGCTCGTCGTCCGGTGGTTCCTCCGGCGGCGGGCTCGCCTCGACCGGTGGGGGCGGCGCGCTGCTCGTCGGGGGCGGCGCGCTCCTGACCCTGGGACTGGGTGCGGTGATCGTCTTCGTCATCCGGCGCCGGTCCGCGGGATGACGCCTCACCGAGTCGCTCGCAAGGGTGCGGCCGGCGGGACACGCCGACCGCACCGGTACCGGATCACGGGATGCGAAGGCTGTCCACGGCGTGCTTGTGGGTCGTGGTCACGGACCTCTCGTCCGTCTGGGAGCCGACGGTCAGGACCTGGACGACGTGGTCGTCGGTGACGGTCTGCGTGGCGCTGACCGTGAGGTCGTCCCTCGTGTTGGTCAGCCGCGCCTCCAGGCTGGGGCGGCTGTCCATGGTGCCTGCCTTCTGGCTGGTGATGGTGCCGTCGCCATACTCCTCGGCGATCCCCTGGCGGGTGCCTTCGACCAGCCCCTTGAGTTCGGCCGGCCCGGCTCCCTTCATGTCGATGATCAGGAAGTAAACGAATCCGTCAGAGGTCGGCACGGTGTAGAGGCGCCCGTGCAAACCGGCGGATTCCAATTTCTCGGGCGTGGACTTTCCGGGCAGTGCGAAGCTGATGCCACTCGAGGCGTCGACGGACTTCACCCACCTCACGGCGGAGGGGGCGCCGTGCTCGGCCCGGTCGCCGCGTGGGACGACTGTCGTGGCCGCTGTTCCGGCGTGTGGTGTCGCCGGAGCGGCGAGGGCGCTGGTGGGCATCAGCACACCTCCCGCAGCCAGCGCGGTCGGGGCCAGGAGCATCACAAGGCGCTGTGTCAGCGAACGGCGGGCCATCGGAATCAAATCCTTCGTAAGGGTGGTGGGAAACCGGGCTTTCCGGCCGGTGCGGGCGGGCCGTCTGTTCGGTGTGAGCCCTGTCTCGATTAAGAGGTCCTAACAGAAGCTGTTGATCATGTGACTGTCGGCTTGGTTGCTCGTTGGTCTGGTCGTGGGAAAGAGGGAGTCGCGTCCGTGGATCG
>NZ_JBHWJQ010000065.1:0-24508 GCF_042731435.1 Streptomyces sp. NPDC059861 | reverse complement strand
GGGTAATGCGGCGGCAAGCCGCCGCATAGTGAATGGCTCCGCTGACGCTCCGCCAAATTCCCGCGCAAGCGCGGGAATTGAATTCCGCAAGCGGAATTCTGAAAGCAAGTCAATTCGCGCAAGCGCGAATTGAGGGCACCCGCGCAAGCGCGGATGCCAAGGCTGGCAGCACGGGGAGGGTGCATCGCGCTCGCGCCCGTGTAGCGTCTGGGAATTCCATCCACCACCCCCACAACAAGACTGACGGACCATCGGCCCGGCAGGTGCCGGCCACGCGGTGGAGACGGGTTCCGCTGCGCTCCACACGAACCCCTCCCGCAGCTCACACAACTTCAGAAAACGCTCACCAACTCTCCTTCAGCATATGCTGCATTGAGCGCAGTCGAACTATGCGTCACCTCAGAGTTGAGTTGATGCTCAGAGTGGTGCATCACGAGTCTCGTCTGTGTAGAGTCTGGGTCCAGATACCACAACCGGTGCCGCGTGGATGGGGAGACGCTTCGCTCCCCCATCCATACCTCTATTTAAGAAGGAAAACTTATGAACCAGTTTCTTTCCACCCTAGCCGGAAAGGTTTCAGCGGCACTCATTGCCTCGGCGCTAATCTTTAGTGCCTTGGCTTTCCCGTGGTGGCTTTTCTCGGATGGTAAGCACTTTGACCTCGCGGTGGGCGTATTGCGGGGGAGCAGCATATTGGCCCTGATAGGACTAATCGTGGCTCTACAGAGTCGCGCGGAGACACGGAAGAGGGAGGGAAAGGAAAATCGGCCGAAGTAGCTGATCTCTCTTCCTTGCCGCTGCACCGGCCGTGCGTCGCGCAGCGGTACGAATGGGGTCTCCCGGCACTCGTCTTGGACGCCAGCCTCCGCGGCGCGGCGTAGGTTGGCCCGGTACGCGACGCCAGCACGGAGATAGACGGGGGGCGGGGGTCATGGCCGGGATTCGGCTGCGGGATCATCAGGTCGAAGCTGTCGCGGCTGTCGTGCGCGGCTTGGACGTGCCGCCCGGCGGGATCCCGGCAAACGGCCTGCGGGGCCAGGTGCACGCGGCATGCGGGACGGGCAAGACCATCATGGCCGCGGCGGCGGCGAAGCGGCTGGTGCCCCGCGGCGGGCGTGTGCTGGTGGTGGTGCCGACCCTGGACCTCCTGTCCCAGACGGTGAAGGCGTGGCACGAGGTCGGGCACAGGGGGCCGGCGGTTGCCGTGTGCCCGCTGCAGGACGATCCGGAGTTGTGGAACCTGCGGGTGCGCTCCACCACCAACCCCGTGCAGCTCGCGCTGTGGCACGGAACGGGGCCGGTCACCATCTATGCCACCTACGCGTCGTTGGGGGTGCTGGCTGAGGCGTTCGAGGGTGTCTACGGGCAGCAGCTGGCCGCGATGGATCTCGCGGTGGTGGATGAGGCGCATCGGACGTCGGGGTCGATGGGGAAGGCGTGGGCGGACATCCACGATCAGGACGTCATTCCCGCCTACCGGCGGCTGTACCTGACGGCGACGCCGCGGATTTGGGAGGAGCGCCTCAATCGCGAGGTTGCGGAGGGGGTGCGGGATCCGCTGCCGCGGGAGATGGCGGCTTCCATGGACGACGAGAAGGTTTTCGGGCCCGTCCTGTACAAGCTGTCGCTTGCGTCGGCCGTCTCGCGTGGGCTGCTGGCGCGGTATCAGATCATCGTGCTGGAGCTGCAGGACCCGGTGGTCACGCCGGAGCGGCTGATGGGTGAGGAGCGGCGTAGCGAGGAGGTCCGTGGGCAGCGGATCGGGGCCCTGCAGGCCGCGCTCGTGCAGACGATGGCCCAGCATGATCTGTCGACGTGCATCACCTTCCATCACCGGACGATGGAGGCGCAGGCGTACGCGGAGGGGTTGGAGCGGGTGGCGGCGAAGCTGCACGCGAATGAGCCGGAGGTGTATCCGAGGCGGGTGTGGGCGGACTGGCTGTGCGGCGAGCACCTCCCCCAGCGCCGGCGGGAAGTCTTGGGCTCGTTCGGGGACACGGGGCAGCGGGCCGTGCTGTCCAACTGCCGCGTCCTGGGGGAAGGCGTCGACATCCGCGCCGTGGACTCCGTCGCCCTCCTTGACCCGAAGGGGGCGCCGCACGACATCGTCCAGGCCATCGGCCGGGCGCTCCGGCAGAAGCCCGGACAAGGCAAACTCGCCTCACTCATCGTGCCGGTCTTCCTTCAGCCCGGGGAAAAGCCGGAGGACATGTTCACCTCCGGCTCGTACCGGCCGCTCGTGAAAGTGCTGGAGGGATTGCGGGCTCATGATGAAGAGGCCGTCGAATTGCTGGCGATTCCTCAGGAGCCACAGAAGGACGTCGCGCAGCCATCCGAATGGAACGGAACAGCGCCGGAAGAGGGCGAGGAGGAATCCCGTCTGCTGCTGCGTTTTGCTGCTCCTCGGGATCCGGTGATGGTCGCGCAGTGGGTGTCGTTCAACGTGATCGACACCGAGCGGCAGGACTGGGCCCGCGGCTGGGCCAAGCTGAAGGAGTACGTCGAGCGCGAGGGCCACGCCCGCGTCCCCTACGGACACCGGGAAGGCGCGGCACCGCTCGGACAGTGGGTGGCAGAGCAGCGACGCGCGTACGGAGCCGGAGAGATGAACGGCCAGCGCGCCCGCAGGCTGGAGCAGCTGGGCATGGTCTGGTCGGTGGCGGATGAGCGGTTCCAGGAGAATCTCGCGGCCGCCCGCGCGTACTACGAGGAGCACTGGACACTGTGCGCGCCGCGCACGGCCACGGCTCTGGACCGGCCGATCGGGCAGTGGCTGTCCAACCTCCGCCGGCCCGGAGCGCTGGATGGTCATCCCGAGTGGGAGCAGGCGCTGCGGGAGATCGACCCGGACTGGAACCCGGCCTGGCCAGCCGACTGGCAACGCCACTACACCGCACTACGCGAGCTCGTACGCGACGAAGACGGCCAGACCAACGTCCTACCCGGCGTCACCGTCCACGGCATGGACATCGGCAAGTGGCTCGCGAAACAGCGTCAACCGGCTGTCTGGGCCGGGTTACTGGACGGGCAGCGCGCTCTTCTGGAGGCTCTCGGGGTCGTGCCGCTACCGCCGGAGCAGGAAGCGCCTGCCAAGGCCTCTCAGGGCGCCGTGGGCGCGTTCGAGCGGGGTGTTGCGGCCATGGCCCAGTACAAGACCCGCACCGGCTCTGTGACGGTCTCCAGAAGCCACGTGGAAACGGTCGTGGTCGACGGCCAGGAGCACGCGGTGAAGCTCGGGGTCTTCTTGTCCAACGCCAAGACCCGGCGGGCCAAGCTCACACCGGACAAGCTCGCCGCACTCGCCGCACTCGGACTCGAATGGGCGGCGTAGGGATGTCCGGCCGGGCAAGTGCATATATCTGATCCCGAGAGCAACAGCGACGTATTGTGACGCTGTGAAGAGAGCCCGTTGGTCCGCAATCTGCGCATGGATAGCGTGGTGGGCGGTTGTCACCGTCGGATTTTGGCTGCTTGGCATGGTTACGGATCAGTCACAGGGCCTCGTAGGGTGCGCAGCGACTGCTGGGCTTGTGATCGTCCTGGGTGAGCTTGCTTACCGCCTGCGGCAACGCCGGAATGCCAAATGCGCTGGTTTGACGGCTCAAGCCGACGAAGAGCCAGGCGCTGCTTGGCGCGAGCGGGCAGGGTGATGGCCGTGTCCCTCTTTTGCGAGATGCCGGGCATGGACAAGCTCTCCACCCTTGGGTTGGAGTGCGTGAAGGAGTGACGCTTACGGCGCCCTTCGTTGAGCAGGCCACTCCATATACCGGACTCCGGGGATGTCATGGCTGCCCCCCGGGGCCCGTGGTGCTCCAGGAGCGGCGACTGAGCTCGCGCAGCGACTGCGTCACAGTGGTTCGTCCAGCACTTCCTGCACCGCTCCCATTACTGCCTGTCCGTCCGCGCCGAGCCCTCGCGCCTGCGTCACGAACAGCCGTGCCAGTTCCGCCAGCCGCGCTGGATCCGGACCAGGGGGAGCTACGGCGGCCAGTGGAGCCACGCGTGTGCCCGCTCCCCGGCGTGTCTGGATGAACGATGCCGATTCCAGTTCGCGGTAGGCCCTGGCCACCGTTCCCGCCGCCAGGCCCAGATCGGCTGCCAGCTGGCGTACCGTCGGCAGCCGTTCCCCCTCCGGGAGCCGGCCGGAAGCGATGAGAGCGGCCATCTGCGCGCGGATCTGTTCGTAGGGCGGGACGTGGCTGGCAGTGTCCACGTGAAGGAGAGGATTCGTCACCGGCGTACCCGGGCCTTGGGTGCGAGCACCGTGACGATGGACCATGACACCGTGACGAGGGCGATCAGGGCCGTGAGCCACAGGATCCCGGCTCCGATGCGGCCGAGGATCCCGTCGCAGGTCGTGCCCATCAGAGCGCCGGACATGGTCGAGGCAATGCCGAGCAGCAGCGCGGACACCAGCAGACCCCACGCCGCGACAACAGCCAGTGAACGGTCCTGACGGCTCTGGTCGTCGCCCGGACGGCGGGCGATCCAGGTCAGCGACCACACGCAGACAGCCGCGGCGCCAGCAACGCAGGCAACGACGGGCAGGCCGTACAAACCACCAGGCCATGCCCCAAGGGCAACGAAGCCGCCGTCCTGGCAGGTGAAGGTCAGAGAATCTCCCGCGCGGCTGCTCTCGCCCGGCCCGACGAGGACGGCTGCCACGACCAGGAGGACGACCAGCAAGCCCGCCTGAATGACGAGGAACGGAGTCATCCGCGGCGGCACGTAGTCGCGAACACGGCGCGGCGTCAATGCTGCAGTGCGGACCGTGCCCCGAGGGCGGGCCGTCAGCAGGTCACCCGCCAGGACCCCGGCAACCGCGCACAACCCGAAGACGAGGACCGCGTACAAAACGCCGACGTCTCCACCGGTCTCCCAGGCGTTCCCCACGAAACGAGCAGCCACGACTCCGGTCAGCACACCCGCCCAGCGGCACCAGCGGTCGGCCGCCGACGCGGACGACACTGCGCCAACTCCACTCATGGCTCCCCAACAACCCCAGCTTGTATCAGACAGTCAGTACAAGATGGGCCACACGCACGCTTGTGTCAAACGATTGACACAATCTAGCCCGACATCAGCCATCCATAAGGCCCTCGGGATCGCGCCGAACGCCGACTGGAACCCGGCATGGCCGGCCGACTGGCAACGCCACTACGCGGCACTACGCGAACTCATACGCGACGAAGACGGCCAGGCCGACGTCCTACCCGGAGTCACCTTCCACGGCATGGATATCGGCAAATGGCTCGCGAAACAGCGCCAACCGGCTGTCTGGGCCGGGTTGATGGACGGGCAACGCGCCCTTCTGGAGGCCCTCGGGATCGCGCCGCTGCCGCCGGAGCAAGAAGCGCCCGCCAAGGCTCCTCAGACCGCGTTTGAGATCTACTGGGATGCCAGCCATGCGGTGTACCAGTCGTGGAAGTCCGGTCCTGAAGTCAGGCCGCCCCAGGACTGGTCGTCGAGCCAGATTTGTCCGGCGTTTCTGCCCGTGATGACGAGGCGAGAAAAGGTGCCGCATCCGATCTCGCCGAGGACCAGCGTCCCCGCGACCGAGTAGTCGTTGTCGCCTCCCCTGCCCGGCCCCGGCCAGTCCGTGGTGTGCGAGAACGGCGTGGCTAGGAAGCCGACTCGCAGGCACTCGGCCCGAAGGTCGTGCAGGGCCTCTTCGTCGTCTGCTTCCTCCCCCAGACCCAGCAGCCCGTAGTCCGGTCCCGCGCCGCCGCCAGCGACCGTGCTCAAGAAGTTCCGGTAGGACACGGGAAGAGTGACACCGTGCAGTTGCTCAAAGGAGCGGATTACCGCCTCCGACAGGGGCGGATGCAGCCGGTATTCGTGGTGAGAAGCGCCGAAGCGGTGGTGTTCAGGATCGTCCCGGGCCATGGCGGCGAGCCGAGCGCGCACAACGGCACCGTTCCAGGTCCCGCTCGGGTCGGCGGCGTCAGTGGTCACGCCCGAACCGTATCTTCGTCCGGCCCCACCCGGATCAATGGCCTGGAGCCCGAGCGTATGGCGGGACTGCCGCGCGTGAGCCGGCGGACCATGATGCCGATCATCGCCCAGCGGATCATGGTCTCCGACCTGGCCGGGCTGGTCTCGTAGTCCCGGGCGAGGCGACGGTGAGCGTTCATCCACGAGAATGTGCGCTCAACCGCCCATCGCTTCGGCTGGACCTGGAAGCCCCGCTGGTCAGGGGCCTTGTGGACGATCTCCAGTTCGCGGCCGAGGATCGTGGCGGTCCAGTCGACCAGACGGCCAGCGAAGCCCTGGTCGGCCCAGATCTTCTTGACACCCGGGTGGTCGAGGCGGGTCCACAGCAGTGAGCGTTTCGCGCCGTCGCGGTCCTGGATGTTCGCGGCGACGACATGGACGGTCAGCAACAGGCCGAGGGTGTCGGTGACAATGAGCCTCTTGCGGCCTTTGACCCTCTTGCCCGCGTCGAAGCCCCTACTCACGGCGGGGACGGTGTCGGCGGTGCGGACGGACTGCGAGTCGACCAGCCCCGCGCTCGGCTCGGCGTTCCGGCCGTCGGCCTCGCGGACCCGGCCTCGAAGTGCGTCGTGAATCCGCTCGACCGTGCCGTCGTCGTGCCACCAGGTGAAGTACCAATACACGGTCGGCCAAGGCGCGAAGTCCTTTGGCAACTGCCGCCAGGCGCAACCAGTCCGCACGACGTAGAAGATCGCGTCCACGATCCGCCGACGTGGGTGCTTCTCCCGCCGTCCGCCCTTCGGCCCCACCCGCGCCGGCGGGAGCAATGGCTCCACCAGAGCCCACTGCTCGTCCGTCAGATCGGATGGATACCCACCCCGAGGACCACTCACGAAGGGCTCAACGACCGTCCCCGAACAGGGGCACGCGAGATCTCAAACACGGTCTCAGAGCGCCGCGAGCGCGTTCGAGCGGGGTGTCGCGGCCCTCGCGCAGTACAAAACCCGGACAGGCTCCGTGACGGTACCTTGGGGCCACGTGGAAACGGTCGTGGTCGACGGCCAGCACCCCTTCAAGCTCGGGGTGTTCCTCTCGAACAGCAAGACCCGACGGGCCAAGCTGCCGGCTGACAAGCTAGCCGCACTCGCCGACCTCGGACTGGAGTGGGCGGCGTAGTGGATCGGGGTGGCCGAGCCCGGGCATCGTGAGGGCGGCTAGCCGTGATGACGGCCCCGAGGGCAGCGCTTCATGTCGGCCATGAAGGCGGCGATCTTGTAGTAGGCGAAGGCGCCGTCGCGGGTGTTTTCGTGCAGCCGGGCGGCTGATGGGCCAAGCGCAGCAGGTGGCCCGCTTCGGGCACCTGGACGTCGGCTGCATCCCGTGGGGCAGGCATGAGCGGCTCGGCGAGACGTCTGGCGTGGGCTTGGCCGGGGTCGCGCTACCGGGCCGGTGTGCCTGGGGATGGCGATCGGCGCGCTGGCTACCGGGCGGGCCTGGGAACTCTCAGCCGTCGGGGCCTCGCTACGGAAGCGGTGGGCGTCCACCGCCCCGGAGTCCCACTGCTCGCCTTCAGAGCCGCAACACAAGGTCCCGGGCTACCGACTGGCCTGATCCTTGATCCAAGCGTTGGATCGACAAGAGGATCTGAGCTGCTTGAAAGACGGTTAGAGATCAATTTTGGACAGATTAGCCTTCAACCATTCCACCCTACGTCCCGGACTCCAATGGGGGCTTGAGTCGCCGAGGATCCATGCGCTGGGAGCAAAGAAGTCCACAAGGTGACAGCTCTTCTTCCTCAGGGCGCCTTGACACTGGTGACCTACGAGGCCGAATCGTCTTGATTCATGACGTGATGCACTTATTGGCACACATAAGGAGTCACACCTTCCCGTGGAGTTGTGTCGCTAAAGCTCCGGCCGCCCAGAGTCGATCGCACGTCCGCTCGGGGAGCGAACCGAAGCTCCAAGCATGGTCAGCGAGCACTGTACAGCGGGCCATTTCATGCCATTCCCTTAGATGACGCTCGCCCGTGGAGAGATGACTGATCTTGGCGTCCACACGTTGCTGGATCGCTGTCCTGAACATATGTTCCAGTCGGTCCTGGATCTTTCATCGGAGCCAGATGGAAAACGCACAGCGAGAGTTGTGCCCACACTGAACGGGATGACATGAGCATGACAACTAAGCGGGCGGGGCTCGTAGCGGCAGCCGCTCTGGCTGCGGCTTTCACCCTGGCACCTCCGGCCTCCGCCGAGGGAAGCTGGAGCAGTTCCATATCCAACTGGCTGGGCGGTAACGAGTCCCGACGCTGGGCGGACAACCACGGCGACTCGGCCAGCACGACCGTGGGTTTCTCGGGCTGCAGTTTCGGGGGCCCCAGCAGCGCGACCCTGGAGCTCGATCGGGTCAGAGACCTTCTTCCGGACGTGAGCCACGGCCAGAGGAGTAACAGCTGCAACACGGTGTCATGGGGCGAGATTCAGACGAGCGGAGACTTCTACTTCATCTACATAGGCTCCACTAGGCTCAGCGTCAACAGCGTCGTCACCCGTTACTGACAGCAATAAGACCCGTCGGCGGCCCCCGGCTCCTCCGGGGGCCGCCTCCCGTGGAAGTCGACAGAAGGCCGGAATGACCATCCATATCTCGCGCTGCTCTTTCGGATACCGGCGCCGGGATCCTGTCCTTGAAGACCTGACGCTCGAGCTGCCGTCAGGATGCGCTGTACTCCTCGGGCCGAACGGCGCCGGGAAGTCGACGCTGCTGTCATTGCTGGCATCCGCGCGCAGGCCCCAGGCGGGCAGCGTGATGCTCGGCGACCTCGACACCCGCAGGCGCGGTGATCTGAAGCAGTACCGGCAGCAGGTCGGCTGGCTGTCGCAGCAGGTGACTCCCGTCCCGGGGCTGCGGGTCAGGGAGCAGGCGGCGTACGCCGGCTGGCTGAAGGGCTTGTCGAGGCGGGACGCATGGGACAGGTCTCTGGATGCGATCAAGCAGGTCGGGCTGGGGGATCTGTCTGAACGCTCCGCCGCCCAGCTGTCGGGAGGCCAGCTGCGGCGTCTCGGTATCGCCCAGACGCTGGTTCACTCGGCCCAGGTGGTACTGATGGATGAACCGACCGCCGGTCTCGACCCGACGCAGCGCAGGGTGTTCCGCGCGCTTCTCGACGGTCTCAAGGACCGGGCGAACTTCGTGGTCTCCACTCATCAGACCGAGGATCTGGCGCACAGTTACGACACGGTCATCCTCCTCGATCAGGGACGAATCCTCTTCCAGGGGTCCACTGCATCCTTCCTCGACCTCGCACCCGGCCAGGTCGCGCAGGAGCGCCGGGCCGAGGCCGCGTACGCCGGTCTGGTCAAGGAGGAGGCGTAAGCATGCCGTGGCACATCATGTTGCGGGTGTCCGTCGCTCCCCGCATCGGCATCCTCCTTGTCGTGTGGCTGTTCGCGTACAGCGGCAACGTCACCGAAATGGTCACCGGCGGATACTGGGAGTCGGTCGCCGCGCAAAGCGCTTCTCTGCTGGTATGGACAGCACCGGCAGTAGCGGCCTGCGGCGCCTGGGAGGGGCTGCGTGTCCGCCGGTCCCAGGCCCTTCAGGGGGCGCCGGCACGGACCTTCATCGGCGTGTCACTCGCCGCCCTGACCCCCACGCTCATCATGGGCGCACTTGCGGTCGCGCTGGCCCTTGGCCTGCTCCTTCCCCAGACCGCAGGCGGTCCCAACCGGACCGTCGCGGCGGTACTCGGTATGGAAATGCTGGTGATCGCAGCACACACCGCCGTCGGATACGTCGTCGGGCTCAGCCTGCCCCGAGTGCTGGCCGTTCCCGTCGCTCTGGTGGGCAGCTTCGTATGGATGGCCTATCCGGCGGCGGTTAACGTCTTCTGGATCCGGCAGCTGAACGGCACGAACCTCGCCGAATGCTGCTCGCTCGACCAAGTAGCGGCACCCCGCAGTATTCTCGCGCCCGCGCTCGTTTCAATCGGTCTGCTTCTGGCCGCCCGACTGGTGACCGTACGGCAACCGGGCCTGCGGATCCTGGCTCCTATTGCTCTGGCCGTTGTGGTGGCCGTCTCGGCGTGGATCGTGCATCCCCTCGGCTACAGCGCGGCCGAACCTCGCCCCACCGCTCTGCGTACCTGCTCGGACACACAGCCACAGGTCTGCCTCTGGCCCGAACAGCACAACGCGACCACGGACGTCATCACGTGGGCGACGGATGCACACACCCGTCTGGCTGCTCTCGGTGTCACCACCGCCCCGGAACTGTCTCCGCGGCCCTCCACGCCAACGTCCTACGACATTCGCTCTCTTGTCGCCACCAGCGCTCTGCCGCATGACATCCCCGACTGCGCCAAACACGGTGAGTGGCCGGGAAGCCGGGCTCTCGGACCGCTCACAATCTGGCTCGCCATCACCGCCGGAGCGGACCGCCGAGTCGTCACAGCCAGCTATGCACCGGACGAAGCCACCGTCGCCACCCGCGTCCTCGAACTTCCCCGGCAGGACCAGCGGGCCTGGTTCCAGCAGAACGCGGAAACGCTCACCCGGTGCGACCTACAGCCCGTCCTCGACCCCACACGTTTCTGAGCCCGCCACCACAAGCCGACTGATAGAGAGAACACCTCATGGACTGGTGGCTTCACGTCCGCCGGGTACCCGCAGCCTGCGCCGCCCTCGCCGTGTGCCTGGTACTCGGCACCGTCGCCGACTCCATCCAGGTACCGGTGCCGGTCGTGGTGGGCGGGCTGTCCTTCTCGTTCCCTCTGCCGTTCCTGCTGCCGCTCGCACCCGTGTGCCTCATCCTGTACGGGCAGTCCCGAGCAGACAGCGCGATCGAAGTGACGGCTGTACGGCCTGTAAAGCTATGGGACACCGCGTTCATGTCGGCCTGCACCACACTGATGCTGGCCGGAGGCTGGCTCGTGTCGTACACGACCGGCCATACCCTCGCCGCAGGCATGGCCCGCAACTTCCTGGGCTACCTCGGCCTCGCCTTGCTGCTGCGTATCTTCACCAGCGCTTATATCGCGGCTGCATGCATCACTCTCTTTCCCGTCGCCTGCGCGGCTTTCGGAGTCCGCCACGGTGTTCCCGCGCCATGGGCATGGCCCCTCCATGAGCCCAACCACCTGCCGGCATTCGTCGGGGCCACCGTCCTAGGAGCCGCCGGACTGGCCGCTTCTGCTTTCTCTCGGTCCGTTGGCAGCCTGGCCCAACCGTCGCAGCAATGACCTTATGAGCTATCGCAGGTGACGCCGTGGCGGTGCATCCGCCGTCGGTATGCGCTGGCGACGAACTCGGCTACATGGAACTCGACCAAGCACGGCGCCGAGCTGCTGTTCCAGGTGCTGACCGAACGGGAGGAAAAGAACAGCGTCGCCATCGCCTCCAACGAGTCCCGGCAAAGCGCACACGTTCCGGCGAACCCGTGCGAGGTGCTGCCTGAACAGCACGGGTTCAAAATGGATGGGCAGGCCGCCAGACGGGACGTAGTCTGCTGGCTGTGACGGTGAGATATGTGTTGGACGGCAGCCAGGTCAGGACGCTAGAGGACTTCTGGCGGGTTGCCGGCGAGAGCATCGGCTGCGGCGGTTACTTCGGCCGGAACCTCGATGCATTCGCTGACTGCCTCCGCGGTGGCTTCGGGACACCTGACGACGGCGACTATCTGATCGAGTGGCGTGACCACGAAGCCTCCCGTCAGAATCTCGGATACCCCGAGACCGCGCGGCAGCTTGAGCTGATGCGCGGGCGGTGTCATCCGACGCATAGGTCCAGCATGGGAGCCATGCTCGCAGAGGCCCGTGCCGGACGTGGCCCGACCGTCTTCGATTGGCTGGTCGAGATCATCGAAGAAGAGCTCCCGGGCGGGCTGAGTCTTCGCTAGCCGACCACTCGTCAGAGGGCTGGCCATCGGCCCTCGTGGACGTGGTCGGCGAGAGATCGGGGCGGCCTGCGGGTCCACGAAGGAAGCGCTGGCTCTTTTGGTCTCATAACACCGCGTCCGCCACATACGCATCGCTTCTGCCGCTGCATGCCTCGACGGCCAATCGCCCTGACGGGCGGCTGGCCGTCCCGCATTCCTCTCACTCGCTCGGCAGTGCCGTCATTTCACTTCGACACTCGCGAGCCGGCTGATCGACAACTGGCTCCAGAAGCGGTCGACAATCGCTGTTCTTGGAGATGAACGAAGCCAGCGGGTAGAAGGACTGGGCGTTCGGGTCGGGTTCGGACTTCAGCAGCTCCGTCAGCTGGGCGCAGCCGGCCAGGGCCCTTGCGGTATGGCGCCTTTCTCGCAGATCGGGCACCACGCGATCCTTCCGCCACGGTCCAGGAGCGCAACACTCCGTTGGTGAGCGTCAGCTGGCTTTGAGGGGTTGCCCGGCTGCGTCGTATACCTGCCCAGTCACGGCGCTGACGCTGTACATCTCGACCGCTGCCTCCTCCTGCGAGTCGTGACTCTCTCCGTTGCTGGGCCATGTCGTGTTCACAAGCCAGTTGGGCTGCCAATTACCGTCTACCTCGACCGCTTTTACGGTGACCGCTTTGGTGCTGAATTCCGCGCCAGTGTTTCCATTGGCTTGGAGTTGCGCCATTACCGCCTTGTTCACTGCCTTTTCGGCCTGCCCGGCGTCAAGCTTGGCTTCGGGGAGGTTCACCTGGGTCGGGCCAAGGGTGACATCAATCTGAGATACACGCCCGGCCCTGTCCACCTGGACGTCCAGCATCCTGGGCATCAGAACGCCGTTGTGAGTCCATCTCCAGTTCGTGATCCAGCCAAGTTCGGCCTTTTCGCCCACGGGGAATGTTTCGCTCATGGTCGCGCTCATCGCCCACGGATACTTTCGCTGGGCGTACGACTCAGCGATTTGAGAGGCTGCTGCATCGGTAGACGGGGCTTTCGCTCCTCCCACCGGGTAGCCCATGACAGTGGGCCGGTCGCTGTTCTCCAGTTGTACGGTCAGGTGCTTCTTGTCCGGCCAGGAAAGGCTGCCGCTACCGAAGTCTTGGGAGTGCCCCTTTTCGCGGCTGAGCAGGATGAAGATGATGTTGGTGCAGGGGGAGTCACCACACGGCTGCTCGTACTGCTTACCGATCTTGTATCGGTCGCCGAACGCCTCCCTGACGGCGGTCTCAACGGCCTGCCTCTGGTCGGAACTTGCGTCGACGAGACTGCTGCCATCCACGTTCGTGAAGGCGAGCATCGGACGCGCCACTCCCGAGCCCAGGAGGAGCAGCGCCGCGAAAGTGATCAGAGCGCCCTTGACGCCCGCCTGCCAGGCGAGCGAGTGGCGGATGGTAAGCAGAACCGCTACAACGGCGAGCCCGATCAACCCGCCGATGATGTTCATTTCGGCGTCCGAGCTGTCACAAACGCGCCCCAGGCCGTTGACGGTGGCCTGGGTGAATTCGATGGCCAGGGGCAGCGCGATGACACCGACCAGGACAGGCAGCGGGCGGCGGACGGCCAGGAGTGCGCAAGTGCTCACGGGCACCATCATGGCGAGGTTCCACAACCCTTGCGTGGTGTGAAAGGGCTCGGCGAACTGATGGTTGAGGACGCACACGCCGCTGGCCGAGCCGCCGCCCATGAAAGTGACGCCGAGGACCCCGGTGAGCGTGAAGGCGAGCCCGGACCACCACACCCCGTGAGGGTTCCCCCGCTTACGGGCGAGCGTCCATGCTGCGCCGCCCAGAACGAAGCCGATCAATGTGCACACGGCCAGATAGCCGACATGGTGTTGAAATATGGCGGAGAACACGGCGCGGTTCCTTGCGTGATCATGTCGAGGAGAGCGGGACAGGCAGAGGGGGCGGCCCCGCCTTGGTAGACGGGGCCTGTGGGGGGCTCTGGTTCAGCAGTGCGAGGCCGGCGTCTGGTACGTGCCGCCGCTGTACTTGAGCAGGCCTATCGTGCTGGTGCAGTAGGCGCTGGCCGACAGCTGCCACGTCTGTCTCTTCGTCGTGCCCGAAGCGATGGAGACGGCGCTGGCGTAGTGGCTGGTCCCCGAGCGCGAGTAACCGAGCTGGGCGGAGATGGTGGATCCCCCCGACTTGTAGTACTCGGTGCTGACGATGCCGCTCGAAGACTGCTTAACGGCCAGAATGCCGTTGGACAGCGAGGTGCACCGCTCCATGGGCTCGTTGGTGGAGGTGTAGCCAGAGCTGTCACAGTAGGTGACGGCTGAAGCGGTCGGTGCACCGAACATGACAGATCCGGCTGTAAGGGCAAGGACCACGAGGGCGGTGTTGGCGATACGGCGCATGAAATCCCCTTCAATGTAGTGCACATGCCAACTCTCTTGTACGAAGAGTGCAGCGCAGGCGGAACATGTGGTGATTAGTTGATCACGCAGCGATCGTCGCGTGGAGATCATTTCGAGCCAGACCCTGGTCTGGGCTGTGGGGTGCCGTTGGGCAGGTCGCGCAAGCCGGTGGCCCGGGCGGCGGCCCGGATGGTCCTCGGCCCGCGCCGACGAAGGCACCGACAGCAACACCTCCGCCAGCGCGGTCCTGAACGTTCTGACACCCCACTCCGGCCTCCGGTGGGCGAGGCTGCGCGGCACCGCAGGCGAGTTCCCCAACGGGGTGGTGGGTGGTCCGTTTCACTACGCTGAACGCCTTCGCACCGCGGGAGGTTCGGTTGGTACGGCGGAGCACGCTCGGGCAGGACTTCCGACGGCTATGGGGCGCCTACGCGGTCAGCGCAGCGGGCAGTGCCGTCGGCATGGGGGCCTTGCCGCTGATTGCCCTCCTGGTGCTGGATTGCTCGGCGTTCCAGGTCTCGGTGCTTGCTGCGTTGTCTGCGGTGGCCAGTGCGGTGATCGCTCTGCCTCTCGGGGTGCGGATCGAGCACGAGTACAAGCGGCCGGTCATGATCACCGCCGATCTGGCCCGCTGTGTGATGCTGGCGAGCATTCCGGTCGCCATGGCTTTCGACAGCCTCACCTACACGCAGCTGTGTGCCGTCGGCGTTCTCCAGACGGCGGCATCTGTCGCGTTCGACGCGGCGAGCGGGGCGCATCTGAAGGCATTGGTCCTGCCCGAGCACCGCCTTCGTGTCAACAGCCTGTTCGAGACGACCAACTGGATCAGCGTCAGCGCCGGCCCGCCCGTCGGCGGGCTTCTGATCGGGGCACTGGGCGCGGCCGCCACGATGGTGGTCGACGCCCTGTCCTTCCTCGGATCGGCTCTGGGTATCCGTCGCATCCGGCGGCCTGAACCCGCGCCACCGGCACGCGCCGCCACCTCTGGCCTGGGCCGTGACATCGCGGCCGGCTGGCACTACCTCCTGCAACACCCAGAACTGCGCCCGCTGTTCTTCAATGCGCTGCTGTTCGGCGGATCCGTCATGATGGCCTCACCGCTGATGGCCGTCCTCATGCTGGATGAGCTCGGCCTGGCACCGTGGCAGTACGGACTCGCTCTGGGGCTGCCGTGCCTGGGAGGCGTGCTGGGCTCACGCCTGGCCCCGCCGCTCACCCAGCACTTCGGGCAGCGTCGCGTGCTGCTGCTTTCCGGTGTTGCCCGCACACTGTGGACGATCCTGCTGCCACTGACCCCCTCCGGCGCCCTCGGCGTGTCCGTCATCGTGGCCGCCGACTTCGGCCTGCTCTTCTCCGCCGGGGTCTTCAACCCGTCGTTCACCACGTATCGCATGGCGGCCACACCCGACGCCTTCATGTCCCGCGTCGGCACCTCCTGGTCCGTCGGCGCGAAAACGAGCCAGGCCACCTTCATGATCGCCGGTGGCCTCATCGCCGCAGCAGCAGGCGTACGCGGCGCCCTGCTCATCGCCGGCCTGCTCTGCATGGCAAGCGCGCTGCTCCTGCCATGGCGCAAGACACGCCTCTCCACCGGAAACGCTCCAGCACCCCCGACACAAGCGGTTCCATCCCCGGCAACGGATAGTCCATCCACGTAGCGACCTCGCCGGACCGTTGCGACGCGAATGGACGAGTGAACTGCGATCACAAAGTCGGCCGCCTCGGAGCAGTGAGCAGAAGCCACTCTCGCGTCTCGACGCGCTGCAGTTCGTGCGACGCGTCTTAGAGGTCCTAACAAAGGCGTTGGACGTGTCGGTGGGTGATGAGGCAGGTTGCGAGGCCGAGGAAGGCCTCGTGGATGTCGTCGCGTCGTTCCCAGCGGATCCGAAGGCGGCGGAAGCCGTGAAGCCAGGCGATCGTGCGCTCGACTACATAACGGAAGATGCCCAGGCCGCTGCCGTGTTCTTGGCCGCGTTCGGCGATGACCGGGCGGATCCCGCGTGCCCGGAGCAGGCGGCGGTACTTGTCGTGGTCGTAGCCGCGGTCTGCGAGGAGTGCGTCAGGGCGGCGTCGGGGGCGGCCGACGCTGCCGGCCACGGCTGGAACCTTGTCGAGCAGAGGCAGGAGCTGGGTGACATCGTTGCGGTTTCCGCCGGTCAGCGACACCGCGAGCGGGATGCCCTGGCCGTCGGTGAGGACGTGGTGCTTGCTGCCCGGCCGTGCGCGGTCGACCGGGCTGGGACCGCTTTTGGGCCGCGCCGAGCCGCCCGCACGTGGGAGGAGTCGATCACCGCCCGCGACCAGTCGAGCTGCTTCGCCGCCCGCAGCTTCTTCAGCAGCACCAGGTGCAGTTCGTCCCACACGCCGGCCTCGTTCCACGCGGCCAGCCGCCGCCAGCAGGTCATCCCCGACCCGAAGCCCAACTCCTGCGGCAGGTACTCCCACTGGATGCCGGTGTGGAGAACGAACAGGATTCCGCACAACGCCTGCCGGTCCGGAATCCGTGGCCGGCCCTCCACCAGCTTCGGGCCCGGCTGCGGCAGCAACGGCTCGATGAGCGACCACAGTTCGTCCGAGACGATCCACGGACGCGACTCCCTCTTTCCCACGACCAGACCAACGAGCAACCAAGCCGACAGTCACATGATCAACAGCTTCTGTTAGGACCTCTTAGAGCAGCAGGCCCTGCGGCAGCTGCGGCTCATCGACGGCTGGACCCCCGATGATGCATCAGCAGGTAGCGAGGAGAGCGGCCAGGATGCCTGCTGGGTCGTGCAACACATGGGCACCGTCGGTGACAACGCGATGCGTTCCACGATCGACGGGATTCGTCTTTGCCCACGTAGGAGAGCCGATGCACAGCTCGACTTCCAGGCCAGAGGCTGTTGCATAGCGCCGTTCTGTGATCGCTCCCCACAAGCGGGTCCTGATCGGTTCATTCAGCTTGAGCTCGACAGCCCAGGCATCCTCATGGAGATACAGGGATTCATCGGTGGTGAGCAGCACCACATCGATGTCGGAGTCGGGCCGCGCAGTGTTGCGGGCACATGACCCGACCAATAGCAGCCCAGCGACATCTTCCCGGCTCTGCGCCCAGCGTGTGATCCGGTCGATGACCTCGCTGATCTCAGCAACCCTTCCCGCCGACAGCGAGGTTGGAAGCTCAGATGGCTGTTCGTCGCTGCTCACGCGTGTTCCCCTCCTCGTCCTGACCTTCACCTACCAGTTCATCGGATCCGGCGACTGTTCCTGGCTGGTTCAGCGGGAGCAGATCACGCTGACGAGGGTGAACGATGCGTAGAACGGTCCCTGCGGGAGGCTGGCGAACCATCGGTGGCCGCGGTTTTGGTCGAT
Organism: Streptomyces sp. NPDC059861; assembly: GCF_042731435.1. Classification (NCBI taxonomy): domain Bacteria; kingdom Bacillati; phylum Actinomycetota; class Actinomycetes; order Kitasatosporales; family Streptomycetaceae; genus Streptomyces; species Streptomyces sp. NPDC059861. The sequence continues at coordinate 6,945 of NZ_JBHWJQ010000065.1, read as the reverse complement.
GCGGCCTTCGTTGATGGCTTGGTGCATGTTGCGGCCGAGTCCCAGAGTGTGGTCCGCCTCCTGGAAGTCGGTGAAGACGGGAGTCGTGGCGAGCACGGCTTCGGTGCGGAAGCCTGCCTGTTCGGCGAGGCGGGCGAGGCTGCGTCCGATGGTCGCGTTCCGGACCACTTCGGCAGTGGTGTAGCGGGTGAACGCGCGGCTTGTCTCAAGGTCCTCCGCGTCGACGATCAGGGTGTCCCAGTCGGGTTCGGCCAGGCCGATCCGCGCGCCTGGCCTGGTGGCGCGGTAGAGCTGCGCGAGAGCTTGTGCGGGTTCGGCGACGTGCATGAGGACTCGGTCGATCTTGGCCCGGTCGGCCGTGCCAGGATCGACGGGAAGGGCGTGTGCATCGCCTTCGCGGAGCTCCACTGCGGGTATGCCCTTGGTGCGTTCGCGGGCCCGGGCAAGCATCGCCGGGTCACGGTCGATACCGATCACCGTGCCGCTCTCACCGGCCTGTTCCGCCAGCGCAGGCAAATCGGTGCCCGGACCGCACCCCACATCCAGGACGCTCTGGCCCGGCTGGATGTCCAGCAGATCGAGCAACTGCCGCTTGTACGCACGGCCGGCATCACCAGCCGCCGCCCGCAGCATGTAGGCAGCCTGATCAGGCCGGGACACACCAAGAGCCGAAGACATGCCAGCCAGTCAAACACCCCCCGTTCCAGGCGGCCACGCTTCTGCGGAACATCCACGAGCCTGGCCACCTGGAAGCGCACTGAACGCGTGAGGCTCCGGGGCCTCTCCTCGAACGGCGCGATCGCGCCGTACTCACCCCCGGCAGAGTCCGGGCGCTGGCGAAGGTGGGGCTGGACTGCGTTCAGGTGTGAGGGGTAGTTGACCGCACGACGGTCAGGCCGCACCGGTATGGCTCGTCGAGTTCGCCGTCGGGGAAGACGCGAGTCAGCGCGGTGTCGTTCATGTCGAGGAGTGCGGTCCGCTCGTGGGCGTCCATGACCGCGAAGTACGAGTGGGTTGCGAGGTTGCGGGTGTGTTCCCCAATGGAGATCCGCCGCGACCAAGAGAGATCTCACGGGTAGCCACGTGGACCGGGAACGCGGCGAACAGATCGGCCACGGTTGCCGGGTAGTTACGGGTGAAGGGCGCCAGCCGGGCATCCTCCGCCGCGACCCACGGGACACGCACGTCGGCCTGGTTCCACCACAGGGCCAACACACCGTGCGGGCGTAACACACGAAGCGCTTCGGGGACGGAATGGACCGGGTCGGTCCAGTGCCAGGCCTGGGCGTAGGTGATCACGTCGAAGCTGTAGGCGGCGAAGGGCAGACGGTTACCTTCGCCCCGGACCAGAGGGGCTTCCGGTTCGGCCGCGCGCAGCTTGGCAGCCATACCGGCGCCCGGCTCCATGGCCACGACGCGGGCACCGCGAGCGCGCATCAGCCGGGTAGCGATACCAGTGCCAGCTCCGCAATCGAGAACATCGGCACCCAGCAGCGGCCGGCCGGCGAGTTCCTCCAAGGCATCGAAGAGGGCCGGCGGGTAGTCCGGGCGGGCGGCAACGTACTGCGCGGCAACAGCGTCGAAGGACAGAGCGCGGGCTTGGTTCGCGTGAGAGGCCACGCCTGCGATCTTTCCGGGTGCCGTGAGCAGTTGTCAGCGCTGCGCGGAGAATTCCGTTCGCCTCAAATCCTGCCCAGCAGGCACAAGCCCCTGCCCCATGCCCCCGTTACCTTCTAGACGGCCTCGATCTTGAGGCTCCCGGCCTTCTGGCCCGGCATGACTATGTCCCCCTGTCGACCATGACCCGGGGGGTGGTGTCACCGGGCCGGGAGGCGCCGGTAGATCGCTGATAGGGGCAGGAGCGCCGGTTTGCCGGCAACGCTCTTCGTAACGTGGTTGCCGGATGTCGGCGCCGTGCCTTGGCCGGGAAGAACGAGCCCTCCCAGGAGGAGTGAAGTGATCGACACCCGCGACGTCGCCGTGTTCCTCGGCCTGGACGTCGGCAAGGGCGAACACCACGCCACCGGCCTGACACCGGACGGTAGGAACGTGGTCGACAAGCCGCTGCCCAACAGCGAGCCGAGAATGCGGGCCATGCTCGACAAACTCACGGCGAAGTACGGGAAGGTCCTGGTCGTGGTCGACCAGCCGGCCTCGATCGGCGCCCTGCCGCTGGCCGTCGCCCGGGACGCGGGCTGCGAGGTCGCCTATCTGCCCGGCCTGACGATGCGGCGGATCGCGGACCTCTACCCCGGTGAGGGCAAGACCGACGCGAGGGACGCGGCGATCATCGCGGACGCCGCCCGCACCATGCCGCACACGCTCCGCTCGATCGAGCTGGACGACGAGACCATCGCCGAACTTCACATGATCGTGGGCTTCGACGACGACCTCGCGGGTGAGGTCACTCGGGTCGCCAACCGGCTGCGCGGCCTGCTCACCCAGATCCATCCGCACCTGGAACGCGTGCTCGGCCCGCGCATCCAGCACCCGGCCGTGCTCACCCTGCTCGAACGCTTCGGCTCCCCGAAGGAGATCCGCAAGGCCGGACGGCTCCGGCTCGTCACGCTGCTGCGGCCCAAGGCGCCCAGAATGGCCGAGCGCCTGGTCGAGGACATCTTCACCGCGCTCGACGAGCAGACCGTCGTGGTCACGGGCACCGACGCGGCCGCCGTCATCGTGCCCAAGCTCGCCAAGAACCTCACCGCACTGCTCGACCAGCGCAAGGAACTCGCCGCCGACATCGAGGAGCTGCTCAAGTCGCACCCTCTTTCCGAACTCCTGACGTCGATGCCGGGGATAGGCGTCAGGACCGGAGCCAGGATCCTCATCGACGTCGGCGACGGCGCCGCCTTCCCCACCGCCGGACACCTCGCCGCCTATGCCGGACTCGCCCCGGTGACGCGAAGATCCGGGTCCTCGATCCGCGGCGAGAGCCCGTCCCGCAGAGGCAACAAGCACCTCAAACGCGCCTTCTTCCTGGCCGCGTTCGCTGCCCTGTCCGATCCGGCCTCCCGGGCCTACTACGAGCGGAAGAAGGCCGAGGGGAAGCGGCACAAGCAGGCCCTGATGTGTCTCGCCCGCCGCCGCGTCGACGTCCTGTTCGCCATGCTCCGCGACGGCACCTTCTTCGAACCCCAAGCCATCCCCCAAGCCGCCTGAAACATCACCAACCAACCGACCCGCCCCTTGACGAAAGAGACAGGGGCACCCCCCGGCGGCGAGCCTGAAACATCGACACCAGAATCGACGGCGTCACATACTGATCCTCGTTCAATTCTGACAACGGGGTCTTCTGCGTCCTTGCCTTCCAGGACAGCGACTCTGCCGCCGTCACGAGGGGGAATCGCAGTGAACGCACCTACGCCGTCGGCTGTTTGGGCGATCGGCGAGACCGTCGACGGCCGGTACCGTGTGATCGGTGAGCTCGGTCGGGGCGGGATGGGCGTCGTGCACCGGGTACGGCATCTCGCCTGGGGCATCGACCTGGCGGTGAAGAGTTCGCGGCCCGAGCTGTTTCGTAGCCCCGGCGATCAGGAGCTGTTCGTCAGGGAGGCCGAGGCGTGGGTGTCCCTCGGGCTCCATCCGAACGTCTGCGCCTGCCATTACGTGCGGGTGATTGACGGTGTCCCTCGCGTGTTCGCCGAGTACGTCGACGGCGGCAGCCTGGCCGAGTGGATCGGCGGCGGGCGGCTCCACGCCGGGGATGCGCGGCAGGCCCTCGCCCGTGTGCTCGACACGGCAGTCCAAGCGGCCCGTGGGCTCGAGCACGCCCATCGCAGAGACCTGGTGCACCAGGACGTGAAGCCAGCCAACATTCTGCTCGACGGCACGGGGGCCGCGAAGATCACCGACTTCGGTCTCGCCCGGTCCAAGGCCACCACGGCCCCGGCTGACCTCCAAGTGGCGCCGGGCGTCAGTGTGTTGGCTCCGTCCGGCGGCATGACGGTCGGCTACGCGTCTCCGGAGCAGCTCGCGGGCGAACCTGTCGGGCGGCGCAGCGATGTCTACAGTTTCGCGGTCTCGGTCCTGGAGATGTTCACCGGCGGTGTGCGCTGGGCGGCTGGTTCGGTCGCAGGTCTTGCGCTGGAGGAATACCTGGCCGACCCCTCGAATCCGGTCGCGGCGCCGCCGGAAGTCGCTCACCTGCTCCGGCGCTGCTTGCGGCAGAACCCGGCTCACCGGCCGGCCTCGATGGCGGACATCGCGGATGTACTGACCGGGATCTACGAGCAGGCGACCGGCTCGGCGTATCCGCGTCCCACGCCGCAGGCCGCCGATCTGCGCGCCGACGAGCTTAATAACCGTGGCCTGTCCCTCCTCGACCTGGACCAGGCCGCCGACGCCGAGCAGGCCTTCGGCCAGGCGCTCGCGGTCGACCCGCACCACGTCGGGGCCGTGTACAACGGTGGCCTGTTCCGGTGGCGTACGGGGGCGATCACCGATGTAGAACTCGTGGCCCGGTTGGAGGCGATCCCGCGCGGGTCCGGCGCGTCCTCCTTGCAGGTGCAGCTGTTTCTGGCCCGGGTCCACCTCGAACGCGGCGACCTCGCGGCGGCACGCGACTTGCTCGACGCCCTCGCGCGCGAACGGCCCGACGACACCGACGTACGGGCGGCGCTGCAGGTGGCGGCCTCAGGAACCGCGGCCGACGCCCGCCACACCGGCACCCGCGAGTTTCGCGAACCGTTCGCGGTGCCGTTCGCGCCGGTGAAACTGCTGGCCCGGCACGAGGTGATGGGCTACCTGCCGATCCGGTTCACTCCCGACGCACGCCTCGCGCTGAGCGGCCACTGGGACGGCGTGCTCCGGCTGTGGGACACGGCGACCGGCGCACAGCAGTCGGCAGTCAGGGGCCACCGCACGCAGGTGCTCGGCGTCGACCTCACCCCTGACGGCTCGTACGCACTGTCCACGAGCCGCGACGGCACGGTGCAGTTCTGGGATCTCAGAGCGGGCAGGTGTACCCGCGTCATCCACTCCGCCGCCCGCGCCACGGGGTGCCCGGTCAGGTTGAGTGCCAACGGGCGCATCGGTGTGTGGCAGGGCGTGGACGGGCGCGTCCAGGTCTGGGAACCGCGAACCGGGACCTGCCGGTGGTCGCTCGGGGAAGCACTCAAGGACGGCGCCCTGGACGGCTCGCAGTACGAGGTGAGCGCCGACGGGCGCCATGTGCTCACCGCCGAGGAAGACGGGGCGCGGCTATGGAGCGTGTCCGATGGCCGGTGCCGGGTGCTGGCCGCTGGCTCGGCGACGCATGCGCTGTGCTTCAGTCCTGACGGGCGGATGGTCGCGGTGGCCGGCGAGGACCGGGGGATCCGGTTGTGGGATGTGGGGGACGGCCGGCAGGTCCGTACGTTGCGTACATTGACGGGGCTGACCGCCGCGGCCGGTCACCTGGCCTTCGGCGACAGTGGGCGGCTGCTGCTGTCCGGAACGACCGGCGACCACACCGTTCAGATCTGGGAGCTGGGCAGCGGCCGGTGTCTGCGGACCTTCACCGCCCACCAGTACGGAATGCACCACGTCGGATTCCCGGACAGCGACGACCGGTTCGGCTGCTCCGTCGGCGGGCATCCCGAACTGCCCATGCATCGTTGGCGGTTGCCCGATACCGCATACGCCGCCGAGCCGCACGTGATCAAGCCGCGCGAGTACGCGGAGGTCAGCCGACTCAACGGACTGGCCGAGGAACTGCTCGCCGACGCACGCCAGGCGATGACGAACGGCCGACGCCGGTCAGCCTTCGGCCTGTTGACCCGCGCACGGGAGATACCGGGATACGAGCGCGCGCCTCAGGTCCTGGCCGCCTGGCACGAACTGGGCCGCTCGGCGCGCCACGTACGGCTGCGCTCCGCCTGGTCGCGGCCACTGGACGCCGGCCACCTCTCCTTCGGCGCCATCACGGCAATCGGTGTCGCCGCGGGTGTCCGGCTCGCCGTCAGCGGGCAGAGCGACGGCACCGTACGGATCTGGGATCTGGACAGCGGCGCGTGCACGCGCGTCCTCGACGATCACCAGGGCAGGGTGGGCGGGGTGGCGTTGAGCGACGACGGCCGGCACGTCCTGTGCGAGGGCACCAAGCCACTCGCGATCATTCGGCGGCGACTGGCGGACGGCGAGTGCCGTCGGCTGACTCCGGACTGGGACATGAGGCGGACCATCAGGTTCACCGGCGACGGAAGGTACGCCTGGCTCGGCGGCGGCGACGGTGTCCTGCGCCGATGGGACTTGGACGACGACCGCTGCGTCGCGACGATCAGCCGGAACGGCCCGGTCAACGTGATCTCCATGTCCGCGGACGGACGGCTCGCGGCGGTCGGCGACAGCAACGGAGTGGTCCGGCTGCGGGATCTCGATACCGGAGCCTGCCTGCGGACCTGGACCGGCCCTCGGGAACCGATCCTGTCAGCGTGCCTGAGTGCCGACGGCCGCCTGGCCATGTCCACACACCAGGTCATGTCCTCGGGCGCCAAGGACGAACCGATCCGGCTGTGGGACGCCGGTGCCGAACGCTTGGTACGCGAGTTCGCGGGGCACGAGGGCTGGGTCTCCGCCGTGCGGTTCACACCCGACGCCCGGTTCGTCTTCTCGGCCGGCCACGACAGAACCGTACGGATGTGGGAGGTCGCCACCGGCCGATGCCTGCACGTGCTCGAAGGGCACCAACAACGCATCCGGCACCTCGAACTCACCCCCGACCTCCGCAACTTGGTCTCGGCGGGAGACGACGGCATCCGGCTCTGGGACCTCGACTGGGAGCTGGCAGCCGACTGAGCGGAGCGGGATACGTACTGTCCGACGCAGCAGACGGCACGCTCACGTTCACCGTCTCATCCCCCGAAGCCCTCGTTATCTTTTTCGCGGTCCTGCAATGGGGCCGCTGGCCTCCGGGCCCGGTATGACTGTGTCCCCTCTGTCGAACGGATGACCTGGGGGGTGGTG
>NZ_JBHWJQ010000064.1:0-25499 GCF_042731435.1 Streptomyces sp. NPDC059861 | reverse complement strand
GGGCGGGTACGGGGTCGTTCACCACCCCGCCTGTGTCGCGGCCCCCCCGGGGGGGGGGGCCGGGGGGCCTGTTCCTTTAACAACTGGGGGGGGGGCCGGGTTCCCCCCCCGGGCCCGGCCCTCCCGCGAAGGGATGTCAGCGCACCGCGGGCGTCACAGCAGCCCGTCCCACATCTGCTCCAGCAGCACCGACCACCAGCTCTCCGGCGAACCCAGCGCCGCCGGGTCGAGCGCCGCCAACTGGGCCTGGAAGTCGACGGTCCAGCGGCCCGCCTGCTCCTGGTTCAGGCCGAACCGCAGCCGCCACATCCGGCCGAGCAGCGCCAGGCAGCGCACGAACTCCGGCAGCCCCGTGTTCACGAACTGCGGCGGCACCGGCGCACCGCCCGGCCCGGCCTCCACCGGTACGGCCACGATGTGCGCCGTGCCGTACTGCACGCAGATCGCCTTGCCGAAGTCGCTGCCCATGACGAGGTACGAGCCCGCGTCCGCCGCCGGCTGCACGCCGCGCTCCTGCGCCAGCTCGGCGAGCGTCGGCACCGGCCGGCCCGGCTGGGCCTGCGCCCAGAAGAACGGCCCCATGTCCAGCGGCAGTCCGGCCGCCACCAGCGTGTGCGCCACGACCGGCGGCACGCCCTGCCGGGACACCGCGGCCTGCTCGAACCGGAACACGCCTGGCCCGAACGCCCCTGCCAGCTCCTGCGCCACGCCCTCCGGCGGAAGCGGCGGCGCCGGCTGCACCGGCGTCAACGGCGCACGCACCGGCGCGGGGCGCGCGGGACCGTCCGCCACCTGATGCAACTCGCCCTGATGCGCCAGCAGTTGCTGCATGCCCTGCTGTCGGCTCGCGTGATCCGTGCCGTACGGCGCGATGCTCGTGATCCGCGCCTGCGGCCACTGCTCGCGCATCATCCGCGCGCAGTACGCGCCCGGCAACTCGCACGACTCCAACTCGGTGTGCAACTCCAGCACCTGGTCCGGCGGCACGTTCATGGCCCGCAGCTCATGGAAGATCTGCCACTCCGGGTGCGGCACACCCGGCGCCGAACGCCGGATCAGCTGCTGCTCCGAGCCGTCCTGCGCGCGGTAGCGCAGCACGGCCTGATAGCCCGGGCCGACGGTCGGCTGACCCTGCTGCGGATAGCCGTTCGCCGGACGCTGCCCGGGAACCGGCTGTCCCGGGATCGGCATCCCGGGAGCGGGGGGCGGCGGCATCGCACCCTGCGCCGGAGGCATCGGGTGCTGGGCGCCGAAAGGCATGCCCGGCACGCCCGGGGCCTGCGGCGGCGGGGGTGCGCCGGGGCCACCGACGGCGGGACCGGCGAGCATGGTCTCCGCGTGGTGCACGGCCCCGTGCGCGCCCCCGGCCGAGCCCTGCGCGCCCGGGGCACCTGGGACGCCGGGCGCGCCAGGGGGCTGGTGAGCACCCGGGATGCCAGGGGCTCCCGGAGTGCCCGGAGTCTGAGGTGCGCCCCGGCCCGGCCCCGTGCGACCGGGGTCGGCCAGCATCGTGGCCGCGTGGTGCACACCACCGGGCGGGGTACCGCCCGGAGTTCCCGGCGGGGTCGGAATTCCCGGCGGGGTCGGAGGACCGGGCGGAGTCGGGGCACCCGGCGGCTGCGGCGCACCCGGAGCGGCCGCGGGACCCTCAGGTCCGTCGGGCCCGAGGGAGGACACGAGCTGCGTGGGCACGTAGGCGCCCTGCGTACCGGGCGCACGCGGCGCGCCGGGCGGTGGAGGAGTGCTTCCCGGGCGCGCACCCGGCGTACCCGGAGCGCCCGGCGGCGGAGGCGGCGTCGCGCCTCCACCCCGCGCACGACGGGGCGGAGGTGCCGCCTTGCTCGTGGCGGCGTCTGCGATGTCCCCGGCGTGCGGAGCGAGCGGCTGCCCCGGAACGGCCGGCGGCTGCGGCGCACCCGGCGTCTGCCCGGAGCCGTACGACGGGTCGCCCGGACCGCCGGGAACACCCTCCGCACCCGAGCCCCCCGAAACCCCGGGCGCCGACGCGGGCGCGCCCGGCACCGGCGGAGGCGTCGCCGTACCCGGCGCAGGCATGGGCGAACCCGGCCCAGGCGCACCCGGCACCGGCGGAGGCGTCGCCGCCCCCTGCCCGGGCGGAGGCGTCGGGGTACCCGGCGTCGCCGCGCCACCCACCCCCTGCGGGTAGCCGTACGTCTGTGCGAGCGGCGCCTGCGGAGGCACACCCGCCCCCTGTGAGCCCCCCTCGTCGATCACCGGCGCGACCGTCGTGGGCGGAAGCCGGCTTCCCCCCGCGATCAACGCCGTCCGGGCCTCCGGAGGAGCCACCCGGGACTCCTCCTCGTCGGCCCCGCTCAGCGGCGGCGCGAACACGGTCGCCGGCAGCGGCACCGAACGGTCCTCACCGGCGTCCGCGTTGGTGTCCGTCCCCGCCCACGGAGTCGCCCCCGCGGGTGCCCCCGGCGTACTCGGCGCACTCGGCGCGCCGGACCCACCCGGCGCCCCCGCGCCCGCCCCGGACCCCGCCGCCGGCGCGCCCTCAGCAGCACCCGCAGCCGCGGGCCAGGCCGCACCACTGCCTCCGGCGGCGCCCGGCGCACCCGCGCCGGTGTCACCCCCGGAAGCCGCGGCCGTGGCCCGCCGATCCGGGATCCCCAGCTTGTCGGCCGCCTCCTGCAACCACTCCGGCGGACTCAGCAGGAAGGACGTCTGGTTCAGATCCACCCGCTCCGGGGGCGCGGCCACCGGCGCGGACGCCCCGTCGGGACGCCCGTACTCCTCCTCGTAGCGCCGGATGACCTCGCCCACCGGCAGCGACGGCCACAGCGTGGCCTCCCCGCTGTCCCGCGCGATCACCAGCCGCTGCGTTCCGCCGTCCGAACGCGGCCCGTCCGAGCGGTCCTCGGCCCACGCCACGAACCCGAGCTCGAACTCCCGCACCCGCACCTCACGATGCTGGTACGACGGCACATCCCCGTTGATCCACTCCTCGGCGCGCTCCTGCGCCTGCGCGAAGGTCACCATCGTCAGCTCACTCCCCCACAGACACCGAGGACGAGACGTCGACCGCCCGCGCGAAACCGCCGTCCACCATCAGATTCGCCACCGTGTCCAACTCCGGCGGCGACCCCGCCAGCCGCGACAGAAAGACGTCGAAGTCCTCCCCGCACGGCAGCAGCAACCGCTCCACCCGCTCGGCCGGCGGCCACGAGGGATCGACGTCGCGCGCGTCGTCGTAGGCGCAGAACCACACCGAACCGACCCGCTCGCCCTTCACCTTCACGGCCAGCAGACCGCCCTGCACGAACCCGACACCCAGGTAGTCCTTGGTGAGATGGTCACGCAGGCACTTGTTCACGTACACCAGGTCGTTGACCGCCGCCTCGTCCCGCACCGTGAAGAACGGCTGGTCGATCAGCAGCCCCAACTCCGCGTCCAGCGCGGTCCCGACGGGCGCACAGCCACCCGCCGCCTTCAGGAACGAGCGGTACGCGCCGGGCAACCGGTACCCGAGGTCCTCCTCGACCCCCAGCACCTGAGGCTCCGTCACCGCCGGCCCCGACTTCGGCAACCCGAAGTGCGCCGGCCGCGTCTCCTGGAGCGGCCGCGTGCCCCGCTTCGTCTGGTCCACCGCGGCCGTGGCGATCCCGCCGTGGTGCCGCAGCAGCGCCTTCACCTCGACGGGCACCAGCTCCAGCCGCCGTGTGCCCACCACGTGGTGCCACGTCCACCCGTGCGGCGTCGCCACCGGCGCCACCGTGTCCCACAGGTCGTGCCCGGAGGCCGACAGTGCCGCGTTCGCCGACACGTAGTCCGTCAGCCGCAGCTCGTCGACGCCGAAACCGGCCGGCGGATCCGCGATCTCGGCGGCCGCACGCGCGTAGGCCGAGAAATCGGGGTAGCCGTGCTCGTCCACCCGTACCCCTCCCGGGTGACGGGCCGCCCGGACCGGATCCGGGAAATGCACGACCTGCCCGGCGTAGGCCGCGTTCGGCGGCGCGGCTTGTCCCCCGGCCTGGCGGCCGGGAGGTGCCCCCAGCCCGAGCCGACCTGTCGTCATGGCGGTTGCCCCCTGCGGCACTCTGGTACGACCCGTAGCGGACCTTCTGAACCCTTCGGCCCGCTACGCCCCGTATCGACTGTCTCCAACGCGTTGCCCGCGCCTCGTGGTGCCAACAGCCTATGCGGTACGACGAAACCGGTCACCGGCGCACGTCACAGCACCGGCGACCCTCACTCGGCCCACGGTGACCAGCCGTCACCCCACCGTGACAGCCTGCCCAAACCCGGGCGTGTCGCGGCGCCCCAGCTTCCGCACGGGCCACGGCATTTGGCACTCTGTGTCCGCCGGGGGGATGCACGGGAGGGGAAATACGATCATGAACGCGACACAAACGGGGCCACACGCCGGTACTTCCGGCGACCCTCGCATCGGCTGGAGCGCCACCGACAGCCGCCCCGCGCCCACCCTCCACCACCGCCGCGACGGCATACTCCCGACCGTCGCCGCCGCCCTCTCCGTCCGCGGCGCCACCCTCACCGGCACCGCCGCCCGCGGCGACCAGCCTCCCGTCCTCCACCCCCTCGTGCAGGACTTCCTCGACACCCTCACCAGCGCCCAACGCGACCGCTTCACCGGCCGCTGCGCCGAGGCCATCCTCATCTCCCGGCACATCGCCGCCGCCGACGCCGCCCGCAGCAAACGCGCGGCCCGAAAACCCATGACCAACGGCGAGGCCCGCAAGGCCCTCAAGCAGGCCAAGCTCACCGCCCGCCGCATCCGCGAGGACGGTGATCCCCTGCACGGCGGCTTCGCCGCCCCGTGCCGCGCCTGCGCCGCCCTGACCGCCCACTTCGGCGTCCGCGTCATCGACCCGACGACAACGGACGACTGACGGCCGACGCACGGCCGACGGACGGTGGGCCAGGGCTTCTTGACCTCACCTGCCGCACCACTCACCCGCACCGCACAAGCCGCACCACACCCCACGAGCCGCACCGCACCGCACAAGCCGCACCACACCCCACGAGCCGCACAACGAACGAAGGGCAGATGCACACCGACCGCACCTCGACCACCCGCTTCGCCGTACCCGTCGACGCCGCCCTGCGCGACGCCGGCTGGCAACCCGGACGCTGGGACATCAAGCAGGCCGAGATCTGGGCCGACGCCCTGCGCGAGCACGCCTCTCCGGCCGGCCACCGGCACGCCGTCTTCCCCGCCGCGGTGGAGGCCTGGGCCGAGTTCGGCGGTCTGCACATCGCCCCCACCGGCCCCGGACGCCAGATCGCCCCCGCGCACCTCCACCTGGACCCGCTCCACGGCCTGCACATGGCCCGCACCCTCGGCGACCTCGGCCGCGCCCTCGACACCGAGGTCAGCCCCCTGGGCGCCGAACCCGACACCCAGGCCCTGCTCGCCATCGACACCGAAGGCCGCGTCTACGCCCTCGACCACACCGGCGACTGGTACCTCGGCCCGGACATCGACAAGGCCCTCACCGGCCTCGTCTCCGGCATGGAACCGGTACGCCTGACAGCGGCCTGATCACGGTCTCCCGGCCGCACCGGTCCGGACTACGACGACGCCGGGATCACCGCCGACACCCGAAAACCCCCCGCGTCCGTCGGCCCGGACACGAACACCCCACCCAGGCCGACGACCCGCTCCCTCATCCCCACCAGACCGTTGCCCCCCGAAGGCAACCGGGCCGAGGAAGCGGACGCGGCCTCCGGCGGCGGCTCGTTCTCCACCTGCATCGCGATCTCCGACACCCGATGCGCCAACCGCACATGGGTCTTCGCCCCCGCCGCGTGCTTGTGGACGTTCGTCAGCGCCTCCTGCACCACGCGGAACGCCGTCTGCTCCACCGCCGGCGCATACGGCCGCGCCTCCCCCTCCACCGACAGGTCGACCGCCATCCCCGCGGCGGCCGACTGCCCGATCAGCTCGTCCAGCTCGGACAGGCAGGGCCCCTCCCCCACCAGGCCCTCGTCGAGAGGAACCGCCCGCGAAGCCGCGGCGGCGGCAGCCGCGGCCGCCCCCACCGCCGCCAGCGGCACCGACGCCTGCTCACGCCGCCCCGCACCGCCGTCCCCGCTGCGCAGCACGCCGAGCATCTCCCGCAGCTCGGTCAGCGCCTGCCGCCCCATGTCACCGACCAGCGCCGCGTTCTTCACGGCCTTCTCGGGATCCTTCCGGGCGACGGCCTGCAACGCGGCGGCGTGCACGACCATCAGACTCACCCGATGCGCGACCACGTCGTGCATCTCCCGCGCGATCCGCGTCCGCTCCTCGTTGCGCGCCCACTCGGCCCGCTCCTCCGCCCGCTCCGCGAGCAGCTGAAGCTCCCGCTCCAGGCTGTCGGCGCGCTCCCGCAGGCTCTCCATCAACCGGCGCCGAGCACCCACGTACAGGCCCAGCAGCAACGGCGGTGCGGTCACGCCCAGCGACGCGGTGATGGAGACGAAGGGGACGACCCACTCGCCGATCCCCACATCCCCCCGCGTCATGTCCTGCCGCGCCCGGACGAACGTCACCACCAGCGTGCCCACGAGCGACATGCCCGCCAGCGCCGTGATGATCCGGCGGGGCAGCTCCGACGCGGCGAGGGTGTAGAGGCCGACGATGGTCAGCAGGAAGCCCATCTGGGCCGGTGAGATCGCGATCGACACCAGCACGACGGGGATCGGCCACATCCGGCGCAGCAGCAGCGTCGAGCCGGCCAGCAGGCCGAAGACGACACCCGCGGCGACCGGGATTCCCGCGTCCCGCGCGAACGGCACACCTTCGACACCGCACTCGACCGCGGACAGCAGCGCGAGCGTCCCGTCCAGTACGGCACTGCGCCATCTCGCCCACCACCACGGGCCGGACAGGCCCTGGGCGCGCTCTTCCCCCGTCGTGGTCATGCCCTCCAGCCTACGGGCGGGGGCCATTGCTTTTCCGGTGAGTTTCGACGACTTGGCCACACCACACTCCGTAGCCGAACAACAACGAATCCAGCCGGAATCCCTCGAACTGCCGAACCGGGAACGTTCATCGCCGGAACACCTGATTCCGACCGGGTGGTACGCGTACGGATCGAGCGGCGAGCCGTACCGTCGCATGGAAGGCCCCTGGTACGGCATAGTGTTGGGTGCCGACTCGGCGGCCCGACCTGATGTCCGGTTCGGCCGAGTTCCATCCCCCATGGTGTAACCAGGCAGCACTAAGGGTTTTGGTCCCTTAAGTTCAGGTTCGAATCCTGATGGGGGAGCTCCTGCGCGAGACCACGGCCGGGCCCTGACGACCATGTCAGGGCCCGCTCTCGTCCCGCCCCACAGCCACCCCGGTATCCTGCGGTTGTCCACACCCCCTCCACAGCCGAAGGGCATCCCGTGAGCGCCATTCGCCCGGCAGCCGTCGTCGTACTCGCAGCGGGTGAGGGCACCCGTATGAAGTCGGCCACACCGAAGGTCCTGCACGAGATCTGCGGACGTTCCCTGGTGGGCCATGTCCTCGCCGCCGCCGGTGAGTTGAAGCCCGAGAACCTCGTCGTGGTCGTCGGGCACGCCCGGGAGCAGGTCACCGCTCACCTCGGCGACGTCGCCCCGGACGTGCGCACCGCCGTCCAGGCGCAGCAGAACGGCACCGGGCACGCCGTCCGCATGGGCCTGGAGGAGCTGGGCGACGGTCTCGCGGGGACCGTCGTGGTCGTCTGCGGTGACACCCCGCTCCTGACTGGCGAGACGCTCAAGAACCTCGCCCGCACCCACTCCGAGGACGGCAACGCGGTCACCGTGCTGACCGCCGAGGTGCCGGACGCCACCGGGTACGGGCGGATCGTGCGGGACCCCGCCTCGGGCGCGGTGACGGCGATCGTCGAGCACAAGGACGCCTCCGACGAGCAGCGGGCGATCCGGGAGATCAACTCGGGTGTGTTCGCGTTCGACGGTCGGCTGCTGGCCGAGGCGCTGGGGCAGGTCCGGACGAACAACAGTCAGGGCGAGGAGTATCTGACGGACGTCCTCGGCATCCTCCGTGAGGCCGGGCACCGCGTCGGCGCCTCCGTGGCCGGTGATCACCGTGAGATCGCGGGGATCAACAACCGTGTGCAGCTCGCCGAGGCCCGCCGGATCCTGAACGACCGGTTGCTGACCGCCGCCATGCTGGACGGTGTCACCGTCGTGGATCCGGGCTCGACGTGGGTCGATGCGGGCGTGACGTTCGAGCAGGACGTCGTGGTGCTCCCGAACACGCTGCTGCAGGGCTCGACGCACCTCGGCGCGGGCTGCGAGGTCGGCCCGAACAGCCGGCTGAAGGACACCCGGGTCGGGGCCGGCGCCCGGGTCGACAACACCGTGTCGGACGGGGCGGTGGTCGGTCCGGAGGCGACGGTGGGGCCGTACGCCTATCTGCGTCCCGGGACGCGGCTGGGACGCAAGGGCAAGATCGGGACGTACGTCGAGACCAAGAACGCCTCGATCGGTGAGGGCACGAAGGTGCCGCATCTGTCGTACGTCGGGGACGCGACGATCGGCGACAACTCCAACATCGGCGCCGCGAGCGTGTTCGTGAACTACGACGGCGAGGAGAAGCACCACACCACCGTCGGGTCGCACTGCAAGACGGGCTCGGACAACATGTTTGTGGCGCCTGTCACGATCGGGGACGGTGCTTACACCGCCGCCGGGTCCGTGATCACGAAGGACGTGCCGCCCGGTTCACTGGCCGTGGCCCGGGGTCAGCAACGGAATATCGAGGGTTGGGTGGCTCGTAAGCGTCCGGGGAGTGCGGCCGCGAAGGCGGCCGAGGCGGCTTCCCGGAAGCCGGAAGGCGAAGGCTGACCGGAAACAGATGCGTCTGGGACGGCGTACCGTGATAAGTGCACACCCGCACCCCACCAGCTGAGACGACGCTTTTCGTCCAGTTGAGACGTCGTGTCAACATCCAGCTGAGACACCTCTGAGGAGACAGTGCTGTGACCGGGATCAAGACGACCGGCGAGAAGAAGATGATGTTCTTCTCCGGCCGCGCCCACCCCGAGCTTGCCGAGGAGGTCGCCCAGCAGCTGGGTGTCGGGGTCGTCCCGACCAAGGCCTTCGACTTCGCCAACGGCGAGATCTATGTGCGGTACCAGGAGTCGGCGCGCGGCGCCGACTGCTTCCTGATCCAGAGCCACACGGCTCCGATCAACAAGTGGATCATGGAGCAGTTGATCATGATCGACGCCCTGAAGCGGGCGTCGGCGCGCTCCATCACCGTCATCGTGCCGTTCTACGGTTACGCGCGGCAGGACAAGAAGCACCGGGGTCGTGAACCGATTTCGGCGCGTCTGATCGCGGACATGATGAAGACGGCCGGGGCGGACCGGATCCTGACCGTGGATCTGCACACGGACCAGATCCAGGGCTTCTTCGACGGTCCGGTGGACCATCTGTTCGCGCTGCCGCTGCTCGCGGACTACGTGGGCAAGAAGGTGGACCGCGAGAAGCTGACGGTGGTCTCGCCGGACGCCGGCCGGGTGCGGGTCGCGGACCGCTGGTGCGACCGGCTGGGTGCGCCGCTGGCGATCGTCCACAAGCGGCGGGACAAGGACGTCGCGAACCAGGTGACGGTCCACGAGGTCGTCGGTGAGGTCAAGGGCCGGGTGTGTGTCCTGGTCGACGACATGATCGACACGGGTGGGACGATCTGTGCCGCCGCCGACGCGCTGTTCGCGCACGGCGCGGAGGACGTGATCGTGACGGCCACGCACGGTGTGCTGTCGGGTCCGGCGGCGGACCGGCTGAAGAACTCGCGGGTGAGCGAGTTCGTGTTCACGAACACGCTGCCGACGCCGGGTGAGCTGGCCCGGGACATGGACAAGATCATGGTGCTGTCGATCGCGCCGACCATCGCGCGCGCGGTGCGCGAGGTGTTCGAGGACGGTTCGGTGACGAGCCTGTTCGACGAGCAGTGAGCCGCTAGCGCTCAGGCTTGATCGATTTTTCTACGGCCTCCCCGCCGAGTACTCTGTTGAGGTTGCTCGGCGAGGGAGGCCGTAGTCCGTTTCCGGACGGAATACGGCGGTCCGTTATCGACGCGCTCTTCGTAGCAGGCCGTTCGTGGCCGGGTGACCACGTCCGTTCCCAGTTCTACGAGGAGTGATCGTCATGTCCGAGGTGAAGCTCGCCGCCGAGTCCCGTACGGAGTTCGGCAAGGGTGCCGCCCGTCGTATCCGCCGCGACAACAAGGTTCCCGGTGTGCTGTACGGCCACGGTTCCGACCCGCTGCACCTGACCTTCCCGGGTCACGAGCTGCTGCTGGCGCTGCGTACGCCGAACGTCCTGATCTCCCTGGACATCGACGGCAAGTCCAACGAGCTGGCGATCCCGAAGTCCGTGCAGCGTGACCCGCTGAGGGGCTTCCTGGAGCACGTCGACCTGCAGCTGGTCAAGCGCGGCGAGAAGGTCACCGTCGAGGTCCCGGTCGTCGCCGAGGGCGAGCTGGCGGCGGGTGGCAACCTGCTGGAGCACGTGCTGAACGCGCTTCCGGTCGACGCCGAGGCCACCCACATCCCGGAGAGCTTCACCGTCTCCGTGGAGGGCCTGCAGGCCGGTGCCTCGATCCACGCCAAGGACATCAAGCTTCCGAACGGTGTCACGCTGGCCGTCGAGGAGGACGCTGTCGTCCTGCAGGTCCTGGCCGCGCAGGCCGAGGAGGCTCCGGAGGGCGAGGAGGCCGCCGAGGGCGGCGAGGGCGAACAGGCCGCTGCGGAGGCCTGATCGAGGCCTGATCGCCGGTAGCTTGCCAGCCGCTGCTTCCCTCGCGGAGGCGGCGGCTGGCGGCGTATCTAAGGAGATATGGACGTGACGACCGACGCGGGTGCCCCCTGGCTGATCGTGGGGCTGGGCAATCCGGGGCCCGAGTACGCGATGAACCGGCACAACGTGGGCTTCATGGTGGCGGATCTGCTCGCGCAGCGGATCGGGGGCAGGTTCAAGCGGGCGGGCAAGGCGCAGGCGCAGGTCGTCGAGGGCCGGATCGGTCCGCCGGGGCCGGCGAGCCGCCGGGTGATCCTGGCGAAGCCGATGTCGTTCATGAACCTCTCGGGCGGCCCGGTGAACGCGCTGCGCGACTTCTACAAGGTGCCGCTCGCCCAAGTGGTCGCGATCCACGACGAGCTGGACATCGACTACGGGACGCTGCGCCTGAAGCTCGGGGGCGGCGACAACGGACACAACGGGCTCAAGTCGATGACGAAGACGATGGGCCCGGACTATCACCGGGTGCGGTTCGGGATCGGGCGGCCTCCGGGGCGTATGCAGGTGGCCGACTTCGTGCTCAAGGACTTCTCGTCCGCCGAGCGCAAGGAGCTGGACTACTTCGTGGACCGGGCGGCGGACGGAGTGGAGTGTCTGCTGAGCGAGGGACTGGAGCGGGCGCAGAGTTCGTACAACTCCTGACTTGTCACCCACCTCGGTTGACTGCCCGTGCAGGCATGGCCAAGGATCGCGGCCATGCCTTCTGCCGTCGTCTCCAGTCAGGGCGCGTCCGTCGCGCTGCGGTTCGGGCGGCTCGTGGCGATGGGTGTCGTCGCGGCGCTGATACTGATCGCGGGGGTGTGGGCGTCCTGGAGCACCGCCCAGTATGTGATGCTCACCAAGGGGCGGGAGAGCGGGACGGTCAAGGTGACCGGCTGCGGGGACGCCACCTGCTCGGGCCCCTACACACCGATCTCCGCGGGGTCGCAGGCCCGCGACCGGGTCGTCATCGAGAAGACCGCCGCCGTGCGGGACGGGCAGACGTACACCGTGGTGATGAAGCCCGGCGGCAGGGAGGTCGTGCGGTCCGGGCCCGGCGGCGTGCTGTACTCCTGGGTGCCGCTGGGCGGCGCGCTGTTGCTGGGCTCGGTCGTGGTCGCGGGCGGGCTGGGGCGGATGCGGGCGGCCTGGGTGATGGCCGGCTCGGGGTTGGCGCTGATCACCGCGACCTTCGTCGTCGTGTAGGACCCAGGACGCGGGTGTGCCCCCGTGCTCGTGAGGAGCACGGGGGCACACCTGTGTCCGTGGTTCTCAGCCCGTGTTGCGCAGGCCGGCCGCCACGCCGTTCACGGTGAGGAGCAGGGCCCGCGCGAGCAGCGGGTCCGGCTCGGCGCCCGCGGCGGCGGCGTCGCGCTGGCGCTTGAGGAGGGCGACCTGGAGGTAGGAGATCGGGTCCAGGTAGGCGTCGCGGACGGTGAAGGTCTGCTTCAGCACCGGCTGGGCGTCGAGGAGTTCGTCCCCGCCCGTGATCCGCAGGATCTCGGCGACGGTGAGGGCGTGCTCGGCGCGGATGGTGTCGAAGACGTGCTTCAGCTCGTCCGGGACGAGGGTGTCGACGTAGTGGCCGGCGATCCGCAGGTCGGTCTTGGCCAACGTCATCTCGACGTTGGAGACGAAGTTGCGGAAGAAGTGCCACTGCCCGTACATCTCGTCGAGCACGGTGTCGAGGCCCGCCTCGCGCAGCGCCTTGAAGCCGGAGCCGACGCCGAACCAGCCGGGGACGATCTGCCGGGACTGGGTCCAGCCGAACACCCACGGGATGGCTCGCAGCCCGTCGAGGCCCGCGCCGGAGTCGGGGCGGCGGGACGGCCGGGAGCCGAGGTGCAGGTCCGCGAGCTGGTCGACGGGGGTGGAGGCGAAGAAGTACGCCGGCAGGTCCGGGTCCTCCACCAGCCTGCGGTACGCCGCGTGCGCCGCGTCGCTGACCAGGTCCATCGCGGCGTCCCAGCGGGCGAGGGCCTCCACGGACTGCCGGGGCGCGGTGTGCAGGGCGGAGGCCTGGAGGGTCGCGGCGACCGTCAGCTCCAGGTTCTCCCTGGCCAGGGACGGGATCAGGTACTTGTCGGAGATGACCTCGCCCTGCTCGGTCACCTTGATCTCGCCCTCCAGGGTGCCCCAGGGCTGGGCGAGGATCGCGTCGTGGGTGGGGCCGCCGCCACGGCCGACGGTGCCGCCGCGGCCGTGGAAGAGCCGCAGTCGTACGCCGTACCGGTGGGCGACGTCACGCAGGCGCCGCTGCGCCCGGTGGATCTCCCACTGGGAGGTCGTGATGCCGCCGAACTTGGAGGAGTCGGAGTATCCGAGCATGACCTCCTGGACGTCCCCGCGGAGTGCGACGAGCCGCCGGTAGGACGGGTCGGCGAGCATGTCCTCCAGGATGGAGTCGGCGGCCTTGAGCTCGTCCGTGGTCTCCAGCAGCGGCACGATGCCGATCTTGGCCCAGCCGGCGTGCAGGTCGACCAGGCCGGCCTCGCGGGCGAGGACCGCGGCGGCGAAGACGTCGTCGGCGCCCTGGCACATCGAGATGATGTACGACTCGATGACCTCGGGCCCGAAGACCTGAAGGGCCCGCTTGACCGTCCGGAACACGCCGATGGTCTTGGCGCCGGCCGCGTCGACGGGGGCGGGGCTGGGGGCCAGCGGGCGGCGCGAGCGGAGTTCCTTGGCGAGAAGCTTCGTGCGGTAGTCGCGCGGCATGTCGGCGTACCGCCAGGACTCCTCGCCGAGCCGGTCGAAGAGCTGGCCGAGCGCGTGGTGGTGGGCGTCCGCGTGCTCGCGTACGTCCATGGTGGCGAGCTGGAGGCCGAAGGCGGACAGCGTGCGGATGGTGCGGTCCAGCCGGCCGTCGGCGAAGAGGCCGCCGCGGTGGGCGCGCAGGGAGGCCTGGATCAGCTTGAGGTCGTGGAGCAGCTCGCCGGTGCCGAGGTAGTCGCGGCCGGCCTGGTGCGGGGTGCCCTTGGCGAGGCGCTGCTTGGTGTTCTCCAGCTTCTGCCGGATGCAGGTGGCCTTGAGGCGGTAGGGCTCCTCGGCGTTGAGGCGCTTGTAGCGGGGGCTGATCTCGGGCAGCTGGTCCAGGTCGGCCCGGAGGGATTCCAGGAGGTCCTCGGTGGCGCCGGTGTAGCGGATGGAGTTCGACAGGAAGCCGCGGAGCTCGTCGATCATCTCCAGGGCGTCGTTGATGCCGTGCTCGTGCTGGAGGATCAGCACCTCCCAGGTGACCTCGGGGGTCACGTTGGGGTTGCCGTCGCGGTCGCCGCCGATCCACGTGCCGAAGGTGACGGGGCGGGTGTCGTCGGGGAGCTTGACGCCGACGCGCTCCAGCTCCGCCGTCAGGTCCTCCAGGACGTCGCCGACGGCGCCGGCGTGCAGCTCGTCGAGGTAGTAGATCGCGTTGCGGGCCTCGTCGGCCGGTTCGGGGCGTACGACGCGCAGCTCGTCGGTCTGCCAGACGAGGTCGATGTTCTCGGCCAGCCGGATGTCGTGGCGGCGGCGGTCGGACTCGATGACCGGGGTCTCCAGCAGCTGGGCGATGCGCCGCAGCTTGTTGAGGACCGAACGGCGGGCGGCTTCCGTGGGGTGAGCCGTGAACACCGGACGAACATTGAGATGGCGGACGGTCTCCCTGAGGTGCTCGGGATCGGCGTCCTTCAGCCGGTCGGCGGTGCGGGACAGAAGCCCGCCCTCGGCGGCGCGGCGGGCGCGCAGCTCGCGGCCCCGGTGCACCTGCTCGGTGACGTTGGCCAGGTGGAAATAGGTGGAGAAGGCGCGGACCAGCTTGGCCGCGGTCTCCAGTTCGGTGCCGCGCAGCAGCTCGGCGGCGGCCTCGCCGTCCTCCCGGGTGAGGCGGCGTACCCTTTCGACGAGTTCCAGCAGCTCAGGGCCCTCCTGGCGGACAAGGGTCTCACCGAGGAGGTCGCCGAGCCGGCGGATGTCGGCGCGCAGCTCACTGCTGGTCGTCGTGGTCTGGTCGTCGGCACTGCTCACAGGTGCGGCTCCTTGCAGTGTTGAAGCTCGTCTGAAGCTCGTGTGGGAGGGAACCCGGTGACCGTCGCACGGCGGGGAGCCGTATTACGGGCCGGACTTCCGGGGAAGGAATCAGAGCGGACCGCGCTGTCCGACCGACTTCCAGGATAGGTGTCGGCCGGGACGCGCAGGATCACGGGCTCTTGCCGCCGCGCGACGCGCTGCCATACTTACTACGCCGTAGGTTACGGAACCGTAGGAATGTCTCGCCCCGAGTCGTACGCGGTACCCACAGCCCGGCACCTGCCTCAATCCACGACCCCACAGGGGACGCCCCATGACCACGAGTTCCGATGTGATCGACGACGCCCCGAAGTCGACCTCACAGGACACCGCCGATTCGCTTCCGCCCGCCACGCTCGGCGGCGACCGCAAGGGTTCCGTCGAGCAGGGCGCGCTCCTGCTCTTCATCGTCGTCCCGTTCCTCGCTCTCCTCGCGGCGGTGCCGCTGGCGTGGGGGTGGGGAGTGAGCTGGCTGGACCTGGGTCTGCTGGTCTTCTTCTACTTCCTCGGCTGCCACGGCATCACGATCGGTTTCCACCGGCACTTCACCCACAGTTCGTTCAAGGCCAAGCGGCCCCTGAAGATCGCGCTGGCGATCGCCGGGTCGATGGCGGTCGAGGGTCCCCTGGTGCGCTGGGTGGCCGACCATCGCAAGCATCACCAGTTCTCCGACGCGGAGGGTGACCCGCACTCGCCGTGGCGGTACGGCGAGACGCTCCCGGCGCTGATGAAGGGCCTGTGGTGGGCCCACATCGGATGGATGTTCGACGAAGAGCGCACCCCGCAGGACAAGTACGCGCCGGATCTGATCAAGGACCGGACGCTGCGGGCGATCTCCCGGCAGTTCATCGTCTGGACGCTGCTGTCCCTGGCGCTGCCCGCGCTGATCGGCGGTCTGGTGACGATGTCCTGGTGGGGGGCGTTCACCGGGTTCTTCTGGGGCTCGCTGGTCCGGGTGGCGCTGCTGCACCACGTGACCTGGTCGATCAACTCGATCTGCCACGCGGTGGGCAAGCGGCCGTTCAAGTCGCGGGACCGCTCGGGCAACGTGTGGTGGCTGGCGGTCCTGTCCTGCGGTGAGTCCTGGCACAACCTGCACCACGCCGACCCGACCTCGGCGCGGCACGGTGTGGAGCGCGGCCAGATCGACTCCTCCGCCCGGCTGATCCGCTGGTTCGAGCTCGCCGGGTGGGCGTACGACGTGCGCTGGCCGTCACGCTCGCGTATCGATTCCCGCCGTCAGGACGGGGAAGGCGGCTCCCGACGCCGGCGGGAGACGGCCGAGGCGGCATGATTGACGCTGTGGCGACCGACTCCAGCACCCCCAGCAACGACAAGCCGCGGCGGACGCGCCGTACCCGTATGACCGGTGCGGAGCGGCGCCAGCAGTTGCTGGAGATCGGTCGCACCCTCTTCGCCGCGAAGGGCTTCGAGGGCACGTCGGTGGAGGAGATCGCGGCGAAGGCGGGGGTCTCCAAGCCGGTGGTGTACGAGCACTTCGGCGGCAAGGAAGGGCTGTACGCGGTCGTCGTGGACCGTGAGATGCGCCGCCTGCTGGACATGGTGACCAGCTCGCTGACGGCGGGCCACCCGCGCGAGCTGTGCGAACAGGCGGCCTTCGCGCTGCTGGACTACATCGAGGAGTACACGGACGGTTTCCGCATCCTGGTCCGTGACTCCCCCATCCCCCAGTCGACGGGTTCCTTCGCCTCGTTGATCTCGGACATCGCCACCCAGGTGGAGGACATCCTGGGCCGCGAGTTCAAGAGCCGCGGCTTCGATTCGAAACTGGCCCCGCTGTACGCCCAGGCGCTGGTCGGGATGGTCGCGCTGACCGGGCAGTGGTGGCTGGAGGTGCGCAAGCCCAAGAAGGCCGAGGTGGCGGCGCACCTGGTGAACCTGGCGTGGCACGGGCTGGACGGCCTGGAGCAGAAACCGCGGCTGATCGGGCATCGCAAGAACTGAGGCCGCGGGCCGGAACAGAAGTGGGGATCTCGGAAGCGGCCGCCGCCGCTCCCGGGATCCCCCTCTTCATTCGACCGTCAGCGGATCGCGGTCCCGGCGGCCGCACCCGCCGCGGGCAGGCCGCACGGGACCGGTCCGGAGCCGGCAGCCGCCGCGCGCCCCGAGCGCCGGCGACTCGGGGATCCCCGTCATGCCGAGAACGTCCCCGTAGTACGCGCGCAGGCCCAACCGGTGGTGATCATCAGGGCTCCTTGTGGGCGACGGCGAAGACGCGGCGGAACGGGAACGGGGTGCCGTGGCTGCTCGGCGGGTAGGCCTCGCGCAGGGCCGTGCGGTACTCGTCCTCGAAGGCGCGTGCCGCCTCCGCGTCGTCGGCGAGGGCGGTCAGGACCGGGCGCAGGCCGGTGCCCTTCACCCAGTCCAGGACCGGGTCCTCGCCGGTGAGGAGATGGATGTACGTGCTCTCCCAGACGTCGGCCGTGCAGCCGAGGTCGGTGAGGCGTTCCAGGTACGCCTCGGGGGTGAGGACGGCGTCGTCGTGCCGCAGGGCGCCGGCGAGGCGGTCCGCCCAGCGCGGGGACGTGGCCAGCTCGCGCATCAGGCGGTGACTGGGGGTGGCGAAGTTGCCGGGGACCTGGAAGGCGAAGGTGCCGCCCGGGACGAGTCCGGCGATCCAGTCGGCGAACCGGTTCTCGTGCCCGGGGATCCACTGGAGCGTGGCGTTGCTGAGGATCAGGTCGTACGGCTCACCGGGAGTCCAGGTGCGCAGGTCGGCGTGGGCGTAGTCGAGGCGGGCGGTGCCGGGGTGCTCGGCGCGGGCGCGCTGAAGCATCTCCGGGGAGTTGTCGTAGCCGGTGACGCGGGCGGTGGGCCGGCGGGCGGCGAGGAGCGCGGTGAGGTGTCCGGGTCCGCAGCCGAGGTCGGCGATGCGGGGCGGTTCGGTGGGCGGCTCGGGGACGTGGGCCAGGAGGTCCGTGAAGGGGCGGGAGCGGTGTCCGGCGTGCCGCAGGTACTGGGCAGGGTCCCAGGTGGGGTCGGCCATGCCCTCAGCTTGGCAACCCAAGTATCTCGACGTCAAGAGACTTCATGTCGACACAACCACTACACTGATCGTCATGGAGGACGAGGTCGATCGGCTGGTCGCAGCGTGGCGCCGGGAGCGCCCGGACCTCGACGTGGAACCGCTTGAGGTGCTCAGCCGGGTGAGCCGGCTGGCCCGGCACCTGGACCGCGCGCGTCGGCTGGCCTTCTCCGAGCACAGTCTGGAGCCGTGGGAGTTCGACGTCCTGACGGCGCTGCGCCGGGCGGGGACGCCGTATCAGTTGTCGCCGGGACAGTTGCTGACCCAGACGCTGGTCACCTCGGGCACGATGACGAACCGTATCGACCGGCTGGCGAAGAAGGGCCTGGTCGAGCGGTTGCCCGATCCCAGCGACCGGCGGGGCGTGCTGGTCCGGCTCACCGACGAGGGCCGGGATCGTGCGGACCAGGCGCTGGCGGGGCTGCTCGACCAGGAGCGGGCGATCCTTGCGGAGCTGTCCCGTGCGCAGCGGGCTGAACTCGCGGCGTTGTTGCGCCAGTTGACGGCGCCGTTCGACAACATTCCCGGATAGGGCCGTCGGTCGTCCGCGGGCCGGGGGTGGCTGGTCGCGCAGTTCCCCGCGCCCCTGAAGCAAGCTGCCCAGCCGCGTCCGATCACGCGTCCCCGAGGGGGTTGCACAGTCGTGGCCGGTGCGTGGTTCTCAGGCGCTGTTGCTTTCCTCCGGGGTGATGCGGCCCGTCGGGCCCAGGTCGGCCGGGCCCACGCCCGCGCGGCGGGCGAGGGCGACGGCGGCGAGGGTGGAGTGGACGCCGAGTTTGCCGAGGACGTTCTGCATATGGGTGCGTACGGTGTGCGGGGAGAGGTAGAGGCGCTCGGCGACGGCCTTGCGGCCCAGGCCCGCGACCATGCAGCGCAGCACCTCCCGCTCGCGCGGCGTGAGGGACTCCACCAGCCGTTCGCTCTCGGTGCGGTGCCTGCGGGCCGCGGTCAGCTCGCGCAGCACGCCGGTGAGCAGGGCGGGCGGCAGATGGGTCTCGTCGCGCAGCACCCCCCGGATGACGGTGAGCAGCCGGGACAGCGAGCAGTCCTTGGCGACCCAGCCGCTCGCGCCGGCCTGCAGGGCGAGCGCCGCCCGCCGGGGATCGTCCTTCTCGGCGAGCACGACGACCCGCACGCCGGGCTGTGCGACACGGACCCCCGCGACCAGGGAGATCCCGTCCACGACCCCGTCGCCGCCCTCCTGCACGGGCACGGCGGGCCGTATCCCGGGCGCGGTGCCACCCAGGTCGGCGTCGACGAGCAGCACGTCGAAACGGCGGCCCTCGGCGGCCGCGCGCTCCAGGCTGCGTACCGCGGCGGGACCACTGCCGGCCGCGGAGACGTCGACGTCCGGCTCGGCGGCGAGTGCCGCCGCGAGGGACTCGGCGAAGATGCGGTGGTCGTCGACGACCAGGACTCGGATGCGTACCACGAAACCCCCTTCCCCGAGCTCTGGAAGAGCAGGGGACGCCCATCGACGGGAGCCGGTGACCGGTGCGGGCACGACGCCCGAAGCAGTCCTGGGTTGTTGTCTCAGCCGTTCCCCCAGGACGGGGTCGCCGCAGCCGCACGGCCGCCGCCGTGCAGGAACTGCTACCCCCACTTCGGGCGTCGTACCCGACTTGTCTCGCCCCCTGAACAGCACCGGCCCCCACCGGTGCTTTCATCAGAGTACGGGCGGGGGGCAGGAGCGGAAGCCAATTTGCAGAACTGGCTGTCCGGCGCGTTTATGGTGAGCCGCATGTTTCGTATTGAGACAGAAGTCGACAGGACCCGGCGCGATCTTCTCCGTTCGCGGCTCCGCGACACCAATACGGCAGCCTCACCCGTCCTGCGCGCCCTGCGCGGAACCCCCGCCGCCCGCGAAGCCCCCTTGCACGTCTGGGTGTTGGACGCGACCGGCGACCTGGCCGGCGGCCTGGTCGGGCACACCTGGGCGACCTGGCTGCACGTGACGTACCTCTGGGTCGACGGCCGCCACCGGGGCAGCGGCCTGGGCTCGCGCCTGCTGACGGAGGCGGAGCGCATCGCCCGCGATAAGCGCCGCTGCACCGCCGCCCGCGTGGAGACCTGGGACTTCCAGGCCCCGGACTTCTACCGCAGACAGGGGTACGAGGTGGTGGGCACGATCCCCGACTACCCGCCCGGCATCACGGAGTTCACGCTGACGAAGCGCCTGGTCACCGGCTGACGGCGGCCGCCCTACCGAAGCCGCCGCGCCCCCGGCGAAGGCACCGCCTCGAACACCCGGGGCGCCGTGAAGCCCGCCACCGCGAACGCCTCCTGGACCGCCTTGGTGACGCCGTCGACGTCCGCCACCTCCGCGAGCACGATCGCCGAGCCGCCGAAGCCGCCGCCCGTCATCCGGGCGCCGAGCGCTCCGGCCGACAGGGCGGTGTCGACGACCAGGTCCAGCTCAGGGCAGGAGATGCGGAAGTCGTCGCGCAGAGAGGCATGGCCCTCGGTGAGGACGGGGCCGATCGCCCGGGTCCCGCCCGACTCCAGCAGGGAGACGACGCGTTCGACGCGCTCGTCCTCGGTGACCACGTGCCGGACCAGACGGCGCACCTCCTCGTCGTCGCCGAGGCGGTCGAGCGCCGCGTCCAGCCCGTCGTACGGGATGTCGCGCAGGGCGTCGACGCCCAGCAGGGCGGCGCCCTTCTCGCAGCCGGCGCGGCGCTTGCCGTACTCGCCGGTGCTGTGCTCGTGCTTGACCCGGGTGTCGACCACCAGCAGGCGCATGCCCTCGGCGGCGAGGTCGAAGGGGATCTGACGCTGGGAGAGGTCGCGGGTGTCGAGGAACAGGGCGTGGCCCGCGGTGCAGCAGGCGGACGCGGTCTGGTCCATGATCCCGACGGGGGCGCCGACGTAGACGTTCTCGGCGCGCTGGCACAGGCGGGCCAGCTGCCAGCCCCTCAGGCCGAGTTCGTACAGCTCGTTCAGGGCCAGGGCGATCACCACCTCCAGCGCCGCCGAGGACGACAGGCCCGCGCCCGCCGGGACCGTGGAGGCCAGGTGGACGTCCGCGCCGGTCACCTCGTGGCCCGCGGCGCGCAACGCCCAGACGACGCCCGCCGGGTACGCCGTCCAGTTCCGGTCCGACTCCGGCTCCAGGGCGTCCACGCGCAGCTCGGCCACGCCGCCCTCGACGTCCGCCGAGTGCAGCCGCAGCACGCCGTCGGTGCGCCGGGAGACCGCGGCGACCGCGGTGTGCGGCAGCGCGAACGGCATCACGAAGCCGTCGTTGTAGTCGGTGTGCTCGCCGATGAGGTTGACCCGCCCCGGCGCGGCCCACACGCCCTGCGGATCGGCCCCGTACAGCTCCCGGAACCGCTCTGCGACAACCCCGGCGTCCGTCTCTCTGGCCTCGCTCATGCCCTGACCCCTGACCTTCCGTACGTCTCTACTTGCCGCGCCGCTGCGCGAACTCCCAGGCGTCCGCGACGATTGCGGCGAGGTCCGCGCGGGACGGGTTCCAGCCGAGCCGTTCGCGGGCGGTCTGCGCCGACGCCACCAGCACCGCCGGGTCGCCGCCCCGGCGCGGGGCCGCGACCTCGGGGATCGGGTGGCCGGTGACCTGCCGGACCGTCTCGACGACCTCGCGGACGGAGAAGCCGTTGCCGTTGCCGAGGTTGCAGATCAGGTGCTCGCCGGGTACGGCCGCGCCGACGGCCAGCAGGTGCGCCTCCGCGAGGTCCGCGACGTGGATGTAGTCGCGTACGCAGGTGCCGTCCGGCGTCGGGTAGTCGTCGCCGTAGACGGAGATCGCGTCGCGCCTGCCCTGGGCCACCTGGAGGACCAGCGGGATGAGGTGCGACTCGGGGTCGTGGCGTTCGCCGAACTCGCCGTACGCGCCGGCGACGTTGAAGTAGCGCAGCGACACCGCGCCGAGCCCGTGCGCCTTCGCCTCGCCGGTGATCATGTGGTCGACGGCGAGCTTGGAGGCACCGTAGGGGTTGGTCGGCGAGGCCGGCGCGGACTCGACGATCGGGACCTCCCGCGGCTCGCCGTAGGTCGCGGCCGTGGAGGAGAAGACCAGCTTGCGCACCCCGGCCGCCCGCATGGCGGCGAGCAGGGCCATGGTGCCGCCGACGTTGTTGTCCCAGTACTTCTCCGGCTTCACGACGGACTCGCCGACCTGGGAGAAGGCGGCGAAGTGGAGCACCGCGTCGAACGAGGAGTCCAGCCACTTCGCGGCGTCGCGGACGTCGCCCTCCACGAAGGAGGCACCGGCGGGCACACCCTCGCGGAATCCGGTGGACAGGTTGTCGAGGACGACGACCTCGTGGCCCGCCTCCAGCAGATGCTGGGCGACCACGCTGCCCACGTATCCCGCTCCACCGGTGACCAGGTACTTCCCGCTCATGAACTAGCTACCTCTCGCAGTCGCTCGGCCGCGCGCTCCGGCGGCACGTCGTTGATGAACACGCTCATGCCGGATTCGGAACCCGCGAGAAACTTCAGCTTGCCGGAAGTTCGGCGAATGGTGAAAAGCTCCAGGTGAAGTGCGAAGTCGTCACGGCTGACGCCCTCGAACTCCACCAGCTGGCCGAACGGCGCCTGGTGCCAGGCGGCGATGTACGGCGTCGGAGGCTCACCCTCGCCGAAGATCCGGTCGAAGCGCCTCAAGAGTTCCAGATAGACCTGGGGGAATTCCGAGCGTGCCGCCTCGTCCAGCGCGAGCAGGTCGGGCACCCGGCGCCGCGGGTACAGGTGGACCTCGTACGGCCAGTGCGCGGCGTACGGCACGAAGGCCACCCAGTGTTCACCCGCAAGGACGACGCGCTCGCCGGCGAGCTCGCGCTCCACGACGGCGTCGAAGAGGTTCTCCCCGCCCGTGGCCTCCCGGTGGGCCGCCAGGGACCGGAGCATCAGTGCGGTGCGAGGGGCGGTGAAGGGGTAGGCGTAGATCTGCCCGTGCGGGTGACCCAGTGTCACACCGATCTCCGCACCCCGGTTCTCGAAACAGAAGACCTGCTCGACGGAGGGCAGATGGGACAGCTCCGACGTACGGTCGGTCCACGCGTCCAGGACCAGCCGCGCCTGTTCCTCGCCCAGGTCGGCGAAGGACGCGTTGTGGTCGGAGGTGAAGCAGACGACCTCGCAGCGCCCGGAGTCACCGGCGAGCGAGGGGAAACGGTTCTCGAAGACCACAACGTCGTACGACGAGTCCGGGATCTCGCTCAGCCGTTCGCCCTGAGACGGGCACAGCGGGCACTGGTCGGCCGGCGGGTGGTAGGTGCGGCCCTGACGGTGCGAGGCGATGGCGACCGAGTCGCCCAGCAGGTCGTCGCGGCGGATCTCGGAGGTCGTCACGGTCCGCTCCAGCGGGCGGTGGTCGACCGCGTCCCGCACGGCGTCGTCACGCAGGTCGTAGTAGATCAGCTCGCGGCCGTCCGCCAGCCGGGTCGAGGTCTTCTTCACCGCGGACTCCTCATTCGAGCCACTCAATCATTCAACAGAACCCAACACACCAAAACACAACTCACCACGTCCGTCAACATCACAATCAATCAAAGCTCGACATCAGAAGTGTTCAATTAGCAAACGCTCAGGCGTAGGTTCCGGTCCGGATCAGTTCACGCAACGAAGCGAGTGCGTATGCAAACCCCCACATATCTGTCCGCCGAGCTACGGCTCCCCACCAACTGGCTCGACTACACGATCCTCGGCATCTACTTCGTCGTCGTCCTCGGCATCGGCTTCGCCGCCCGCCGGTCGGTCAGGACCACCCTCGACTTCTTCCTGTCCGGCCGCTCGCTGCCCGCCTGGGTCACGGGCCTCGCGTTCATCGCGGCCAACCTGGGCGCCACCGAGATCCTCGGCATGGCCGCCAACAGCGCGCAGTACGGCGTCTACACGACGCACTGGTACTGGATCGGCGCCATCCCGGCCATGGTCTTCCTGGGCCTGGTGATGATGCCGTTCTACTACGGCTCCAAGGTCCGCTCGGTCCCGGAGTTCCTCCTGCTCCGCTTCGACAAGGCGGCGCACCTGCTCAGTTCGGTCCTGTTCGCCTTCGCCGCCATCCTGATCGCGGGCGTCAACCTCTACGCGCTCGCGATCGTCGTGGAGGCGCTGCTCGGCTGGCCGGAGTGGGTGGCGATCGTCGTGGCGGGCTTCTTCGTGCTCGCCTACATCACCCTCGGCGGCCTCTCCTCGGCGATCTACAACGAGGTCCTGCAGTTCTTCGTGATCCTCGCCGCGCTGATCCCGATCACGGTGCTGGGCCTGAAGAAGGCCGGCGGCTGGGACGGCCTGACGAACACACTCACCGCCAGCCACGGCGACGACTTCGTGACCGCCTGGGGCGGCACCGGCATCGGCGACCCCAACCCGCTCGGTGCGAACTGGCTCACCATCGTCCTGGGCCTCGGCTTCGTCCTCTCCTTCGGCTACTGGACCACGAACTTCGCCGAGGTCCAGCGCGCGCTGTCCGCCAAGAACCTCTCCGCGGCCCAGCGCACGCCGCTGATCGCGGCGTTCCCGAAGATCTTCATCGTCTTCCTGGTGATGATCCCGGGCCTGGTCGCCGCCGCGCTGATCCCCCGGTTCGGCACACCCGAGTCGGGCTACCAGTACAACGACGCGATCCCCTACCTGATGCAGGACCTGCTCCCCAACGGCGTCCTCGGCATCGCGGTGACCGGCCTGCTGGCGGCCTTCATGGCCGGTATGGCGGCCAACGTGTCGTCGTTCAACACGGTGTTCACGAACGACATCTGGGCGAAGTACGTGGAACGGGGCCGGGAGGACACGTACTACGTGCGCTTCGGCCGCCTGATCACGGCGATCGGCGTCATGGCCTCCGTGGGCACGGCGTTCCTGGCGTCGTCCTTCTCGAACATCATGGCCTACCTCCAGACGCTGTTCTCCTTCTTCAACGTCCCGATGTTCGTCGTCTTCATCATCGGCATGTTCTGGAAGCGGGCGTCGATGAAGTCGGGCTTCTGGGGCCTGCTGGCGGGCACGACGGCGGCGATGGTCAACTACTTCGTCATCTACAAGCAGGGCATCATCGACATCCCCTCCGACCAGGGCGCCAACTTCGTCTCCGCGATCGCGGGCTTCGTCGCCGGCGCGGTGGTCATGGTGGCCGTCTCCCTGTTCACCGCCCCCAAGCCCGCACGGGAACTCCAGGGACTCGTCTACGGCACCCGCTCGCCCGGCATGGCGGAGCCGCCCGCGGAGGGCGACGACGCGTGGTACCGCAGGCCGGCGCTGCTCGGCTGGGGCGCGGTGATCCTGGCTGCCGCCTGCTACATCCCGTTCTCGTTCTGACCGCGAAGGACCAAAAACATGTCAGAGCACCCCGAACGCCCCGAGTACTCCGAGAACGACGTCCAGCGGGAGGTCACCGAACTGGAGGGCAGGTCCGCGACGGCCGCCCGCCTCTTCGACATCCGCCGCATCATCGGCGGCCTGTTCGTCCTCTACGGCGTCATCGTCACGATCACCGGCCTCACCGACGGCGACGCCGCGATCGACAAGGCCGAGGGCATCAACATCAACCTCTGGACCGGCCTGGGCATGCTGCTCCTGGGCCTCTTCTTCCTCACCTGGCTGAAACTCCGCCCCACGGCGCCCCCACCCCCCCAGAAAACCCCCGAAAGCCACTAACCACCCCAGCACCACGCCTGGGGGGGGCGGGCCCCCGGCC